>NZ_JANFNV010000036.1:0-42584 GCF_024436075.1 Aeromonas sp. JL9 | reverse complement strand
GAACAGATTCTTTCTGGCAACCCCTTATCGGCAATAAAATTGCAAAAAAGGGCACTTTTTTAGTTATTCATATCCAAACACAGCTTTTATACAAACTTATCCACAGAAACACCCTTCGGATTGCTAGAATGGCCGAAAACAAGGAGGCCAAGATGGACTTGCGACTGAGACCCTACAAGGGAAAATTCCCGCAACTGGGCAAACGGGTGTATGTAGACCCCTGCGCAACACTGGTGGGCGATATCGAACTGGCCGATGATGCCAGCATCTGGCCCATGGTGGCGGCACGGGGGGATGTGAACCATATCCGCATCGGCGCCCGCAGCAATATTCAGGACGGCACTGTGCTGCACCTGACTCGCAAGAGCGCCAGCAACCCGACCGGCTATCCGCTGCTGATCGGTGAAGATGTCACGGTCGGCCATAAGGCGATGCTGCACGGCTGCACCATCGGCAACCGGGTACTGGTCGGCATGGGTGCCATTCTGCTTGATGGCGTCGTGGTTGAAGATGATGTGATGATCGGCGCAGGTTCGCTGGTGCCACCGGGCAAGCGACTCGAATCGGGCTTTCTATATATAGGTAATCCCGTCAAACAGGCTCGTCCGCTCAGACCCGCCGAGATCGCCTTCCTCAAGACCTCGGCCGACAACTATGTCCTGCTCAAGGATGAGTATCTGCAAGAGACCTGATAAGGCTGGCAGAAACAGGAAGCCCGGCATAATGCCGGGCTTCGCTTCTTATATAGCTATATAACCGTGCAAAACGGCTGACCGGAAATCAGTGGGCCTGATCCCAGTTGTCACCGGTACCCGCTTCCACCAGCAGCGGCACATGCAGTTCGGCAGCGGCCGACATCTTCTCCTTGATGATGGCGATGTACTCCTCCAGCTTCTCTTCGCGGATCTCGAACACCAGTTCATCGTGTACCTGCATCAGCATGCGGATCGACTCATCCTCGATACCGCGGATCCAGCTGTCCACGTTGATCATGGCGCGTTTGATGATATCGGCGGCCGTGCCCTGCATCGGGGCGTTGATGGCGGCCCGTTCGGCAGCCTTGCGCAGACCGGCGTTGCGGGACTTGATATCCGGCAAATAGAGGCGACGACCAAACAGGGTCTCGACATACCCCTGGGCTTCCGCCTGCTGACGGGTGCGCTCCATATACTCCAGCACGCCCGGGTAGCGCTCGAAGTAGAGATCCATGTACTTCTGCGCTTCGGCACGACCGATCCCCAGCTGCTTGGCCAGACCGAAGGCACTCATGCCGTAGATAAGGCCGAAGTTGATCGCCTTGGCGCTGCGGCGCATGTCGCTGGTCACCGCATCAAGCTCTACGCCAAACACCTCGGCGGCGGTCGCCTTGTGGATGTCCTTGCCCTCGGCAAAGGCGGTCAGCAGCCCCTTGTCACCGGAGAGGTGCGCCATGATACGCAGCTCGATCTGGGAGTAGTCCGCCGCCACCAGCTTGTAACCAGAGCTCGGAATAAAGGCCTGACGGATCCGGCGCCCCTGCTCGTTGCGCACCGGGATGTTCTGCAGGTTGGGATCAGATGATGACAAACGGCCCGTAGCCGCTACCGCCTGATGATAGGAGGTGTGTACCCGCCCGGTCCGGGGCTTAATCATCAGCGGCAACTTGTCGGTGTAGGTGGACTTGAGCTTGGCCAGCCCACGGTGCTCCATCAGCAGTTGCGGCAGCTCATAGGTCTCCGCCAGCTCGGCCAGCACCTCTTCTGCGGTAGACGGCGCACCCTTCGGAGTCTTTTTGATGATCGGCAGGCCCAGCTTGGTGAAGAGGATCTCCCCAAGCTGCTTGGGCGAGGAGAGGTTGAACTCCTGCCCGGCCAGCTCATGGGCCTGCTTCTCCAGCTCTGCCAAGCGCAGCTCGATCTCCTGACTCTGCTGGTGCAGCAACTTGGGATCGATGGTGGTGCCGAGCAACTCCATCCGCGCCAGCACTGGCAGCAGGGGCAGTTCGATCTCGCTGAATACCTTGGCAAGGCCCGGCACGGCCTCCAGCTGACCCCACAGGGTCTGGTGCAGGCGCAAAGTAATATCGGCATCTTCCGCCGCATAAGGGGCCGCCTGCTCCAGCTCGATCTGGTTGAAGGTGAGCTGTTTCACCCCTTTGCCCGCGATATCTTCAAACGAGATGGTCTCGACTCCGAGATAACGCTTGGCCAGCGAATCCATATCGTGGCGGCTGGCGGTGGAGTTGAGCACGTAGGACTCGAGCATGGTGTCGTAAGCGATGCCCTGCAGATCGATGTCATGGTTGAGCAGCACGTTACGATCGTACTTGAGATTCTGCCCCACCTTGAGACGGGTCGGGTCTTCAAGCAGCGGCTTGAGCTTGCCGAGCACCACGGCTTCACTCAACTGTGCCGGTGCCCCTAGATAGTCGTGGCCAAACGGTACATAAGCAGCCTTGCCCGCTTCAACCGCGAAGGAGACGCCGACGATCCGCGCCTCCATATAGTCGAGACTGGTGGTTTCGGTATCGAAGGCAAACAGCGGTGCCGCTTTCAGCTGTTCCAGCCAGCCGTCAAACTCGGCTTCGTCCAGAATGCAGCGGTAGTCGGTTTCGATGGAGGCAACCGGAGCGGCGCTCTCATCGCCAGCTTCGTCCTGTCCGGTGCTCTCGCTGCCCTCTTCACCACCGGATTCCAGCTCCTTGATCAGGTTGCGCAGTTCGTATTCGCGATAGACCGCCAGCAGGGACTCCTTGTCGACCGGCTTGAGCAACAGCTCTTCCAGACTCTGTTCCAGCTCGACATCGGTCTTGATGGTCGCCAGTCGATAGGAGAGACGAACCTGCTCCTCCTGCTCGCGGAACTTGTCGGCGAACGCCTTGGAGCCACGGAAGCCGAGGGCAGCTACCTTATCGAGGTTGGCGGCAATCTCGTCGATGCTGCCAATCCCCTGCAGCAGGGCCAGTGCGGTCTTCTCGCCGACACCGGTCATGCCGGGAATGTTGTCGACCTTGTCCCCCATCAGGGCCAGATAGTCGATGATGAGCTCGGGCGGTACGCCGAACTTCTCGATCACCCCTTCCCGATCGGTCTTCACATCTTTCATGGTGTCGATCAAGGTGACATGGTCGGAGACCAGCTGCGCCATATCCTTGTCACCGGTGCTGATCAGCACCGGCAGCTGCTTCTCGGTCGCCTGGCGGGCCAGGGTGCCGATCACGTCGTCGGCTTCAACCCCCTCCACCATCAGGAAGGGGAAACCCATCGCCTTGATCATCTGGTGGATCGGGGCAACCTGGCTGCGCAGATCGTCCGGCATGCTGGCGCGGGTCGCCTTGTACTCGGGATAGATGTCGTCGCGGAAGGTCTTGCCCTTGGCATCAAACACCACGGCCACATGACAGTCAGGATATTGCTTGCGCAGGCTGCGCATCATGTTGGCCATGACACGGACGGCGCCGCTCGGCAAACCGGTCGATGTGCGCAGATCAGCCTGCTGGGAGGCGAAGAAGGCGCGGTAAAGATAAGAGGAGCCGTCGACCAGAATAAGGGGGTTGCTAGGGGCCATGAAATCGTCCTGCCAGAGATAAACAGCCGCTAGGATGCCACAGGGCCCCCCTCACACCAAGGGGCGCAGCAACAGCACACAGCGCCTGATAAAGGGACTCAACCTGTGGATAACTCTGTGTTCAAAAATGGGGCGCATCAGGGTGCACAGTGATAAAATTGTGCATAAGAATATAAAAAGCCATTAAAAACAATGCGTTGGGATCATAAAAACCGATCGCGAGACAGTTAGAATGATCTCGATCAATGTGGAAAAAGATTTAAGGGAGTAGGTACGGCAGGATCCAAAACGAAACAATCCTAGCACAGCAAGATGACTTGACCAGCGGAGGGCGAGCGATAACCATACAAAAGTACAACAATCCATCCTGGCTCACATTTTCAATAACGAGGAGTTTGCCATGAAAAAAGTGGCCGTGATTTTGAGTGGCTGCGGTGTCTTTGACGGGGCCGAAATCCACGAGGCCGTCATCAGCCTGCTGGCGTTGGCCCGTCAGGGAGCCGCCGTCCAGTGCTTCGCCCCGAACGTGGCGCAGCTCCATGTCATCAACCACCTGACCGGTGAAGTGAGCGAGGGGGAGAGCCGTAATGTGCTGGTCGAAGCGGCCCGTATCTGCCGTGGCCAGATAAAGGATGTGGCCGAGCTGGATGCGGCCGATTACGACGCGCTGCTGGTGCCCGGCGGCTTTGGCGCGGCCAAGAACCTGTGCGACTTCGCTATCAAAGGGGCCGAGTGCCAGATCCAGCCCGATGTGCTGAAAGCGTGCCAGAGCTTTGCCAAAGCCAACAAACCGGCCGCCTATATCTGCATCGCGCCCGCCATGATCCCGCTGATCTATGGTGCCGGGACGCTGGCGACCATCGGCCATGACGAAGGCACCGCCAACGCCATCGAGGCGATGGGTGGCAGCCATCTCAACTGCCCGGTCAACGAATTCGTGGTGGATCAGGAGCGCAAGGTGATCTCCACCCCCGCCTACATGCTGGCCAACAACATAGTCGAAGCGGCAGACGGCATCGAGAAGACAGTCAAGCAGTTGCTGGCTCTATAATTCCCATCCCGCCAAAAACAGACGGGCCGCTCATGGAGCGGCCCGTTTTCAATTCTGCCTGAAGGCGATGAATTAGATGGTTTCGCCCATCTGATCCATTTTGCCCAGCAGGGCACGCAGACGCTCCTGCCATGCAGTGTGCTCGTTGCGCAGCTGATGGTTCTCGTCTTGCAGCTTGCTGTTCTGCTCTTTCAGCTCGTCCAGCTCCATCTTCAGCAGGGAGATGTTGTCGACAGCGGATTGTACTTTGGATTCGAGTTGCTCAAGGACTTCTAGTGACATATGCATACCTGTTTGTTCAATTGCGATGCCCCACAGAGGGCGATTCAAGCGCGTGAAGCCAGCATACCCCGAGCGCATCGGCACAAACAAGCCAGTGCGCTGTAAAATGCGCCATCCATAGATGTATTGTCTAAATATGCGTCTATTTTTCTCGCATCCTGCGCCCGAGCCGCGACAACACACGGAACAGTACGTAAAAGACCCCGCCGCCCGCGCATCATGTGCACCCTCTCGACGGAACCGCCGTTATCCATGCAAGGCGATATAAGCCCCCAGCAACAGACAGGCGACCACATACATCAGCAGGCCGTAGAGCAGGTTCCAGCGCAGAATCAGCCCGGCACTGAGGTTGTAGCGGGAGGCCAGCGCCAGATTGGATCCGGATAGCGGACTGGTGCCGGTGGCAAGCCCCCACCCCAGCAGGAAACACATACCGAGCAGGCTGGGATCCGGCGCCAGCGGCCAGAGCAGTGGCGCCAGCCCGGAGATACTGATGAGCGGATGCACCCCGACGATGGCCACCAGCAGGATCAGCAGCAGAGTGAGGGATGCCTCAAGCCAGCCAAAGTGGTTGAACAGTGGCAGGCCATGACCGGCACCGAGATCGATGACCGACAGCGCGCTGTTGATGCCTGCCGCCAGCAAACCGGCCCCCAGAAACAGCACCAGCTGACCGCCGATGGCGGGAAAGCGTTCCACCACCTGCCGCTTGAGGGCCGCCTTGCGCCCGGCCCTCGGCATAAAGAGCAGCGCCAGCAGCGGGGCCACCAGCGCGATCACCGCCAGAATGCCGAGCTGGGGCCAGATCTGCTTGATGAGCAGCACCAGCAACGCCAGCGTGACCGGCAACCCCAGGGTCTGCAGCCGCAGCGGATAACCGGCAAAGTCGGCCACTCCGATCCGCTCCACCTGCCAGGCAGTCAGCCCCATCGCCAGCAAGGCGGCGAGGATCCCGAACGGCAGAATATGGGAGAGCTGCAAGCCCGGCGCATAGGTGAGCGCCACCGCCATGGCGACAAAGAAGGGTGACCAGAAGGCAGCGGCACAGAAGATCCGGCTCAGCACCATCACCTGACGCCGCTCCAGGGTGCCATTGCGCTCCAGCCGATCGCCGATGATAAACAGCACCGAGAGATTGATGACCGCCCCAAGCAGATTGAGGCTGGCCATGGTGCTCCACAGGCCTTTACGCCCGGTCCAGGAGGTGGTGCCGGTCAAGAGACCCGAGGTGGCGAGGTTGAGGGAGCTCACCGCGGCAAACATGGTGAGCATATTGATGTTGGCCAGCAGCCAGTCACCGGCGGTGAGGCTCGCTCCCCGCCACCAGGAGAAGATCAACAGCAGCAGGGCGGCACCATAGAGGGCCAGCGCCTGCCGCTTGGCGGCTCCCACCAGCCAAGGCCAGGTGAGCAGTGATGCCCCCCAGGCCGCAATGGCAGCAGGCCAGGGGGAGAGTCCCAGATAGAGATGGAGCAGGTTGAGCAGCCACATCCCCAAAATCAGATAACCCGACCAACGCTTGGCCATCGACTACTCCGGCCAAGAGATCAGAGACACTGATCCATATCCAGTGAAGGCTTGTCGCACTCCGGACGGCCGACGATCTTGGCGGGTACGCCAGCGACCGTGGTATGAGGCGGCACCGGGTTGATCACCACGCTGCCCGCACCAATTTTGGCGCCCACGCCCACTTCGATATTGCCGAGCACCTTGGCGCCCGCCCCTATCATCACCCCTTCGCGGATCTTGGGATGGCGATCGCCGCTCTCCTTGCCGGTACCACCGAGGGTCACGCTCTGCAGGATGGAGACATCATCTTCAATTACCGCTGTCTCGCCGACCACTATGCCGGTGGCGTGGTCGAACATGATCCCCTTGCCGATGCGGGCGGCCGGGTGCACATCAACCCCGAACACCACCGAGATCTGGTTTTGCAGATAGAGGGCCAGCGAGCGGCGCCCCTGACGCCACAGCCAGTTGGCGACCCGATAACCCTGCAGGGCATGGAACCCCTTGAGGTAGAGCAGCGGGGTGGAGAAGAGATCGACCGCCGGATCCCGCTCCTGCACGGCGCAGATGTCAGCCGCCACTACCGTCAGCAGCTCGGGCTCGCTGCGCAGGGCCAGCTCGATCACCTCGCGCAGGGCGATGGCGGGCATGGTGGCGCTGTCGAGTTTGTTGGCCAGCTGGAAGCTGAGGGCCGAACGCAGATTCTTGTGATTGAGAATGGTGGAGTGGAAGAAGCTGGCCAGCATCGGCTCCTGGGCCGCCATGCACTCCGCTTCTTGCTGAATTTTGTGCCAGGTTTTGGCAACCAGTTCATCCATGTTGCAGCCTACTGTTGTTCTGGGTGAGGGCTCTGTTGTTCTTTTGTCAGCACCGAGATGGGGTCCATGTGGATGATGACATCCATCCGCTCGAATGCCTGGCGTACCGCCAGTTCGGCTTCATCGGCGATCTGATGGGCCTTGACCAGGGGGATCTGATCATCCAGTTCAAGATGCAACTGTACGAATCGGGTCGGCCCGGATTGACGGGTGCGCAGGTCATGTACGCCGTGTACACCTTCTACGGCACAGCAGAGCGCCATTATTCTCGCTTGTTCTTCCGCTGGCAACTGACGATCGAGCAGGGCCTGCACCGACTCGTAGCCGATGTGTCCCGCCCCCCACAGCAGGAACAGCCCGATCAGGATGGCAAACAGGCCGTCGGCCCAGTACCATCCCTGCCCCGCCAGCACCAGCGCCAGCAAGACACCGGCATTGAGCAGCAGATCGGAACGGTAGTGCAGCATGTCGGCCTTGATGGCCACACTGTTGGTCTTGCGAATAACGAAACTCTGGAAGCTGACCAGCAGCAGGGTCAGCACGATGGAGCCACCGCTGACCCAGAGACCCGCCTCCAGCCGCAGAATAGGCGCCTGATTGAGCAGGGATGAAATTCCGTGCATCACCAGCAGCAGGGCGGAGCCGGAGATAAAGGCCGACTGGATGAGGCCCGCCAGCGACTCCGCCTTGCCGTGACCGAAACGGTGTTCGTCATCAGCGGGAGCCAGCGCATAGCGAATGGCCAGCAGGTTGATGATGGAGGCACTCACATCCATAAAGGAGTCAGTCAGGGATGCCAGCAGGGTCGACGAATCGGTCATCAGCCAGGCGATCAGTTTGCCGATGATCAGCAAGGTAGCTGTGGTGACCGCCGCTATGCTGGCAAAGGTCACCCAACGGGAATATTGTTGATGGCTCAAAACCGGCTTTCCTCTGGCGATGAAAAACTTATTATACCCTGACCCCGGCGTCAGTTTGGCGCGAAAATCTGCGGAATAACACCAGATGAACAGAATACTCCTGGTCGACGACGATCTTGAATTGACCCAACTGCTCACCGAAATTCTGACCCTGGAGGGATTTCAGGTCACGGTCGCCGAGGATGGTGAAGAGGGGCTGCAACGGCTGGCGGAGCAGAGCTTCGATCTGGTGTTGCTGGACGTGATGATGCCCAAGCTCAACGGCTTTGCCATGCTGACCAAGCTGCGCAAGACCCACGACACCCCGGTGCTGATGCTGACCGCCCGCGGTGACAGCCAGGATCGGGTTAACGGTCTGGAAGCGGGTGCCGACGACTATCTGGCCAAGCCGTTCGATGACAGGGAGCTGCTGGCCCGGGTACGCGCCATCCTGCGCCGTACCCAGAGCGCCCCGCCCCACCGCGGCAGTTCCTCCGACGAAGTGCACTTCATGGATATCGTGCTGCAACCCGGCCTGCAGCAGGCCCGCTGCGGCGAACAACTGCTGGAGCTGACCGCCACCGAGTTTGGCCTGCTGGAGTGCCTGCTGCGCAATCCCGGCCAGATCGTCAGCAAGAGCCACCTCTCCGAGCAGGTGCTGGGCAAGAAGCTGGAACCCTTCGATCGGGCCATCGACATGCACCTGAGCAACCTGCGCAAGAAGCTGCCGGACCGCACCGATGGCCAGCCCCGCTTCAAAACCGTACGGGGGCGCGGGTACCTGTGGCTAGAGCAAGAATAGAGCGCATCAACTCCCTCAACGGGATCTCGACCCACATCTTCCTCTGGTTCTGGTTCATGCTGCTGGTGATGCTGGCCGCCGTGATCAGCCTGCCGACCCTGGATCCCCGCAACCAGATCCCGCTGCCGACCCACGAAGTCGCGCGGATGCAGAACAACGTGCAAGCCCTGCTCAACGCCGCCGAGCCGGATCAGGATTTCGATCTGGCCAAGGCGATGGACAAGATCGCCATGCTGCCGGTGGATAACGTCTACCTGCGCGACGAGAAGGGGCAGATCCAGTCCACCACCCATCCGCGCAAGTTCGTGGTGCGCTTTATGGTGGATGCCGATGACCCGGCCAATCCCATGCTGGGCAACGAGGATCGCAAGGCGATCGCCGGCCCCTTCCTGATGGAGCACCACGGCCATCGCTATCACGTCTATTTCGGCCTCAATGCCGAGAATCCCTACCTGTTCCTGTTTATTCAGGTGCTGGATCACCCGATCCGCATTCTGGGCATCTCGATGCTGGTCAGCACCCCGCTCTGCCTGCTGCTCGCTTGGCGGCTGACCCGCCCCATCCTGCAGTTGCAGAAGTCGGTCTCCCAACTGGCGGCTGGCAATCTGGAGGTACAGATCCCCAACCTGGGACGGGGCGACGAGATTGGCCAGCTGGCGGATAACGTCAGCCGCATGGTGGAGACGCTCAAGAGCATGATCCAGAAGCAGAAACAGCTGCTTTCCGATATCTCCCACGAGCTGCGCAGCCCCCTCACCCGGATGCAACTGGCGCAGGCGCTGATCCGCCGCAAACAGGGTGACAGCGCCGAGCTGGCGCGGATCGAATCGGAGATCGGACGGCTGGACAAGCTGATCGGCGATCTGCTGGATCTGTCGCGAGTGCAGCAGCATGTAGAGGCGCCGGTGGTACACCCGCTGGCCGACCTGCTGGAGCCCATCCTCGAAGATGCCATGTTCGAGGCAAACCAGAGCGGCAAACAGCTCAGACTGCCGCCACTGCCCGCAGAGTCGATCCAGATGTGGCCCGAGCTGCTGGCCCGGGCGGTGGAGAACCCCCTGCGCAATGCCCTCAAATATGCCCGCGAGTTCATCAAGGTGGACTGGTATCGGGAGGGACTGGAGTGGGTGATGACCATTCGGGATGACGGCCCCGGGGTGCCAGACGAGCAGCAGGCGCTGCTGTTCCAGCCCTTCTTCCGGGTCGATGACGCCCGCAACGCCAAGACTGGCGGCACCGGGTTGGGGCTGGCCATCGCCTCGGAGGCAATCCAGCGCCACGGCGGTACCATTGCGGCCAGCAACAATCACCCGACCGGGCTGACCATCACCATCCGCTTGCCCATCGCCTGATCCTTTTCATCCGGACGGGCGCTGGGTATGCTGGCGCCCCTTCTTGGCTTTACATCTCTTTGCAGGAGCTCGTCATGCTCGATATCGTCCTCTACCAGCCGGAAATTCCGCCCAACACCGGCAATATCATCCGGCTCTGCGCCAATACCGGTTACCGGCTCCATCTGATCGAGCCGCTGGGATTTGAGTGGGATGACAAGCGGGTAAAGCGGGCGGGACTCGACTATCACGAATTTGCCGAGGTGAAGCGCTGGCCGAACTATGAGGCTTTTCTGGCCGCCGTGGCGCCCAAACGGGTGTTTGCCTGCACCACCAAGGGCCGCACCGCGCACTCGGCAGCACAATATGCCCTTGGCGACGCCCTGCTGTTTGGCCCGGAGAGTCGCGGCCTGCCCATCGAGATCATCGAGAGTCTGCCATTCGAGCAGCGGCTACGCATCCCTATGGTGCCCCAGAGCCGCAGCATGAACCTCTCCAACGCGGTGTCTGTCTTTGTCTACGAGAGCTGGCGCCAGCTCGGCTACGACGGTGCCATGTAAGCGCCACCGATGATCAGTGGCGGGCGTCGAGCAGATGCCCGCTGCGCTCCAGCCGCAAGCAAGTGACCCCCAGCGACAGACCGCGCCCCACCATCAGCGCCGCCATCGCCGCCCATAACGCGGCCACGCCCCACGACTGACAGAGCCACCAGATCGGGAAGAAGCCGCCAAACGCGGCCAACAACATGCTGTTGCGCATCTCCCGCGCCCGGGTCGCCCCGATAAATACGCCATCCAGCAGGAAGCACCAGACCGCCAGCAAGGGCATGGCGATCAGCCAGGGAAGCTGACGATGTGCCTCCGCCACCACGGCCGGAATGTCGGTGATATAGCCGATAAGGTGGGCACCAAAGAGGGCAAACAGCAGGGTAAAACCACTGGCAATGAGGGCGGCCCAGCCCAGATTGAGCACGATGGCCTCCCGCAGTTTCTGCCGATCCCGCTGACCGATGGCTCGTCCTACCATGGCCTCCACCGCATAGGCAAAACCATCGAGTCCGTAGGAGATAAGCATCAGGAAGTTGAGCAGCACCGCATTGGCGGCCACCGCCACATCCCCCAGCCGTGCCCCTTGCAGAGTCATGAAGGCGAAGCAGAGCTGCAAACAGAGGGAGCGCAGGAAGATATCGCGGTTGAGACCGAGCAGCCGCACCATGGGCGCGAGCTGTCGCCAGCGCTGCCAGCCATCCAGCCACACCGTCGGCGCCAGTTGCCGCAGCTGACGGTGCACCAGCCAGATGCCGACCGCCAGCGCGCAGTAGTCCGCCATGACCGAGGCCGCCGCCACACCCCGCACCTGCCAGCCGAGCCCCAGTACAAACAGGGCATCGAGCGCCATGTTGACCAGATTGGTGAGGATCAGCATCACCATGGGGCTGCGGGCATCCTGCATCCCCAACAGCCAGCCCATGACCACCAGATTGCAGAGCGCCGCCGGGGCGCTCCAGACCCGCACCGCCACATATTGGCCCGCATAAAGCTGCACCTCGGGCGAGCCGCCACTCAGGGCGATCAGTCGTGGCAACAGGGGGAAGAGCAACAACAGCAGCGCCAGGCCAAGAGCAATGGCCAGCCCCAGCGCCCGCAGCAGGGTATCGAGCTGGGCACGACCGTCGGCGGCGCCGTGCGCCTGCGCCGTCAGCCCGGTGGTCGACATCCGCAAAAAGCCGAGCAACCAGAAGATGAGGTTGATCAGGGTCGCACCGACCGAGACACCCCCCAGAAACCAGGCCTGACCGAGATGACCGATCACCCAGGTGTCCACCAGCCCCAGCAAGGGGGTGGTGATATTGGAGAAAACCATGGGCAGGGCGAGCGCAAAGACGGCGCGGTGGCAAGAGGGATCTCGCCACCAGGGGGCAACAGCTGGAGTCACGCTCAGTGGCCTGTCAGCTTCAGGATGCGGGCGAAGTCAGAGAGCATGGTGGCCATCTGCACCCTGGGCACCTGACCCGGCGCCACCTGCGGGCGGAACACCGCCTGCAGCTTGCCCTTGGGATTGATGAGCACGATGGAGGCGGAGTGATCGATCAGATAATCCTTCTCCCCCTGATTGGCGATGGAGTAGATCAGCCCCAGATTGCGCACAAACGGGAACAGCTTGTCGTGGGGGGCAGTGGCCGCCTTGAACTCGGGATTGAAGAAGGCGGTATAGGTCTTGAGACGGGGAATGTCGTCACGCTGGGGGTCCGCCGAGATAAACACCACCTGACTGTCGGGCGCCATCTTCTTCAGCTGGTCATAGACGGAGCGCATATCTGCCAGGGTGGTGGGACAGATATCGGGGCAGAAGGTGTAGCCGACAAACAGGAAAGTCCAGTGCCCTTTCAGGCTGGCAGGGGTGAACGGCTGGTTGTCCGCATCGGTAAAGGCGAAATCATTGATGTCCCGCCCCGCCGGATAATAATCGGCCTGTTCCGGCTGCTCTGGCTGCGTGGCGTAGAACACCAAGATCAGGCAGGCTGTCAGCAGCAGAAAGAGCAGGGGATAGCGGAGCTTCATCATAACAAGAGACCCTTTCAGTTCGAGGCAGATGGCCAGCAGTGACCGGACAAGAGGGGGGCATTGTACCCCAGCGAGCCGCCAAGGTGGTTCAACCTTGTGCAACGCCCTGTCAGGAGTCGACCATTTGGCATAATTAATCGCCAGTTGCGGCCATAAAAAAACCGGCCCCCTAGGGTGCCGGTTATGGATGGATTTGTTTGTCTCTTCTGCTCAGGGGCGAGCGTTACGCCCCTGCTGCAACATCTTGCCGATGGCCCGCACGCCGATGGGAATCACGGGGGCCAGCCAGCCCTCTTCCCCCTGGCGATCACCGTGACCACGCTTGAACAGCAGCACCAGACGCACCACCTTCTCTTTCGGGCATCCCAGCCAGAGCGTCCAGTGCGAACCACGATGGTGCAGCCAGAGACCGTAAAACCAGGTCATCCGGCTACCTTTGACGAAACGGGTGATTGACGATTCCGCTGGCGCAGCCCCAGCCTCTGAATCCCATGGCGATCTTGATGCCATACCAGTCCTCCTTGACCGACAGGTCATGTTGCTTCGTCGGCCTGAACTGGGAACAGGCCCGTCACGACTATCTGCAACCATTACGAGTGGTCCCCTTTGCCTGACAAGGCTCGGGATCTCCCCACCCCCCCTTCATATCCCGTGAAGGTGTACTGCCCGATTCTCGTTGTTACCGGCCCTCCCGTCCTGCGCATTGCGATGGTCAGAGGGAGGTGCCAAGCCCTGTCTCGGCGACAGGGCACTGATCTGAGCATATATCTGAAATGGATGATTGGTAGCCGGTCGCGCAGGACAAAAATGCCGCCGCCGATGATCTGTTTGATATGACAGGGAAAGTGCGCCAGAAACAGCACGGCCTCCCGAAAGAGGCCGTGTGGCAAACGCAGTTGGCGGGGATGATTACATCCAGTCGGCGTTGCGGATCACCCCGACCGCCAGCCCTTCGATGGTGAGCTGCTGGCAGGAGAGATCCACCTCGATGGGGGAGAGCTCTTCATTTTCTGGCAGCAGCCACACCTGGCTGCCCTTGCGCTGGAAGCGCTTGACGGTGACATCCTCATCGAGACGAGCCACCACCACCTGACCGTTGCGCACCTCCTGAGTCTTGTGCACAGCCAGCAGATCGCCATCCAGAATACCGATGTTCTTCATGCTCATCCCCTGCACCCGCAGCAGAAAATCTGCGCGCGGGTGGAACAGGGCTGGATCCACCTGGTAGTGGCTCTCGATATGCTCCTGCGCCAGGATAGGTTCACCGGCAGCCACCTTGCCGATGAGCGGCAGGCCGCTCTCTTCCAGCACCTCTTCCTCTTCGAGCAACAGGCGAATGCCGCGGGACGTGCCCGGCATGATCTCGATGACCCCTTTTTTGGCCAGGGCCTTCAGATGTTCTTCGGCCGCATTGGCCGACTTGAAACCAAGCTTCTGGGCAATCTCGGCACGAGTCGGCGGCATGCCGGTCTCGCTCATGTTCACCTTGATCAGCTCCAGCACTTCGGCCTGGCGGGGGGTAAGGGGTTTCATAGAATTGGCACCTGTCTTTTTATACAGCACACTGGCAGTATATACAGTGCAGTGGCCAAGGCAAGGCGCAGCTGACATTTGTCGCGACCAACCCCTCATTTACTACTGTTTTGATCCTGCGCAGCCGACTCATCGTACCTCTCGGCGACAAGGGGCTGTTGATTTGCTATGCTCACGCCGCATTTTTTTGGAGAGCAGACGCACATGTCCCTAGGACAGAAGATTTCCAGAGCCATCTTGCAATGGCCGGTCAGCGGCTTGGTCAATCACAAGAGCCTGCCGGAAAATCCCATCACAGAACTCAATCTGGATCCGGCCAGACCCATCGTCTATGCCCTGAAAACCAGTTCGATCACCGACCTGATGACCCTGCAGCAGTGCTGCGAGGATCTCGGTCTGCCCGGCCCCTTCACGCCGCTGGAGCTCAACGGCCAGCTGCTGCCGCGCTATGTCTGTCTGGATCGTCCGCCTCCCCTGTTTGGCAAACGCAGCAAACCGCTCCCCTTCCTGCAGGAGTTCCACCAGCTGCTGGATCTGCACAAGCAGGATCCCGAGCTGGATATCCAGGTGGTGCCCGTCACCCTGTTCTGGGGCCGCGCTCCGGGTCGGGAAGGGGAAGAAGCCTCCGGCCTCAACATCATCAGCAGTCTGGCGCCGAACCGGCTGAAGAAGGCGCTCATCGTGATCCTCAAGGGTCGCGAGAATCTGGTGCGCTTCTCGCCGCCGCTCTCCCTGCGCTACATGGCGGACAAGCACGGCACTGACGAGGCCATCGCCCACAAGCTGGCGCGAGTGGCCCGTACCCACTTCAGCCGCCAGCAGCTGGCCGCCACCGGCCCGAAACTGCCGAACCGCAACCTGCTGTTCAAGCAGCTGCTCGACTCCGCGGTGATCCAGCAGGCGATTGAAGAGGAGGCCCAGCGCGAAGGGATCAGCCTCGAGAAGGCGCAAAAGCGTGCCCATGGCTACATGGACGAGATCGCCTCCAACTTCTCCTACCGGCTGATCCGCCTGGGCGAGAGCTTCCTCGGCTGGCTGTGGAACAAGCTCTACCGCGGTTTGTCGGTCAATGGCGCCGAGAAGGTACGCCAGCTGGCGCAGGAAGGGCACGAGATCGTCTACGTTCCCTGCCACCGCAGCCACATGGACTACCTGCTGCTCTCCTACGTCATCTACCACCAGGGGATGGTGCCGCCCCATATCGCGGCAGGCATCAACCTCAACTTCTGGCCGGCGGGCCCGATTTTCCGCCACGGCGGCGCCTTCTTCATTCGCCGCACCTTCAAGGGCAACCCGCTCTACAGCACGGTATTCCGGGAATACCTCAACCTGCTGTTTGCCAAGGGTTACTCGGTAGAGTTCTTCACCGAAGGCGGTCGCTCCCGTACCGGCCGTCTGCTGCCGCCCAAGACCGGCATGCTGGCGATGACCCTGCAGGCGATGATGCGCGGGCTGGACAGGCCGGTCACTCTGGTGCCGGTCTATCTGGGCTACGAGCACGTGATGGAGGTGAACACCTACCACAACGAGCTCAAGGGCAGCCGCAAGGAGAAAGAGAGCTTCCTGCAGGTGCTCGGCATCCTGCGCAAGCTGCGCAACTACGGCCGTGGTTTCGTCAACTTCGGTGAACCGCTGACCCTCAACAGCTACCTGAGCGAACATATCCCCGACTGGAAAAAGCACATCGGGGAAGAGGAGCGTCCGGAGTGGATGGCAGGCACTGTCAACAATCTGGCCGAACTGCTGATGACCCGCATCAACGGCGCTGCTGCGGTCAACGGCCTGACCCTGAGCGCGCTGGCGCTGCTGGCCGCCGAGCGCCACGCCCTGACCCGCGACGAGTTGCAGGCCCAGCTCAACACCTATCTGGATCTGCTCAAAGCGGTGCCTTACAGCCCGCAGAGCACCATTCCGGATGAGGATGCCAAGACCCTGCTGGATCAGGCGATGGAGCTCAACAAGTTCGAGGTGAGCGAGGACAAGCTGGGGCAGATCATCAGTCTCGACCGCTATCAGGCGATCCTGCTGACCTACTACCGCAACAACATCCTCCACCTGTTCGCCATGCCCTCTCTGGTGGCGGCATTGATCGAACGGTGCGAAGGGATCTCCCGCAGCGAGATCATGGCCCGCTGCATCGACATCTATCCGCTGCTCAAGACCGAGCTGTTCCTGCGTTATGAAGAGGAGGAGCTGCCAGCGCTGGTCGACAGCCTGCTCGACGCTCTGCAAACCCAGCAACTGATCGAGACCCGCGATGACGGCTACTGGGTCAATCCGGCCAACCAGATGCGCCTGCTGCTGCTGGCTGAGAGCATTCAGGAGACCCTGCAACGCTACGCCATCGTGCTGACCCGGGTGTTGGCCCAGCCCCATATCGAGGCGGAGCAGCTGGAGGCGGATGGCCTGATGATGGCAGAGCGCCTCGGCACCCTGCACGGCATCAACGCCCCCGAGTTCTTCGACCAGAAGCTGTTCAGCACCCTGATCCACACCTTGCGCAAGGAGGGTTACCTCTCTCCCGAGTGCAAGCCGGATCTCGGCCGCTTCCAGGCGCTGGCCGACAACATAGTGCCGCTGCTGAGCAACAAGATCCGCCGCACCATTCAGGCAGGCAATCAGCTCTGATCTGCAACACAAACAAAGAAGGCCGCATCATGCGGCCTTCTTTTTTATCGGAGTCTGCGCGGGAACATGTCACGCCAGCAGGTAGTCAAGCACCAGACCGGCAAACACCAGCGCCCCCACATAGTTGTTGTTGAGAAACGCCTGGAAGCAGGCTTCTCGCTGCCGCTCACGAATAAGCCGCTGCTGATAGACAAACAGCACCGCCGCCCCCAGTAATCCCCAGTAATACCAGCCCCCCAGCGTCATCAGCTGCCCGACCGCCAACAGCAGCAGCAAAGTCGAGAGTTGCAATGCGCCGATGATCCGTTTGTCGTAACGACCAAACAGGATGGCGCTGGATTTGAGGCCGATCTTGAGGTCGTCATCCCGATCCACCATGGCGTACTGGGTGTCGTAAGCCACCGTCCAGAGCAGATTGGCAAAGAAGAGCAACCAGGCCACCAGCGGCAGGGCATCCGCCTGCGCCGCATAGGCCATCGGGATCGACCAAGAGAAGGCCATCCCGAGCACCAGCTGGGGATTCGAGATAAAGCGCTTCATGAAGGGGTAACTCACCGCCAGCAGCAGGGCGACAAACGACAGGCCGATGGTGAGCGGATTCATGGTCAGCACCAGACCAAATGAAATGAGCGCCAGCACGAAGAAGAGCGCCAACACCTCCCACGGTTTGACTCTGCCCGTGGGCAAGGGGCGACCAGCGGTGCGTTTGACATGGCCGTCGAAGTTGCGATCCGCATAGTCGTTGATCACGCACCCTGCCGAGCGCATCAGAAAGACGCCGACCACAAACACGGTCAGCACCCAGAGATTGGGCAGGCCACCAGCGGCCAGCCAGAGCGCCCACAGGGTTGGCCACAGCAGCAGCAGAGTGCCTATGGGTTTGTCGACGCGGGCCAACTGCATATAGGCAAGTCCCCGCTCCTTGGTTAACAGATTCACTCCAGCTCCTTGTCACAGACGAGAGAGGGCAGAAACAGCTCGTGCACCAGCAGTGGCCACTGCCCCAGAAACAGACGGGAACGACGCCCCCAGACAGTGGCGGCCGGGCAACGGGGATTGGCGGCAATATCGAAACGGGCCAGTTGCAGATGATCGCGGCGGGCAGGCTCATGGCCAAATACCCGCTCACCCAGCGGCTGCTCGCCAAGCTCGGCAATGCCGCTCCCTTGCAGTGCGTCATCGGCAAACAGGGTCCAGCCCAGCACGGCTGGCCCACGATCCCCGTGCAGGATCACCTCGCGGCAGGTGCCGGCCGGCGAGGCCGAATCCACCAGCCACTGCTCATCGGCAGTAAGGGCGACCGGGTGATTGCCCAGCCACTCCACCGAAAAGTGGCGATTGTGCAGACGCAGCCGCCGGGTCATGGAGCCGGGCTCCAGCAGCCAGGGGCGCAAGCTGGCGGGCAATTCGCAACATTCGGGGGCCAGCCACCCGCTTAACGGCGTGAGGGGAACAGTCAACTCGGACTTCACAGCTTCACCATCCAGAGATTTCCGTGTTCAGGTTAAAATCCGGTTTATTATCCGTAAATCAATAGCGAAATGTAAGAACATCCGTGCTTGACGGCCCCGATGGCAACATCAAAAATGGGTTATCTCCTGCTGATGAGCCATCTATATGAAGATCTTCAAAATTCTGCTGGTGTTGTTACTGAGCTGTGGCGCCCTGCAGCAGCAAGCTCTGGCTGAAGATGAGCCGCCCGCAGAGGGCGCAGAGGGGGCTGCCAAGCCCGGTTTCTCCTACCACGCGCTCGATCCCGACATCATCACCAACTACCTGAGTGATAGCAAAACCCTCGGTTATATCCGGGTCACGGTAGAGCTGATGGCGGAAAACGAAGCCGACCTCAAGCTGCTGGAGCAGCATGACCCGCTGATCCGCGATGCCATCATCCGTCTGATTGGCAGCAAAAATGCCGATCAAGTGAAGTCCCTGACCAACAGAGAAGAGCTGCGCAAGGAGTGCGAGACAACCGTCAACGAACTGCTGGTGAAAGAGACTGGCAAGAAAGCGGTGCGCGAGCTTATCTTCACCAAGTTCCTCTACCAGTAATCCTTCCCGAAACAATCGCTTATTGGCATATCGGCCAATAAGCGAGCTTTGCCGGTTTATTCGAAATGAAAATCGATTACAATACGGCCGTCAAGTCGTAGAGGTAGTCGTTATGGGCAGCAAAACCCTGTGTGAATGGCGCCGTCACGAGATCCCCACCGATCTCAAGGCGTTGCGCAAGATAGTCCGCAAACCCAAGTTTGTCTGCAGCAAATGCGCCCGCAGTGCCAATGACAAGGGTTACCTCTGCCAGCCACTGCGCTTGAAAGAGGAGTAACGCCCCTCCCTGTCAGGGTGTTATTGATCGGTCCACCCCTGACGCCCCTGCTCGAACAATCTGCGCGCCTGGGTATCGTTCGGGCAAACGCCGCGATACTCCTCGCCTGAGCGGCCAGCCAGATAGAGATGCTCGGGGCGGCAATACCATGCCAATCCCTTCTGGTGTCCCTGCTTCCACAGTTCGGCATCCACCTTCTTGCCACACTGGCCCTGATGGAACTCGATCCGCTCGGTGGTGAAGCCCAGCTTGCCATCCGCCTCCCCCACCTCACTCCACACCTTCTCGCAGGGATCATCGTTGGAGACACAGCCACCCAGCAGGGCAGCCAACAATATGATGGTGAGTCGCATAGTCATCCTTGAGCGTCATTTGGGCAGTTCATTCTACCCAGCGCCCCGCCCCTGACCAAGGACGAACGCTCAGCCGTGTGAGCGCGGCAAAAAAATCAGGCGGGCCCAAAGCCCGCCTGTTCGTTCAATGCCGTGGTTCACTGGTCATCGAAAGTGTCATCATCCTGCCAGCTTTCATCTTCCCACTGATCCAGCTCTTCTTCCCAGGAATCCGGCTCCCAATCATCATCAGAGGAGTCGTAATCCGGCTTGTGTCCACCCATCTTCACTCTCCTTGGATAGTTCACCCGCAATCCAATTTTATCCGGAATTGTCGGGCTCGCCAGTCAGAGAGAGTTCAAAGTTTGACCAGAGTGCGACCTGCGATCTGGCCTTGCGTAATGGCCTCGGCTGCCTCCACTACCTGCTCCAACCCAATCTCGGTGACCGCCTGAGCGAAGAAGCTGGCAGGAAGATCCCGTGCCAGTCGCTGCCACGCCAGTTGACGACGTTCAAACGGGCACATCACCGAATCGACCCCCTGCAGCCGCACGTTGCGCAGGATAAAGGGCATCACACTGGTCGGCAGATCAAAACCGCCCGCCAGCCCGCAGGCAGCCACGGCGCCGCCATAGTTCATCTGAGCCAGCAGCTTGGCCAGCACCTGACTGCCGACGGTGTCGATGGCACCGGCCCACAGCTGCTTCTCCAGCGGTTTGGCGGGCACCAGCAGTTCACTGCGCGGCACGATACGGCTGGCACCCAGTGCGGTCAGCAGGGCGCCCTGCTCTTCCGGACGACCGGTCAGCGCCGCCACCTGATAGCCAAGGGCTGCCAGCAGGGCAACCGAGGTGGAGCCCACACCGCCTGCCGCGCCGGTGACCAGCACCTCGCCACTTGCGGGAGTAATACCCGCCTCTTCCAGTGCCAGCACGCAGAGCATGGCGGTGAGACCGGCGGTACCGATGCACATGGCCTGGCGCTCATCCAGCCCGGCGGGCAACGGCACCAGCCAGTCCCCTTTGACCCGCGCCTGTTCGGCCATGCCGCCCCAGTGGCCTTCACCCACGCCCCAACCGGTCAGCACCACCTTGTCGCCGGTCTGATAGCGGCTGTCGGCAGATTCGAGCACGGTACCGGCGAAGTCGATGCCGGGCACCAGCGGCCACTGGCGCACTATCTTGCCCTTGCCGGTGATGGCCAGCCCGTCCTTGTAGTTGATGGAGCTGTAAGCGACCGCTACCCGCACTTCACCTTCCGGCAACTGGCTCTCGGCCAGCCGGGTCAGAGTCGGAACAGTCTTGCCGTCTTGGTTTTCCAGTAACAGAGCCTTGAACATGGTTGCCTCTTTGATGACGTGTGAAACGGGGATCAGCTGCTTTGGCGCTTGTGCAGTTGACAATCGAGCGCCAGTGCGGTGCTCATCATGGGTTCAGTCGTTCTCCAACGCGGTGAGACAATAAGAGAGGCTGCGCGCCAGCGCACCCTGATTGCGCAGCACCACGGCGCGGGCCTGCTCGCCCATCTCGCGGCGGGCGTTGCCATCGGCAAACAGCTGGCTCACCCGCTCGCCCAGCTCGGCGGCATCGGCCACGATGGCAGCGCCCCCCTGAGCCACCAGCTGGCGGGTGATGTCGCTGAAGTTGAAGTAGGCGGGGCCGGTCAGGCAAGGCTTGCCGAGCGCCGCCGGTTCCAGCAGGTTGTGACCGCCGATCTTCACCAGACTGCCGCCGACGAAGGCCACATCGGCCGCCGCCAGCATCAGCGGCAGCTCACCCATGGTATCGCCGAGATAGACCTTATCCTGTGCTCCAACCGCAGCATGACTGGTGCGCCGCACGCAGCCGTAAGGGGCACACTGCTCGGCCACCCGGTCAAACCGCTCGGGGTGGCGCGGCACCAGAATGAGCAGCGCGTCGGGATGGCGTTTGAGCAGCAGATCGAAGGCGGCCAGCACCTGATCGTCCTCACCCAGATGGGTGCTGGCGGCGATCCAGACCGGCCGCTCGGCGCCCAGCTGCTGGCGCAGGGCGCGCCCCTTGGCCTGCACCTCGTCACCAAACTGGATATCGAACTTGATGGAGCCGGTCACCGCCAGCCGCGAACGATCGATGCCGAGGCGGGCGAAGCGGTCGGCATCATCCTGATGCTGGCAGAGCAGATGGGTCAGTGGCCGGCTCAGGGCGTCGAAGGCGCCGTGGAAGCGGGCATAACGCTGGCAGGATCGCTCGGAGAGGCGGGCGTTGATGATGGTCACCGGCAGATGGCGCGCCTCGCAAGCGGCCAGCCAGTTCGGCCACAGCTCGGTCTCCATCACCCAGAGCGCGCGCGGCTTGAAGGTGTCGAGAAAGGCGGCAATGGCCCAGGGGTAGTCGAGCGGCGCGTAGCGATGGATCACCAGATCCCCCAGCCTGGCAGCCTGATCGGCGCCGGTGCGGGTGGTGGTGGTGAGCAGGATCGGCAGATCGGGCCGCTCCGCCTTGAGGGCGCGAATGAGCGGCGTGATGGCCAGCGTCTCCCCCACGCTCACCGCATGGATCCAGAGCGGTGCATACTGTCCGGTGGCAGGCAACCGCCCGAGATGCTCGGCCCAGCGCTTGCCAAAGCCGGGCTTGCCTTTCTTCGGCTTGTAGAGGGCCAGCAGCGCCAGCGGCAATCCCAGATGGATCAGCAGGTTGTAGAGCAGACGGTAGGGCATCTTACTGACTCTGCTCCAGCTTCTTGCAGGCATCGACCACCTGCTCCGGCGCCAAGTCGATCAGGCACTTGAGATGGCCGAACTTGCAGGTGCGCTTGAAGCAGGGGCGACACTCGATGTCGGTGTGAACGATCTCGACCCGATCCGCCAGCGGCGGGGTGTAGAGCGGCGAAGTAGAGCCATAGACGCCCACCAGCGGCCGGTTGAGGGCGGCGGCGATGTGCATCAGGCCGGAGTCGTTGGAGATGACCCGGCTGGCCAGCGCCATCAGATCGATCGCCTCGTGCAGGCTGGTCTTGCCCGCCAGCACGTGGCAGTTGGGGCGAGTTAGCAGGTTGACCCGATCCCGGATGGTATTGGCTACCGGGACATCCTTGTTGGAGCCGAAGATCCACACCTGCCACCCTTCGTCCAGATGCTGCTGGGCCACCACGGCATAGTGCCCCTCCGGCCAGCGCTTGGCCGGGCCAAACTCGGCACCGGGGCAGAGCACCAGCACCGGGCGAGCGCGATCCAGTCCCAGCCGCTCCAGCGCCTTGCTCTGGTTGATCAAATCGACGTGGAGAGCCGGGTGCGGAATGGTCGGGATATCGGCCCGGCTCTTCATCTGCGCCTTGGGATAAGCGAGCGCCAGATAGCCCTCCACCATCAGCGGGAAGGCGGACTTGTTGCTGCGCAGGTCATTGAGCAGACCGTAGCGGCTCTCGCCCTTCCAGCCGGTACGGACCGGAATGCGGGCAAACCAGGGGATCAGCGCCGACTTCATGGAGTTGGGCTGGACGATGGCCTGATCGTACTTCTCCGCCGCCAGCTGCTTGCCGAGGCGGCGGCGCGCCACCAGCTTGAAGTCACCGTGGCCGAGGGGCATGGTGATCGCCTTGTCCACCTCCGGCATCCGCTCCAGCAGGGCGCAGCACCAGGCGGGGGCCATCACGTGCAGTTCACACTCCGGATGGTTGGCCTTGATCGCCTTGTAGAGGCTCTGGGACATCACCATATCGCCGACCCAGGAGGGGCCGATCACCAATATTTTCATCACGCGTCTTCTCTCGGGACTGGCCCGGCTGTTAATCATCACTGGGCGAGATTATGCCCCAAGAATGGTCGGATAAATAACAGAAGATCCTTGGCAGACGCTGCCGTCACCCCATTTTTCCAGCGGTGCCCCGCTTCCAACCGGACGTGGCGAGACAGGCAAACAGCTGATAGAAACGGGCAATGGCGGCTCTCTCTTTGGCCCGTTTTTCCGTTAGAATAGCCCATCAATACGCATTCGACCCGCCAGCCGGGCAATAACCGTGAGCCCACATTCGTGAAAAAACCGACTCTGGCTGCCGTTCTGATCGTCAAGAATGAAGCCGACAACCTGCGCAAGTGCCTCGCCTCCCTCGACGGACTGGTGGATGAGATCGTCATTCTGGACTCAGGCAGTCAGGACGAGACCCCGGCCATCGCCGCCGAATTTGGCGCCCGTTTCTTCGTCAATGCCAAGTGGCCGGGCTTTGGCAAACAGCGCCGACTGGCCCAGTCCCACGTGCAATCCGACTGGGTGCTGTGGCTGGATGCCGACGAGCGGCTCACCCCCGAGCTGAAAACCGCCATCGCCAACGTGATGGCCAATCCGGCCAGCGATACCATCTACTCGATCCCGCGCCTCTCCTGGGTGTTTGGCCGCTTTATCCGCCACAGTGGCTGGTATCCGGATCGGGTGCTGCGCCTCTATCCCAAGGCGCTCACCAGCTACAACGAGGCGCTGGTGCACGAAAAGGTGGAAGTGCGGGCCAACATGAAGATCGTCAATATTCATGGCGACCTGCTCCACTTCACCTATCGGGATCTGGAGCACTATCTGGTGAAATCCGCCGGTTATGCCCGCGCCTGGGCCGATCAGCGCACCGCTCGCGGCAAGAAGGGCTCCCTCAGTCAGGGGCTGATCCACGCGGTCGGCTGCTTCCTCAAGATGTACCTGCTCAAAGCGGGCTTCCTCGATGGCAAGCAGGGGCTGCTGCTGGCGATCCTCTCCGCCCACTCCACCTTCGTCAAATACGCCGACCTCTGGGTGCGCCAGCAACCGCAGCAGCCGGAATAACCGTCATACGAAACAGGGCCCCGCGGGGCCCTGTTTGCATTGCTGCATACCTTACTTGCGCCAGAAAGGCGCCGCCCAGCGGGCCATCACCGGCACCATGGTCTTGGGATCGAGTTGACTCATATCCTCAGGATGGTCGCTATCCTCCGGCGGACTGAAGGCGAGGTGACGCCCTTCGCTGTTGAGGGGCTTCCAGCGCAGCGGAGTAGCTGAGCGGCGCATCGGGAAGAAGCCGATGGTCGGCACATCGAGCGCGCCAGCGATATGGAGCGGGCCGGTACTGCCAGCGATAAACAGGGCTGCGTTGGCCAGCACCTGACAGAACATCGGCAGACCATCGCTGGAGCGGTAGATCCAGCCGTTGCCGCCGTGGGCCAGCAGCTCGGCCGCCAGCTGTTCGGCCATCTTCTCCTCGCCCGGGCCAGCAGTCAGCACGCACTGCAGCTCGGGGCAGGCCTGATTGAGCTTGATGATGATGCGGGCGTACTGCTCGATGGAGAGGTTGTTGGCCGAACCGCCGCTACCGGCATGCACCATCAGCCAGGGGCGGCTGGCATCGAGCTTGAGCTTGAGTGCCAGCTGTTCGCGCACCTGTAGCAGGGTCTCGTCATCGAACCGCAGGAAGGGGGTCTTGGGCTCCACCACGGCCACCTGTTGATCGGCCAGGAAGCGGCGGATCAGCTCCAGATTGTACTCGGACTCCGGCTTCTGGGAGCGGGAACGGCGCTGCACCAGTCGCTGGTTGTAGAGCACCTGCGCCAGCTTGGTCGCCGGGGCCAGCCGATAAGGGATGTGTGCCTTCCACACCAGCATGGCGTTGCGGGAGTTGGAGAAGAGGCAGATGGACGCGTCGAACGCCGCCGCCTTGATCCGGGCCAGCAGTGCCCGCTGTTGCTCCTTGTCAGCTCGCACGCCCGGATCGATGATCACCTCGTCAATCCAGGGGCAGAGCCGGGCCAGCGGGGCCGTGTAGGCCGGAACCAGGGCAGTCACATGACACTCCATGGAGCCTTTGAGCATGGCGAAGCTCGGCCACGCCAGCATGAAGTCACCAATCTTGTCATTGCGAACGACCAGAATACGTTTCATAAAAAATCCCTTTGCTCCCTGTCACCAATGCAGGGAGGCTTGATGCGCGATGGCGTATTCTTGCCTGATGCACTGCTATTCTCAAGCGACGACCTTATAATGCGACCAAATTTCCAGGTTGCAGGACCGCAAAGATGACTACCAGGGTAATTTATCCCGGGACTTTTGATCCCGTTACCAATGGCCACGCCGACCTGATCGGCCGCGCCGCCAAGCTGTTTGACGAGGTGATCGTCGGCGTCGCCAACAGCCCGAGCAAGCGCCCGCTGTTCGATCTGGCGGAACGTGTCCAGCTTGTCCAGCAAGTGACCAGCCAGCTTCCCAACGTCAAGGTGGTGGGCTTCTCCGGGCTGCTGGTCGATTTTGCCAAAGAGCATCAGGCCAACGTGCTGATCCGCGGCCTGCGCGCCGTCTCCGACTTCGAGTACGAGTTCCAGCTGGCCAACATGAACCGCCGCCTGATGCCTGAGCTGGAAAGCGTCTTCCTCACCCCGGCGGAGGAGAACTCCTTTATCTCCTCCACTCTGGTGAAAGAGGTAGCACTGCACGGTGGCGACATTCGTCAGTTTGTCGATCCCGTGGTGGCCCAAGCCATCGCCGCCAAACAGAAAGGGTGATCCCCTTCCATACTCGCCATTCCCGACGGCAACTACGAACAAGGGCTACCCGCGGGTAGCCCTTGTTGTTTCTCTCTCGCTATGGAGAGGTCAGCCTGCTTGCCGGTTACTGACGGGCAAACCGCTCGCTCATCTCCTGCACCAGCAGATCGAGCCACTCGTAGCGGCGCCGATACATGGCCCGCTTCTTGGAGGCGATCTCCTCCAGCGGCTTGCGCGGCTGGGCTTGCAGGGCGACGAAGTTGGCATCCACATCCCGGGCGTCGAACTCCTGCCACAGCTCGTCATAATCGGCCTGCAAATTGGCTTTCTGCTTGCTGCTGTAGCGCTTGGCCTGAAACACGTGGGCCCGCTTGCGCACCGCCAGCACCTCCGCCGCCCCCATGCTCTGCGCCAGTTGCAGCACCAGTTGCACCAGCAGGGATTTGGGCCGCAGGCCGTGCCCCTCTTTGGTCAGCTCGCGCACCCGATCCTGAGCATTGTCGACCGCAGGCTCCGGCCCCTGCATGGAGCCGATCATCAGAATCAAACGATCCGCACTGCCCGCCAGCGAAAAGGCGCAGCTGTAGAGGCGCTGCCCCTCGCCGTTGACGATGGAGAGCGCCAGCTCGGCCTCGCGGCGGAAGGTGCCATCGTGACGCAACAGAATGCGGCAGCCGCTCTGGGGATAGTGCCCAAGTTCGATCCCCTCGCCCAGATAGAGGGGGTCGATCAGCTGCGGGTAGCACTCCAGCAGCAACCGGTAGTGATTTTCCAGCATCTCGGCCCGTTGACGGGCGCTGGCACAGGCGAAGCGATAGGGGCGCATCGGCTTGTCGAGCAGCTCGGGATAGACCGCTGGCAGCGCCTTGAGCGAGTCGCACTGAAACAGACTGAAGACCCGACTCAGCGACTTGCGATAGAGCAGGCTGCGCAGCACGAACTTGCCGCGATTGAAGGTTTTCCGATCACATCCCTCGGGGTAGAGGAAGCGGGCCATGGATTTTGCGCAATAGCGCTCCTGCCGGGATAAATATTCCCAGTCTATTGATTTAACTGTCATTTTTATATTCTCAAACCGCCTGAACGGTCGGGATACTAGTGACAGCTGTGCAAATCTTCAACAGAGTGGAAATACGCTGTTACAACTTCCCCCGGATCGGGGCAAAAAGTGCGCTCAGCGCTGGCAATGACTGCAAAAAACCGTGGTGCGCTGGCCCATTCTTGTCTCGGTCAGCAGGGTGTGGCAGTGGAAACAGGGCTGACCGCCACGGCCATAAACCTGCAACTGCTGCACGAAATAGCCCGGCTTGCCATCGGCGCTGGTGAAATCCTTGAGGGTAGTGCCGCCCTGGCGAATCGCCTCGGCCAACACGCGCTTGATCTCGGCCACCAGGGTTCCCAGCCGCTCGGCACTGATATTGCCCGCCGCCCGTTTGGGGTGAATGCCGGCAGCATAGAGCGCCTCGTTCGCGTAGATGTTGCCCACCCCGACCACCACCTGATTGTCCATCAGGAACTGTTTGATGGCGGTGCTACGCCCCTTGGCGCGCTCACGCAGGTAATCAGCACTGAAGGCATCGGTGAGCGGCTCGGGCCCCAGCTTGGCGAGCAGCGCATGGGCTTCGGCCGGTTCGCGAGTCCAGAGCAGGGCGCCGAAGCGGCGCGGATCGTTGAGCCGCAGCAGCTTGCCATTCTCCAGCTCGATATCCACGTGGTCGTGCTTCTCGGCCGGGGTGCCGATATCCAGCACCCGCAGGCTGCCGGACATCCCCAGATGAAGGATGGCGGTGCCGAAATCGGTCTCCAGCAGCAGGTATTTGGCACGGCGACGCACCCGATGGATGGTGAGATCCACCAGCTCCTGAATCTCACCGGGGATCGGCCAGCGCAGGCGGCCATCCCGCACCACTACACGCGTCACCTTGATACCGGTGAGCCAGGGGGAGATCCCCTGACGACTGACTTCAACTTCTGGCAATTCAGGCATGGGCACCTCGCAAGGAAAAGGAACTCAGGGGGCAGGACGCAGCAGATCGCGATACTGCTCGGCAGTGAGGGCGAGCCAGAGACCGGAGGGCAGCTGGGCGCCATATTGGCCGCTGTTCTGATAGAGGCCGATCTCGACCGGATCGTTCTGGCCGGCAATCCACACCTTGATGGTCACCGGGGTACCGCGCACCACCTCGCCGGGGGGCAGCAACCAGCTCTGCCAGCGCGCCAGCCGGGCATCCAGCTGCGCTGTGTCGAGTCCCAGATCCGGCATGCTGCGCCAGCCCTGACCAATCCGCTCAATCTGCCAGCTCGGCCCCTGCCAGGTGAGCACCACGGCAGCATCCGGCAGCAAGGGGCGAGCACGCTTGGCACTGTTCTCCTGCTGGGCAGTCTCCATACGATGCAACAGGGTGATCACGATCAGCACCACCACGATGATCACGTTATTCCAGCCTTTGCGGCTCAATTTGAACATGGCAAGCCTCCCTTTGAACCGGCAGTGTACTGAATTCGGCGCATAAAAAAACCCGGCACGAAGCCGGGTTTTTGGGAATGCAGCATCAAGTAATTACTTGATTTTGCCTTCCTTGTAGATCACATGCTGACGAACAACGGGATCAAACTTTTTGATCTCCATTTTTTCGGGCATGGTGCGCTTGTTTTTGGTAGTGGTATAGAAGTGACCAGTACCGGCGCTGGAGTTCAGGCGAATTTTCTCGCGAATACCTTTAGCCATGATCTAATTCCTTATACCTTAACACCGCTGGCGCGCAGTTCAGCCAGAACCACTTCAACGCCACGCTTGTCGATGATACGCATGCCTTTTGCGGATACGCGCAGGCTTACGAAGCGTTTTTCACTCTCAACCCAGAAACGGTGAGTGTGCAGGTTCGGCAGGAAACGACGCTTGGTGGCGTTGTTAGCGTGCGAACGGTTGTTACCAACTGCCGGGCGCTTGCCGGTTACTTGGCATACTCTAGACATGTCAGTCTCTCCAAATCTTACTTCATTGCTCGAGCAAATATCTGCCCCGCTGGCCTTCGATTGCGGGGCAAACAGAAGGCGGCATTTTATACAGCATCCGTGATCAAAGATCAACTAATACGGTGCCAGAGCACAGTTATAGCCAACCGCGCTCGGCAAAAGAAACCGTGATGCCATCACCGATCACCAAGTGATCCAGCACTCTGATATCGATCAGGGCCAAAGCGGCCGTGATCCGATCCGTGATCTGGCGGTCGGCCCTGCTGGGCTCGGCGACGCCGGACGGGTGATTATGCGCCAGAATCACCGCGGCTGCATTATGTTTGAGCGCGATCTGCACGATTTCTCTTGGCCAGACGCTCGCCGAATCGATTGTGCCGAAAAAAAGCTCAACAAATTGAATGACTCTGTGCTGATTGTCGAGCAGCAGCAGGGCAAACACTTCCCTCGGCCGATCCCGCAGCTGAGCCTGAAGATAGTCGCGGGTCAGCTGGGGCGAGGTGAGGGCATCGCCCCGTTGCAACTGCTCGGCCAGATGGCGTCTGGCCATCTCCAGCACCGCCTGCAACTGGGCATATTTGGCCGGGCCAAGGCCGTGTGCCTCGCAGAATGTCCGTTGATCCGCCCCCAGCAAGCTGCGCAAAGAGCCGAATTGATTCAATAGATTACGTGAAAGATCCACTGCACTCAGGCCATTGACGCCGGTGCGCAGAAAGATGGCGAGCAGCTCGGCATCGGAGAGCACCGCAGGCCCCTGACGCAGCAGCTTCTCTCTGGGGCGTTCATCTTCCGGCCACTCTTTGATGCTCATTTGTCTCTCCCTCATCCCTGTTGAGAAAAAACATAGCAAAAAATTGCGCGCGCCCGACCACACCCCTTGATGCCAACCCCTGTCGTCATCCATTGCCTGTGGTATCTTAGCCGACCAGTCAGAATGAGCCGGATAGAGAAACAGCAGATGAGATTGGCCGATAAACGCATCCTATTGGGTGTCAGCGGCGGGATCGCCGCCTACAAGAGTGCCGAGCTGGTACGCCGCCTGAAAGATCAGGGTGCCGAAGTGCGGGTGGTGATGACCCGCTCCGCCAAGGAGTTCATCACCCCGCTGACCCTGCAGGCGGTCTCCGGTCATCCGGTGGCCTACAGCCTGCTGGATCCCTCTGCCGAAGCGGGCATGGGCCATATCGAGCTGGCCAAGTGGGCCGATCTGGTACTGATCGCCCCCGCCAGCGCCAACCTGATGGCGCGGATGGCTGCAGGCATGGCCGACGAACTGCTGACCACCCTCTGTCTGGCCACTCCGGCGCCCATCGCGCTGGCACCTGCCATGAACCAGCAGATGTATCTCAACGCCGCCACCCAGGCCAACCTCAAGACCCTGGCCAGCCGCGGCATTCTGCTGTGGGGGCCGGATGCCGGCAGCCAGGCCTGTGGCGATGTGGGCCCGGGGCGGATGCTGGACCCCCTCGAACTGGTGGATCGCTGCTGTCAGCAGCTGGCCGCCGAGCCCTTGCTGGCAGGCGTCAAGCTGCTGCTCACCGCAGGGCCAACCCGCGAGGCGCTCGATCCGGTGCGCTACATCAGCAACCACAGCTCCGGCAAGATGGGCTACGCCATCGCCCGAGCTGCCCGTGAAGCGGGTGCCGAAGTGACGCTGGTGAGCGGGCCAGTGACGCTGGCGACGCCTGCGGGCGTTACCCGCATCGATGTCGAGAGCGCCGAGCAGATGCATCAGGCTGTGATGAGCCGGGTGGGCGAGTGCGACCTCTTCATCGGTTGCGCCGCGGTAGCCGACTACCGTCCCGAACAGGTCGCCAGCCAGAAGATCAAGAAAACCGGCGACAACGACCAGATGGTGGTGAGGCTGGTGAAAAACCCCGACATCATCGCGGCCGTCGGTGCCCTTTTAGACAAACCCTTCACCGTCGGATTTGCCGCCGAAACCGTGGATGTGGAACAATACGCCCTCGACAAGTTGCAGCGTAAGCGGCTGGACATGATCGCCGCCAACGATGTGTCCCGCGAGGGGCAAGGCTTCAACGCCGATGACAACGCCCTGACCGTGTTCTGGCAAGGGGGCCAGGCCCCGCTGCCGCTGGCCGACAAGCTGACGCTGGCCCGTCACCTGATCGCCCTGATTGCACGCCACTACCGGCACTGAGCGTCCCGAAAGAACAAGACCCACGGCGCCCCGCCTTGCCAAGAGAGGCGCCAATACAAGATCCAACTGAAAAAGCGATTCATGACTACACAAATAGAACTGAAGATTCTGGATGCCCGTATCGGTACCGAGTACCCGCTGCCCGCCTACGCCACACCGGGCTCTGCCGGCATGGATCTGCGCGCACTGCTGGATGCGCCGCTGACTCTGGCTCCGGGTGATACCACCCTGGTACCGACCGGTCTGGCCATCCACATCCAGGATCCGAGTCTGTGTGCCACCATTCTGCCCCGCTCCGGTCTCGGCCATAAGCACGGCATCGTGCTGGGCAACCTGGTCGGTCTGATAGATTCCGACTATCAGGGTCAGCTGATGGTCTCGGTCTGGAACCGCGGCAAGGATGAGTTCACCATGCAACCCGGCGAGCGCATCGCCCAGCTGGTGATCATGCCGGTAGTTCAGGCCAGCTTCCAACTGGTCGATGAGTTCAATCAGAGCGAACGGGGTGAAGGCGGTTTTGGTTCTTCTGGTCGCCAATAACAGACCACACCAGCCTGATGGGCGGTGCTTAATAACAGAATCAAGCCATTGTTTTTTTAGGGGAATCCATGGCAAGCAGTAATCAGAAACAGAGTCGGCGCGATCAGATCCTGCAGGCGCTCGCCCACATGCTGGAAACCAGTCCGGGTCAGCGCATCACCACGGCCCGTCTGGCGGCCGAGGTCGGCGTCTCTGAAGCAGCCCTCTATCGACATTTTCCCAGCAAGGCGCGGATGTTCGAGGGGCTGATCGACTTTATCGAGGATTCCCTGCTGTCACGGGTCAATCTGATCATGGCGGAAGAGAAGGACACCATGGCGCGCTGCCACCACATCCTTCAGCTGCTGCTGGTGTTTGCCGAGCGCAATCCCGGCATCACCCGCATCCTCAACGGCGACGCCCTGCTGGGTGAACACGATCGACTGCGGGATCGCATCAGCATCCTGTTCGACAAGCTGGAGACCCAGATCAAACAGGTGCTGCGCGAGAAGCGGCTGCGCGAGGGTCAGGGCTTCCAGCTCGACGAGACCATGCTGGCCAATCTGCTGCTGGCCTACACCGAGGGCCGCATCAGCCAGTTCGTGCGTTCCGAGTTCAAGCTCAAGCCGACCGCCGGTTTCGAAGATCAGTGGCAATTTATCCGCAGCCAACTACTGCAGAGCTGATGGTTTTTTCGCATCATTCAGCAAAAAGAAGGGAGGCTTTGGCCTCCCTTCTTTTTTGTGTCAGGTTTTTATGGCAGAAAAGAAGTACCAGATGCGACCCGTACTGTCGCGCTGCGGTGTTAGATTTATCCACCATGAACCTTTTAGAACCTGACAGGACATCCTATGGAACCCGAAATCATTACCGAAGCGCAGACTTGGCTGGTCAATAACCAGGGCCTGCTGATCGAATATGGCGTCAATATAGCCGCCGCCCTGCTGACCCTGCTGGTCGGCTATATCGCCGCCAACCTCATCAGCGGTGGCGTGGTCAAGGTGATGCAGGCCCGCAAGCTGGACATCACCGTCACTCACTTCGTCGGCAGCATTCTCAAATACGCCATTCTGGTGTTCGTGGTGATCGCCGCGCTGGGCCGTGTCGGCGTGCAGACCGCCTCCTTCGTCGCCATTATCGGTGCCGCAGGTCTGGCCATCGGTCTGGCGCTGCAAGGCTCGCTCTCCAACTTCGCTGCCGGCTTCCTGCTGATCATCTTCCGCCCCATCAAGGCGGGCGAGTTTATCGAAGTGGCAGGCACCAACGGTGTCGTGCAGTCCGTTCAACTCTTTACCACCACCCTCACCTCCGTAGACAACAAAATGGTGGTAGTCCCGAACTCCGCCATCCTCAACGGCACCATCGTCAACTACTCGCGCATGGATACCCGCCGCGTCGATATGACCTTTGGCATCGGCTACGGCTCTGACCTGCGCAAGGCCAAGCAGATCCTCGAGCGTCTGGTGAGCGAAGAGCCGCGTATCCTGAAAGATCCGGCAGCCACCATCGCCGTCGCCGCGCTGGCCGACTCCTCGGTCAATATCGTGGTGCGCCCGTGGGTCAAGACCGGCGACTACTGGGGTGTCTGGTTCGACTTCCACGAGAAGGTGAAACTCACCTTTGATGCCGAAGGGATCGAAATTCCCTTCCCGCAGATGGTGATGCACATGCAAAAACCACAGGCGTGATCGCGGTTCTGCTTCAACAAACAATGCCAGCCTTCGGGCTGGCATTGTCGTTTCTGGCCACGCTCCATGGCCATTTCGATGCATAACCACGCCAACCGGATGAAAACAATTTCAGGCCATCGGGGTGGCCTCAATCATGAGCAAGCGCAAGATCCGCCTTGCTTTCGTGACACATAATCCCAATGTTCTGGTTGTATGCTCCCGACAGTGACCCATTGCGGTAAAAGACAATCGGTAAAAATCTGTTACACGGGCCGCCCGATCGGCTCGCTATAATGCTCGGATAATAAGGTTTGGCGGGACCTTGCCTGCAAGGTTCAAACACAACTTGGCATTTCAGGAATCCTATGAAAAATATCAATCCAACCCAAACCCAGGCCTGGCAGGCACTGGAAGCCCACTTTGCAGCAAACAAAGAGACTCGACTCAAGGATCTGTTCGCGCAGGACCCGAAGCGCTTTGACAAGTTTTCCCTTACCTTCGGCGGCGATATCCTGGTTGATTACTCGAAGAACCTGATCACCGAAGAAACCCTCAAGTTGCTGATTGATCTGGCCAAAGAGACCGATCTTCGCAGCGCGATCGATGCCATGTTCAATGGCGACAAGATCAACATGACTGAAGGCCGCTCGGTACTGCACGTGGCCCTGCGCAATCGCTCCGACCGCCCCATCGAATGCGACGGCAAGGACGTGATGCCGGAAGTGAACGCCGTACTGGCCAAGATGAAAGGCTTCTGCGAGAAGATCATCTCCGGCGAGTGGAAAGGCTACACCGGCAAGGCGATCCAGCACGTGGTCAACATCGGTATCGGTGGCTCTGATCTGGGCCCGGTAATGATCACCGAGGCACTGCGTCCCTACAAAAACCACCTGCAGATGCACTTCGTCTCCAATGTCGATGGCACCCACATCGCCGAGACCCTGAAGAAGATCGATCCGGAAACCACCCTGTTCCTGGTGGCCTCCAAGACCTTCACCACCCAGGAGACCATGACCAACGCCCTGACCGCCCGCGACTGGTTTATCAAGATCGCCGGTGACAAGGCCCACGTTGCCAAGCACTTCGCGGCCCTCTCCACCAACGGCAAGGCCGTGGCCGAATTCGGCATCGACACCAACAACATGTTCGAGTTCTGGGACTGGGTTGGCGGCCGCTACTCCTCCTGGTCTGCCATCGGCATGCCCATCGCCCTGTCTGTCGGTTTCGAGAACTTCGAAGCCCTGCTGCAAGGCGCCTTCGAGATGGACATGCACTTCGCCACTGCCTCCTATGAGCAGAACGTGCCGGTGCTGCTGGCGCTGATTGGCCTGTGGTACAACAACTTCTACGGTGCCGAGTCCGAAGCCATTCTGCCGTACGACCAGTACATGCACCGCTTCCCTGCCTACTTCCAGCAAGGCAACATGGAATCCAACGGCAAGTACGTGGATCGCAACGGCAAGCCGGTTGACTACCAGACCGGCCCCATCATCTGGGGTGAGCCGGGCACCAACGGCCAGCACGCCTTCTACCAGCTGATCCATCAGGGCACCAAGCTGATCCCCTGTGACTTCCTGGCGCCAGCCATCAGCCACAACCCGATCGGTGACCACCACCCGAAACTGCTGGCCAACTTCTTCGCCCAGACCGAGGCACTGGCCTTCGGCAAGAGCAAGGAAGAGGTCGAAGCCGAGTTCCTGGCTGCTGGCAAAACCCTGGAGCAGGTCAAGGATCTGGTGCCGTTCAAGGTGTTCGAAGGCAACCGCCCGACCAACTCCATCCTGTTCAAGAGCCTGACCCCGAAAACCCTGGGTGCCCTGATCGCCATGTACGAGCACAAGATCTTCGTACAGGGCGCAATCTGGAACATCTTCTCCTTCGACCAGTGGGGCGTGGAGCTGGGCAAACAGCTGGCCAACAAGATCCTGCCGGAGCTGGGCAACAACGAGGCTGTCACCAGCCACGACTGCTCTACCAACGGCCTGATCAACACCTGGAAAGCGTGGAAAGCCTGATTTATCCAGCCTTTCTGAATGCAAAAGCCCCGCTCGATGAGCGGGGCTTTTTTATGACCATCTTTTATGACTGTCAGGCTGGTTTTTCTGGCTGGCCGGTCGGGTGTCCAGTCCGACCGGCGACGGGGATCGTCATCCCCGCCCCTTCATCCTCCAGCCCGATGCGGGCTTAACCGCCAACGGCGATGCGTTTCATGTCTTTCATATAACCACGCAGTACCTGGCCGATTTTCTCGATCGGATGGTTGCGGGTCGCTTCGTTGGCCGCCAGCAGCGCCAGGTTATCCACGCTCTGCCCTTCCGCCTTGCTGGCACCCAGATCACCCGCCTTCAGGGTCGGCATGAAGTGCTCGCGCAGCAACGGCACGGCGGCGTTGGCGAACAGGTAGTTACCGTACTCAGCGGTATCGGAGATGACCACGTTCATCTCGTACAGGCGCTTGCGAGCAACTGTGTTGGCGATCAGCGGCAACTCGTGCAGGGATTCGTAGTAGGCAGACTCCTCGTAGATACCGGAAGCTACCATGGTCTCGAACGCCAGCTCGACACCCGCCTTGACCATGGCCACCATCACCACGCCATTGTCGAAGTACTCCTGCTCGGCAATCTTGCCAGCGAACGCCGGGGCGTTTTCGAAGGCGGATTTACCGGTCTCTTCACGCCAGGTGAACAGTTTGACGTCATCTTCGGCCCAGTCGGCCATCATGCCGCGGGAGAACTCACCGGCGATGATGTCGTCCATGTGCTTCTCGAACAGCGGGCGCATCAGGGTCTTGAGCTGCTCGGAGAGTTCGAAGGCGCGCAGCTTGGCCGGGTTGGAGAGGCGGTCCATCATCAGGCTGATGCCACCCTGCTTCAGGGCTTCGGTGATGGTCTCCCAACCAAACTGGATCAGCTTGCCGGCGTAGGCCGGGTCTGTGCCTTCGGCAACCAGTTTGTCGTAGCAGAGCAGGGAACCGGCTTGCAGCATGCCGCAGAGGATGGTCTGCTCGCCCATCAGGTCGGATTTCACTTCCGCCACGAAGGAGGACTCCAGCACCCCGGCACGGTCGCCGCCGGTGGCAGAGGCCCACGCCTTGGCGATGGCCATGCCTTCGCCTTTCGGGTCATTTTCCGGGTGAACGGCGATCAGGGTCGGTACGCCGAAGCCGCGCTTGTACTCTTCACGCACCTCGGTGCCCGGGCACTTGGGCGCCACCATCACGACCGTGATGTCGGAACGGATCTGCTGACCCTCTTCCACCACGTTGAAGCCGTGGGAGTAGCCCAGCGCAGCGCCCTGCTTCATCAGCGGCATCACGGTTTTCACCACGTCAGAGTGCTGTTTGTCCGGGGTCAGATTCAGCACCAGATCGGCGGTCGGGATCAGCTCTTCATAGGTGCCGACCGCGAAGCCGTTGTCGGTAGCCTTCTGCCAGGAGGCGCGCTTCTCGGTGATGGCAGCCTTGCGCAGGGCGTAGGAGATATCCAGCCCGGAGTCGCGCATGTTCAGACCCTGGTTCAGACCTTGGGCACCACAGCCCACAATCACCACCTTCTTGCCCTTCAGCACGTTGCAGCCGTCCGCGAACTCTTCGCGCTGCATGAAACGACACTTGCCCAGTTGGGCCAACTGCTGACGCAGGTTCAAGGTGTTGAAATAGTTAGCCATGGTAATTGCTCCGTTCGATTGATTCCATGCCGGATGGCGGCGTTGTCTGAACCACTATAGCGCGGGACACTTATTGCCTGAACTGATATATTCGAAACAGTACGTTGCAATAATTGAAACGTTAATCCTTCATAATTGCCTGCTGAATGTACCGCGAGATGGCAGAAACAAGCCGCCAACCGCTGGATATCGGGCACACAAGCCGCGCCAGGAGCTGAAAGATGGACCTTCGCAATCTCGAGCTGTTTCTCCACCTCGCCGACTCCCTCCACTTCGGCAAGAGTGCCGATGCCATGGCGGTCAGCCCTTCCACCCTGAGCCGCGCCATCCAGCGGCTGGAGCAGGAGACCGGCTGCATCCTGTTCGAACGGGACAACCGCTCGGTACGGCTCACCCCCGCCGGCGAGAAGCTGCGCGAATTCGGCGGCGGCCTGTTGCAGGAGTGGCGTCAGCTCAAGCAGGAGCTCAAACGCAGCGATGAACCGCTGCAGGGGCGGCTGCGGGTCTTCTGCTCGGTCACCGCCAGTTACTTTCTGCTGCCCGAGGTACTGGAGCGCTTTCGCCGCCGCTACCCCCAGCTGGAGATCAAGCTGGAGACCGGCGACCCGGCGCTGGCGGTGGACAAGATCCTGGCCGACGAGGCCGATCTCGCCATCGCAGCCCGCCCCGACGCCCTGCCCGCCAAGCTGGAGTTCGCCAGCCTGCAGCTGGTGCCGCTGGTCTTTATCGCGCCGCGCAACGCCCCGCAACTGAACCTGTGGTTCCGTCAGGGGGAGCCGGATTGGGAGCAGCTGCCAGTCATCCTCTCCGAGCAGGGGCTGGCCCGCAAACGCAGCGATCAGTGGTTTCGCAACAAGGGGATAGCGCCCAACATCTATGCCGAAGTGGCGGGTAACGAGGGAATCGTCGCCATGGTGGCGCTCGGCTGTGGCGTGGGGCTGGTGCCAGCAGCGGTGATCGACCATAGCCCGCTCGGCGACAAGGTGCGGATCATTGACCTCAAACCCGCCTTCAAGCCATTTGATGTGGGGATCGGAGTGCTCAAGAAGCGGCTGGAGGAACCGCTGATCCGCGCCTTCTGGGATACCGCGCAGAATCAGGGCTCACTGCGCTGACACCGGTTTATAGATAAGGGCCGGATCGGCCATCATAATGCGGCTAGGCAGCGGCAAGTCGGGGTTGTGCAGCTCGAGGCGCACCCGCTCATCCAGATTCAGCCGCCGAATGGTGCTGCCAAATCCCTCTTCAAAGACCCGGTCAAAAGCACCAGACTGCCGCGCCCGCAGCAGGCCAAGCTCGATGCGCTGCGCCAGCTCCGGATATTTTGGCGAGACAAAGAAGAGCAGCGCCAGCGGATAGCGAAACACCAGACGGGGCTCGATGGCGAGATCCGGATGCTGTTTCAGCTCATCCTCGACCTCGATGACCGATCGCAGGAAGCAGTCAAAGCGCTTCTTGCGCAGCATGTTAAAGAGCGCCTCATAAAGATTGCCCACCGTCACCTTGAGACCGTTGGCCCGCAGCAACTGGGTGTCTGGCCAGGACCTGTGCTGACCAATGGAGAGTCCGGCGCGATGCCAGTCCGCCAACGACTCGATCGCGGCAAATCGCCCCTCATCCCCCTGCCGAACCAGGCACACCCGCCAGCCGAGCAGCCCCTTGGCCAGCGGAATGTGGATTGCCAGCAACTCCCGCTCTCGCTCACCATCGGGGGCAAAGACACCGACCTGAACCAGCTCGCCGCTACGCAGCTCCTTCACCGCCCGCCCCTGCTCCATTTGCGGGCTGGAGACCAGCTGGTAGGGGCCATACTCGGGCACGGTGAGATCGAGAGAGAGCCGCAGCAACTGGGCGACGGCGGGGTTGGGGTGATCCAGCAGCAGATTCCAGGCGCGGATCGACTGCACGGCAGCCGACGCATCCGCCGCCCACAGCCACAACACCATGCACAACAATCCGACTCGCTTCATTCCCTGCACCATCCAAGCGCCATGCTTCTGGTCATACTATAACGCCAGCCAAGGGCCTGATGCGGCGTTCGCTGCCAGATGTGTGAACCTTCTCCTGTCCCGTCTCATGTCAGAAGTGACAATAGGCAAACCGGGCAAGGAATCGCAGACTGAATATTCACCATCATCGAACCACATCAGGGAGGAGCGCCATGAAACAGCATCTGGTAGAGATCAAGGGTTCAACCCTGTTTGACGAGTATCTGCAAAGCATGGGCGTACCCAGCACGGCGCTCGATCGGGAGCAGGATATCTATCTGCAGGAACGCCACCTGGGAGCCATTCGCCGGGTGCAAGGCGAACTGCGCTTTTATCTGCGTGCCAATGCCCTGAACAAACGGTGATCAGGAGCCGGTCACAGAACCCGCAGCAAAGGCGTATTAGACTGGTATCTTCCCCCTTTTGTCGGGAGTGCCCATGAAAGCAAGCGGTCTGGATCGGCTGTTCAAACCCCACTCAATCGCCGTGATCGGCGCCTCGACCGACCCGCTCAAGGCGGGTCATGTGATCGTACGCCACCTGCTGGCGGGCCAGTTCAAAGGGCCCATCCTCCCCGTCACCCCGCGTAACAAGGCCATCGCCGGCGTGCTGGCCTATCCCGATATTGCCAGCCTGCCGCTGACCCCGGATCTCGCCATCATCTGTACCAGGCGGGAGCGGGTCTTGCCATTGCTGGAAGCGCTCGGCCACAAGGGTACGGGCGCAGCCATCATACTGGCCGCCGACTTTTCCCCCGAGGAGCGGCTGGAGCTGAAACGGGTCTGCCAGCAATACGGCATTCGCCTGCTCGGCCCCAACAGCATGGGGATGCTGCTGCCCGGCCAGGGGATAAACGCCAGCTTTTCCCCCATTGCTGCCAAGCCGGGGCAGGTCGCCTTTCTGTCGCAATCCGCCGCCGTCAGCACCACCATTCTGGATTGGGCCAAGCAGCATGAGCTGGGCTTCTCCGCCTTCATCTCCCTAGGTGATCACTGCGACATCGACTTCGGCCAGCTGCTGGATCAGCTCTCCCGCGACAGCGTCACCCGCGCCATTTTGATCTATATGGACAAGTTGCACGACGCCCGCCACTTTCTCTCGGCGGCGCGGGCAGCCTCGCGCAACAAGCCGATCCTGGTACTGAAAAGCGGGCGCCACGAACCGACCCACGGCCTCGACAATGTCTATGATGCCGCCATCCGTCGCGCCGGCATGCTGCGGGTTCGGGATACCCACGAACTGTTTGCCGCGGTGGAAACCCTCAGCCACTCCATGACCCTCAAGGGAGAGCGACTCGCCATCATCTCCAACGGCCGCGGGCTGGCCAATATGGCGGTAGATGTACTGCTGGAGCGGGGCGGCAAGCTGGCTCGCCCGCCACTCGATATCGGCAGCGATGCCACCATCACCACCTATCAGGAGGCGCTGGACAACGTGTTGCAGGAGGATGGCATCGACGCCATCCTGATCATCCACGCCCCTTCGCTCACGGCACCGAGCGCGCCGCTGGCCAGTCATCTAATCGCCCATCTGAAACAGCATCCCAGAGCGCGCCGTTTCAATATCCTCACCAACTGGGCGGGCGAATACTCGGCACAGGAGGGGCGCAAACTCTTTACCGAGGCGGGCTTCCCGACCTACCGCACGCCGGAAAGCGCCATGGCAGCCTTCATGCACATGGTGGAATACCGCCGCAACCAGAAGCAGTTGATGGAGACACCGGCATCCCTGCACGGTAACCAGCTCAATGTCGATCTGTGCCAGCAGCTGATCCGCCAAGCGCAGGAGCGCAAACAGCTAAGATTGGATACCCATCTCGCCCACCCCATCTTGCAGGCAGCCGGGCTCGCGACCCTGCCCACCTGGATCGTCACCGACGCCATCGAGGCGACCCTCACCGCCGAGCAGATCGGCTATCCAGTAGCGGTAAAACTGCGCTCGCCCGATATCCTGCACAAGTCTGCCGTACACGGAGTGGTACTCAATCTGCGCACCTCGGCCGAAGTGGCGCAAGCCGCAGATGCCATTCTGGACAGGGTCAAACAGCATGATCCGGGCGCCCGCATCGAAGGCTTGCTCGTGCAACGCATGGCTCGCCGCAGCGGCGGCCTCGAACTGCGGGTACGCATCCAGCAAGACGCCATCTTTGGCCCCGTCATCCTGCTGGGCGAGTCGGGCGCCGAACCGCAGGAGATGGTAGCAGCCTTGCCACCGCTCAATCAGGCGCTGGCCCGTTACCAGATCATCGGCGCCCTCAAAAGCCGCAAGATCCGCGAACAAGCCACGCCGGAACGACTGGATATCGATGCCTTGGGCCAAGTGCTTTGCCAGCTCTCCGAGCTATTGCTCGCCTTTCCGGAGATTCAGGAGCTGGATCTGCACCCGCTGCAAGCGTGCGGTGCCGAAATGGTGGTGCTGGATGCCAGCCTCATGCTGGCTGACCCCACCATCCCGACCAGCAACCGACTGGCGATCCGTCCCTATCCTACCGAACTGGAGGAGGGTGCCTGGCTTAAGGATCAGCGCCATATCCTTCTGCGCCCGATCCGGCCGGAAGATGAACCGGCTCACAAGCAGTTCGTGCTGCAGGTCTCCGATGAAGACAGGTACAAACGCTTCTTTGCCGATGTGGGCGAGCTGGGCCATGAAGAGCTGGCTCGCATGACCCAGATCGATTACGACCGGGAGATGGCCTTCGTTGCTGTGGGGCAAGATGGCGATCTGCAGGATCAGATCCTCGGCGTGGTGCGCGCCATTTCGACCCCGGACCAGAGCGATGCCGAGTTTGCCATTCTGGTGCGATCGGACTTGAAAGGGGTGGGGCTCGGCAAATTGATGATGGAGAAGATCATCCGTTACGCCAAGGAGCAGGGGATTGGCCAGTTATCCGGCATGACTATGCCCAGCAATCGTGGCATGATCAACCTCGCCAAACGGCTTGGCTTCAAGATCGATGTGCAAATGGAAGAGGGGGTGGTCAATATGGAACTGCCCTGCAACCAGCAGGCGGCAGAAGCCTGATTTGGCCGCCTGTAAACTCGCTCAAATGACTGATAAGGCTCGGATATAGCCAGAAAATGGCGGGAATAACCGGCTATCTGGCCCTCTCTTGGCAGGTAAAAACCAAACGTTGGCTGTTTAACACGCTAAAAACAGCAGAGCCCAGTCTCACGACTGGGCTCTGCTGTGCAAATCTGTGGTTCTTATGGACAAAACCGCCCATAGCAAAAAGGCCTTCCCATCTGGGAAGGCCTTCAAATTAGTGGCGGAGCGGACGGGACTCGAACCCGCGACCCCCGGCGTGACAGGCCGGTATTCTAACCGACTGAACTACCGCTCCGCATTCGGTTAGCTTGCGCTAAATCTTTTGCTGCTTGTTTGTGAGGTGTCACCCTCGCAGCCGGCTATGTGTTTTCACATCACCGTTTAATTGGGTGCCTGGCAGTGTCCTACTCTCGCATGGCGAATGCCACACTACCATCGGCGCTACCGCGTTTCACTTCTG
>NZ_JANFNV010000035.1:0-42797 GCF_024436075.1 Aeromonas sp. JL9 | reverse complement strand
CGTTTTGTTATCCGGTTTGAAGCCGTATGACCACTCCCTTTTGTGGGCAACTGTCAGGTGAATACCATCTCCATACATACCACCATCTTGACGGTATTTGTCTATCTGCAGGTCAAGGCTTTCTTTTCCCTCCAAGGCAGGTAAGCTGCGGGACAAAATGCGTCAAGCAGGAGAAGGGACGATGACAGAACAACATATCGCCGGGACGATCGGCATTCTGGGGGCTGGGTGGCTCGGGCTGCCGCTGGCGCGGGCCCTGCTGGCGACAGGCAAGCAGGTGGCGGCCACGGTCAGCAGCGCCGAGAAGGCGGCACGCCTGCAGGGGGAGGGGATCGATGCCTATCCGCTGACCATCTCTGCCAACATGGGCTCTGCCGAGATGCCCGTTGCTGATCAACAAGCGCCGTGGCCCATCCCCTGCGAGAGTCTGGTGATCTGCGTACCGCCCAGCAAGACCGATGACTACCCGCAGGCGGTCGCAAAGGCCTGTCAGCTTGCCAAAGCGAGTGGTACCCGGCGGGTGCTGTTTGTCAGCGCCACCTCGGTATGGGGCGCGGGGCAGCAGGAGGGTGAACAGCCCAAACCGCGCCATGCCCGTGGTGAGCGGATGCTGGCGGCTGAGCAGGCGGTGCTGGCGGCCGGTTTCGAGACGGTGATGATAGTGCGCCCCTCCGGCCTTTATGGCCCGAAACGCCATCCCGGCCGTTTCCTGGCGGGCAAGACCCTGGATGGCGGCGCCCAGTCGGTCAATCTGGTTCATCTGGACGATGTGGTGGCGGCCTGCATCTTGCTGCTGGAACGGGGCAAGGACGGGGATGTTTTCAACCTGAGCGCGCCGGTGCATCCGCGCCGGGAGCAGTTCTACCCCTTTGCAGCCCGCCAGCAGGGGCTGCCTGCGCCGGTCTTTATCGAGCCTGCCGGTGAATTTCAGCCCATCGACGGTCAGCTGATTTGCCAGCAGATGGGATTCAACTATCGCTGGCCCGATCCGGCCCACTGGTTTGCCGAGCTCGCCGCCTCGGGCAATTGAGGTTTGCCAAGGGGGTGATCGCCCCCTATCATGCCGCCATCCATGAGAGAGAGGCGGTAATGATGGTAGATACAAAACGTCACCCCGATGGGGAGTTGTTGCTGAGAACCCTGGCAATGCCAGCCGATACCAACCCCAATGGCGACATCTTTGGTGGCTGGATCATGTCCCAGATGGATATAGGTGGGGGCATTATGGCCAAGGAGCTGGCAAAAGGACGTATTTGTACCGTATCCGTCGAAGGCATGACCTTTCACAGTCCGGTCAAGGTGGGTGATGTAGTCTGCTGCTACGGCCGCTGCATGAAGATCGGCCGCAGCTCCATGAAGCTCAAGCTGGAGGTGTGGGTCAAGCCGGTACTGCGGGAAAACGACGCCCAGCGTTACTGTGTGACCGAGGGGATCTTCACCTATGTCGCCATCGACGAACAGGGCAAATCCCGCCCGGTTCCGGTGAGTGCCTGATTAAATCAGCCGGGCATTGATGATGGATATTTCCTGCTCAAGCCCGGTTTTTTGCCGTATCATGCGTTCCAGCATCTCTTCCGAGCCCACATATTGCAGGGTGTCAAACAGGCAGAGATCGCATTGAGGGTCCCGTCTTATCTGGTAGACGGTGGCCAGCTCCACTTGATGACAATTTCCTTGTTGATCATAAAACGTCACGTTGTACCGAAGTTCTTTCGCCATGAGACAAGGTCCTTCTGGTTGGGTGGAACAGGGACTATCAGCTTAGTCGGCGTGGATGACGTTTGTGATGGTCGCACCAAAAAGCAAAGGCGGGCGGTTGTTAGCCAATGAAAAATAGTTATCGCATTCTTGGCACCTCCCTGCTGACCCTGGGGTTGGTAGGCTGTTTTGAGGTGCCGGATCAGAACCATCTGGTCACAGCTCAAGGGATTGTGCCGGGACTCGACTGCCAGCGTCCGCCGCTGGTAGCGTTGGCGACTACGGCGCTGCCCCGTGAATTCGGGGTGACGGTGTGGAATCTCTACAAGGGCCAGCGCAAGAACTGGCGCGAGGGGATGGACAGTTATGCCAAGGGGCAGGATCTGGTGCTGCTGCAAGAGTCGGCCACCCGTCCCGATATGCTCGACTGGCTGCGCGCCGGTGATTTCCAGTGGCAACAGCTGCAAGCCTTCACCCAGGGCGGCGTCTCGTTCGGGGTGATGACGGTGGCCAAGACCCCGCAGGCGTTCGTCTGTGGCGTGCGCTCCCCCGAGCCTTTGCTGCGCATCCCCAAATCCGGGCTGGTGAGCCTCTATCCGCTGCAGGGCGATCCTGACGGCGTCATGGTCATCAATATCCATGCGGTCAATTTCGAGCTGGGGATGGCTACCTTCCGCGAGCAGCTCAACGATTTGACTGCCTTGGTGCGCCGCCATCAGGGGCCGGTGATCCTGGCCGGTGATTTCAATACCTGGAGCGACAAGCGCCAGTTCTGGCTGAATAAATTGGTGGACGAGCTGGGGCTGCAAGAGGCCGTGCCGGTGCCAGACCTGCGCCGAACCGCCTTCGGTCGCCCGCTGGATCACCTCTACTACCGCAATCTGGACCTGGTCGAGGTGAGTTCACCGGCGACCGACAGTTCGGATCACAACCCCATCATCGCGCGCTTTGCCGCCCAGTCGGTGACCCCCTGATCGGGGATGATGTGCGAGTTCCGCTCATAAAAAATCCGGCGCCTGATGGCGCCGGATTTTTTTTATACGCACTGGCGGTAAACCCGCTCGGGCTGACCCGCAGGCATTACTGGTAGAGACCCAGATTCTCTTTGGCGTAGGCTTCGAAATCGGTGCAGCCACCGATGTGCTGCTCGTCCAGGAAGATCTGCGGCACGGTATTGACCGGCTTGCCGGCGCTCTTGGCCAGATCTTCTTTGGTGATGCCTTCGGCGTGGATATCCACGTAGCGGAATTTGAAGTCATCGCGCTGTTCGGTCAGCTGCTCGGCGATCTGTACGGCACGGACACAGTAGGGGCAACCCGGGCGACCAAAAATCACTGCAAACATATTTTCTCTCCGTTTTTTAAGCCGTTTTTGTATGGCCGTTGATATGAGGCAGGCAACAGCATAGCCCTGCCTTGTGGCGACTTGAAGCCGAAATTATCGATACCGTGATTCGAGTGGGCCTATTGGCTCAGCTCTCACCGGCGATCTGGATCGGCTGCTGCTGATAGATGCTCTCCAGCACCCCCTTCTCGAATACAGTCCAGGGCCACGGCGCCTTGCTGGCACGGTAGCGCTCATGGGTGGCCGGATCTTGGGACAGGCCGCGCTGGAACATCACGAACGCCTTGCGCTGACCGCCTGCCGTGTCGATAAAGCCCACCAGATTGGAGGTGCCGGTGATGGTGCCGGTCTTGGCGTGCACCTTGTTTTTCATCATGGGGGCGGTGACGCTGCGGCGCCACGCCAGGGTGCCATCCACCTGGGAGCTTGGCAGCAGCTTGATCAGGCCAAGTTCGGCATCATTCTTCTGGATGAAGTTCAGCACCGACATCATCTGACGGGCGCTGATGAGATTATGAGCGGAGAGACCGGAGCCGTCAGCCAGGGTGGCGTTGCCCAGATCGATCCCGTTCTTGGTCAGGATGGCGCGCACCGCCATGGTGCCGCTGCGATAGCTGCCCGGCTTGTTGTAGTAGTGACGGCCCACGGTTTTGAGGAAGGTATCGGCATAGAGGTTGTCCGATTTCTTCAGCATCTTGGCGAGCATTACCGGCAGGGAGACCGAGTAGTGGGTGCCGAGGGTCTCTACCCCTTCCGGGGCCTTGTGGGTGACCCGCAGCAGGCCATCATGCTTGATACCGGCACGGTTCATCGCCCAGCGGATGTTGTCCCAGCCCCAGGCTTCCACGTCGTGAATGGCGAAACGCAGACCCTGCGGCTCCTTGTTCGGGGTGATGCAGCCCTTGAGCTCGTAGAAGTTGCCCTTGGCCATGTCCACTTCCAGTGCGCAGAACTGGCGCGCCATGTCGCCATAGCTCATCACTTCCACGCTGTCGGCACCGATGCCGATGGGCACGCCGGTAGCCACATTGCCCACCGCCGGTTTGCCAATCTGGGTGGCAGTGATGGTGCCGTAGGCGCAGTTCTTGTCGATGATGACCGAGGAGACGGGGGCGGCGAAGCAGAGGGTCTGATCCCCCCACGACCAGCCGTTGCCGCGCTCGTAGCCGTTGTAGGCGCCGGTGTTGACGTAAACATTCCCCTTGATGCTGGTGACGCCGAGCTGCTTGAACAGGGCCAGCAGATCCATGCGGGAGAGGGTGGGGTCGCCGACGAAGTTGATCCAGATATCGCCATTGATGACGTTGCCCTGCTTGGCGCCAGGATGGGCCTGAATGTCGGTGGCAAAGCGGAAGTCGGCCCCCAGCTCGAGGCGGGCCGCCAGCGCGGTGAGCACCTTCATGGTGGAAGCGGGGGCGATCATCTGATCGGCGTGGCGGGCGAACTCGACGCCGTTATTGCCCTGCACCATGATGGCGTACTGGCCACCCTGAGGGGGCGTCAGCGGGGCGGCGTGAGCCGCCAGAGAAGAAAAGAGAGCACAAAAACCAATCAACAGCCGCTGCATAACATCCTCTAACGTGACGAAGGGCCCGGCAGTGGTGCCGACCCTGATAATTCAACCAGCCGATGCGGGATCGACGGGAAAACGCAATTCATGCCATCTATGCCGGTCGCCATCATGCCATCGAGTTGGCGGTACGATAGCGACCCTCATAATCAAAAATTTTCTCTTTTATCTGCCAGAAACGACCCGATTTGCGGGCGATGACAAAATCCGGATGACGGAACTGGCTTTGTGCGGCCAGCACGCTCGCCAGGGTGGCAAATTCGGGCTCCAGCCCCGAGGCGGGCCAATGATGACGCACAAAGACCTGTTGAAACAAGCGCCGTGCGCCCGGGGAGTGAAATCCGAAGTATTCACGGAGGGTCAGACCATCCTCATCGTGGTAGGTCACCTCTAGCCGTTCCCCCTGTTTGCTGCGACCTGCTGTGAGGGTTAGCCCCGCGCAGCGGATCACCATGCAATCCTTGAGATTGAGCGCCTCTTTGAGCTTGTCGTCCGGATCCACCAGCAGTTGATCGCAGCTCTGGCAGCGGCGGGCGGCGATGTCGTTCTCCGCGCCACAGCCGGGGCAGATCTTGGCGCGAAAGCGGTAGTCACACTCTTCGCGGTTGCCCTCGTCATCTTCAAACAGCCCCTGACAGCGGCGGCCGTAGTGCTCGATCACCTTGCCATCCTCGTCGGTCTTGCCCCAGAAGGTATTGGCAAAGCCGCAGGCAGGGCAGGGCACCTGCACCGGCTCGGTACCGGCGTGGGGGCGAGGTTCCCCCACTTCGGGGGCAAACAGGTTGAAGTTGTTGCCGGCGTAGTCGAGCACTAGACAATCCTCCTTGCCCGGCGAGAGGCGCAAGCCCCGCCCGACGATCTGCTGATAGAGCGAGACCGACTCGGTGGGCCTGAGCATCACGATAAGATCGACATGGGGGGCGTCGAAGCCGGTGGTGAGCACCGCCACGTTGACCAGAAACTTGAGCTCGCGCGCCTTGAAGGCGCTGATAAGGGCGTCGCGCTCCGGTCCCGGCGTTTCGCCGGTAATAAGGGCCGCCTGCTGGCCTCTGGCGCCAAGCAGGCCGTGAATTTCGCGGGCATGTTCGACGGTGGCGGCGAAGATCATCACCCCCTGCCGGTTGGCGGCATACTCCAGCACCTGACTCAGGATATGGGGGGTGACCCGCTCCTGACGCTTGAGCTCGCTGTTGAGCTCCGCCTCGCTAAAGAGGCCGTTCTCCCGCGGCACCAGCTTGCTGAAGTCGTAGTGGACGATGGGGGCATCCACCATGCGTGGCGGCGTCAGGTAACCGTTTTTCACCATGAAGCGCAGCGGCAGCTCGAACACGCAGTCGCCAAACAGCCGTTCGCCGTGGCTCTTGACCATGCCGTGATAGTGGCGCCGGTAGATCCAGCCCAGCCCGAGCCGATAGGGGGTGGCGGTGAGACCGAGGATCTTGAGGGCCGGATTGGCGGCCTTGAGGTGGTCGATCACCTGATGGTACTGGCTGTCATCATCGAGTGAGACCCGATGGCACTCGTCGATGATGAGCAGAGAAAAAGCGCCGTCGAAGGCATCCAGATTGCGGGCGACCGACTGCACCGAGCCGAACACCACCTGGGCGCTTGCCTCCTTGCGATCCAGACCGGCAGCGAAGATATCGGCCTTGAGCCCCCACGCCTCGTACTTGGCGTGGTTTTGCTCCACCAGCTCCTTGACGTGGGCCAGCACCAGCACCCGACCGCGCGCCTTGCGGGCCAGCTCGGCGATCACCAGACTCTTGCCGGCACCGGTTGGCAGCACCACCACGGCGGGATCCGGGTGTTTGCGAAAGTGGCTGATAACGGCGTTGACGGCGTCGGTCTGATAGGGTCTGAGAACGAACATGGGGGCGTGGTGTTTTGGCATGGTACGGCGCAGGGTGGCGCCATTATAGGGTGCTTGCCGCCACAAAAACAGCGGGCCGGCATGATGCCGACCCGCAGGGTGCTTGGTTGCTGATCAATGGAACGGGAAGATGTAGTTCATCCAGCTTGCCATGCGCAGCAGCACTTTGCGCATCACAGACACATGGTGGAAGTACTGGGTGTAGACCGCAGCCTGCCCGCTGGCACCGGCAATCATCTGATACTTGGACCACTCGGGGTCGGTAATGGAGATGACTACCGGCAGGCGACCCGGACGCACTGCGGTGGTCTGATCCAGCAGTCCCAGGTTGGCCTGCACGTTACCGGCGGCAATGGCCGGAACCACGGCGGTTACCTTGCCTTTGAAGATCTTGCCGGGTACGCCATCGATCACCACTTCCGCCTCGTCGCCAACGGCCAGACGCTGCATGCTGTTCTGCCAGAACCAGCCCACATAGGCGGTATCGTTCTGGTGGATGAAGGTCATCACCGGACGATACATGAAGGGGGTGGCGATCATGCCGGGGCGAAGGGCCAGCTGTACCACATGGCCATCACTCGGGGCATAGACTACGGTTTGGGCCAGTTGATACTTGGCTTCCAGCAGCTGTGCTTGCAGATCGTTCAGGGTGGCTTTCTGCTGGTCAATCTGGGCCACGATATCGTCTACGTTGGCCTGGCTGACATCCAGATCCCGCTGTTTGCCGACATTGCGTTGCATCAGCTCTTTGGCGCGATCCCGATCCAGCTTGGCGGAACGCAGTCGCGCCTCGATGGACTTGAGGTGCTCGCGGTTGGATTCGACCCGTGCGGTCAGACTCTCCACTTTCAGGCGAAACGGCTCGTCATCGATGCGAAACAGCACATCTCCTTTTTTCACCGGCTGATTGGCCTGCACCGGCACCTCGACCACCCGGCCCTTGACCAGCGGTACGATGGGGGTGGAAACGTAGTAGTTACGCGCCATCTCGGAGTAGGGGTGGTTGTAGTTCATCAGCATGATCAGGGTACCGATGAGCACCACGCCACCCAGTGCTGCGGTGGGGACGGTCCACTTGTTGAGCGGGATGCGGAAGATTTTGAATACGGCCACACACAGTGCCGTATAAGTCAGGATCAGTAGCAGGTCCATGGTTTATCCCTGTTGCTCACTCTGTTCGATAGTGTCGATACGGCTCTTCAGATCCGCCAACTCCTGCTTGAGGGTCGCCAGCTCCTCTTCATCTTTTTGCAGCCGCTGACTAAAGCCCCAGCCGCGATCGGGGCGATAGAGGGTGGCCCAGATCCAGAGGAAGGGCCACAGCACATGCAGGGTAAACAGGCTGACCCAACCTGCCACGTGAATGGCATCCTGATGAGGGTGATTGCGATGTTTGGCAATCTCGTAAGGAATATCGTGGATCACGATGATTCCATAAAAAATGACCAGCCCGACAAAGACGAGCAGACCAAGGGCAAAATAATCAAGGGCCATTTATAACCTCCACTGGCATGACGCACAGCTTAATCATTGGTTCCAACAAGCACTAAAGCAATTAAGAATCACACATTTATCGTCAGTTCGCCCGGAATCTTAAAGCTATTCGCTGTATTGAAGCTGAAGCCGTTCAACAGTTGCATTATTAGTCTTTTTGTCATTAAAAAAGGCGCCATCAGGCGCCTTTTTGTGCTGCTTTCGCTGCATTTTTTGCTGTTTTTACCCTTCGCTGGTACTGCTGACCAGCGGCTGGCGGAACTTCATCAGGAAGGCCACGGTAATGGCCGCCGTTGCAGTCAAGCCGATGATGGTGGAGGTTCCCATCTCCAGCCCGAACCCGATGGGGGCGTTGGCCAGATAGGTGATCACCACAGCAGTCATGAACATGGCGGGAATGGTGCAGATCCAGTGCAGCTTGCCCTCTTTGATGAGGTAGGCAGCCGCAGCCCACAGCATGATGACGGCGGTGGTCTGGTTGGCCCAACCGAAGTAGCGCCAGATCACCCCGAATTCAGCCTTGGAGATGATGAAACCAAGGATAAACATGGGGATGGCGATCAGCAGACGCTTGGCCAGCGGCTTCTGGGTCATCTTCAGGAAGTCCGCCACGATCAGGCGAGCACTGCGAAACGCGGTGTCACCGGAGGTAATGGGCAGGATCACCACGCCGAGGATGGCCAGAATGCCACCGACTGTGCCGAGCAGGCTGGTGGAGACTTCGTGTACCACGGCTGCCGGGCCGCCGTTGGCCATGGTGGCGTTGAGCGCTTCGGTGCTGTCGTAGAAGGAGAGACCCAGGGTGCACCAGATAAGGGCGATGATCCCTTCACCGATCATTGCGCCGTAGAAGATGAAGCGGCCGGATTTTTCGTTCTGCATGCAGCGCGCCATCAGCGGTGACTGGGTGGCGTGGAAGCCTGATACCGCGCCACAGGCGATGGTGATGAAGAGCAGCGGCCAGAGCGGCAGTTCGGTCGGGTGCAGGTTGGAGAAGTCCATCCCGGTGTTGTAGAAGCCTTTGCCGGAGGCGATCAGGCCAACGATGAGGCCGACCGACATGAAGACCAGCAGGGCGCCGAAGATGGGGTAGAAGCGGCCGATGATCTTGTCGATGGGGACTATGGTCGCGAGGATGTAGTAGGCAAAAATCGCCACAATCCAGTAGACCAGATCGGTGGAGGTGAGGTTGGCGAGCAGCCCTGCCGGGCTCAGCACGAATACCACGCCCACCAGCATCAGCAGCACCACGGCAAACAGGTTCATGAAGTGCTTGGCGGCGGTGCCCAGATGCTCACCGACCACGGTTGGCACCGAGGCACCCTTGGCGCGTACCGACAGCATGCCGGAGAAGTAGTCATGTACCGCACCTGCGAAGATGCAGCCAAAGACGATCCACAACATGGCGACGGGGCCGTAGAGGGCACCCAGGATGGGGCCGAAGATGGGGCCGACACCTGCGATGTTGAGCAGTTGAACCAGATAGACTTTCTTGTCCGACATCGGGACATAGTCCACCCCGTCAGCCATGGTGATGGCGGGGGTTTTCAGCTGAGGGTTAGGGCCAAATATCCGTTCGATGAATTTGCCGTATATGAAGTAGCCGGCCACAAGTAAGCCGACACAGAGGAAGAACCAGATCATTGCTACGCTCCTGCATTGTTATTTTTTAGTGTGCAGAGCGAGTCTAAAACGGTTGCGCCTGGCTGGCAGGTGAAACTCCCCGAGCGGCGCTTTGGCGCGCCGAGCGGTCGGCGGCTGTGATCAGGCGCACACTCCGCAGTTCAGTCCAGCCCCAGCTGATCTTTGAGCTCCTTGAGATAGCGACGACTGACCGGCACCCGGGCGCCGCTCGGGGTGACAATCTCTGCCAGCTGGTTATCCAGCAGCCGGATCTCGAAGATGGCGTTGGGGGAGACCAGATACTGGCGGTGGCAGCGCAGCAGCGGGCTCTTTTCTTCCAGCGATTTGAGGGTGAGCTGGGTGTGGAACAGTTCACCCTGACAGGCCACATGGACCCCGCCCAGATCGGAGAAGGCATACTCCACCTGCGCGATGGGCAGCAGCCTGACCCGATTGTGCAGATAGCCCGGAATATGTTCGATAGTCGGGGCCAGCCGCTCGATGGGCTGCGGGGAGATATCCTGCTTGAGGCGAGCCAGCGTCTTGGCGAGCCGAGCGGGCTCCACCGGTTTGAGCAGGTAGTCGAAGGCGTTCTCTTCAAAGGCCTGAATGGCATACTCGTCAAAGGCGGTGACAAAGACGATGCGGGGCAGGGGGTCGAGCATGGCGACCAGCTCCATGCCGCTCAGCTTGGGCATCTGGATATCAAGGAACACCACATCAGGCTTGAGGCGCTGAATAAGCGGCAGCGCCTCGATGGCGTTGGCCGCTTCCCCCACGATCTCGATGGCAGGATCGCAGGCCAGCTGCTGCCCCAGCTCTTCGCGGGCGTAGTGTTCGTCATCGACTATCAGGGTGCGGATCATGGTTGCTCCTTGGGGATGGTGAACGAGACCCGGGTCCACTGTTCCGGATCGCACGCAATAGTCACGCCATAGCGCTCGCCAAAGGCGCTTTTCAGTCGCCGATCGACAATAGTCATACCCAGACCGTTGCCAGCGGGGTGCGCTTGCCAGGTGCCTGCATTATCTTCCACATGGATGGTGACGCTGGTGGGATGCTCATCGGTCCAGAGGCGAATGCGCCCTTGCTCCAGCAGGGTCGAGACGCCGTGCTTGATGGCATTTTCGATCAGCGGTTGCAGGGTGAAGCTGGGCAGTCGCAGTGTGGCCAGATGGGGAGGGATCTCGTTTATCACCGTCAGCCGATCGCCAAAGCGGGCCAGCTCGATCTCCAGATAGGATTGGCAATGCTCCTGCTCCTCCTGCAGGGTCGCAAGGCCGCTCTGGCGCTTGAGGTTCTTGCGAAAGAACAGCGAAAGATGCAGCAGAAGGTCTCGCGCCTTGTCCGGATCGCGCCGGGTGATGGCACTGATGGTGTTGAGGGTGTTGAACAGAAAGTGGGGGTTGATCTGGGCCTGGATAAGTTTCAACTCGGACTGCACCAGCAGCCGCTGATGTTGCTCCAGCCGACCGGCCAGTAACTGCTGTGACAGCAGGTTGGCAATCCCTTCCCCCAGGGTGTGGTTGATCTTGAGAAACAGCCGCTTCTTCGGCTCGTAGAGCTTGATGGTGCCGATCACTCCCTTGTCCCCCTGCAGCGGGATCACCAGCACCGAACCCAGCTGGCATGCGGGGGAGAGGCTGCAGCGATAGGGCTGACTGTTGCCATCGGCAAACAGCACCTTGTTCTGGGCGATGGCCTGCATGGTGATGGCTGACGCGATGGGGGTACCCGGTAGGTGGTGATCTTCGCCGGTGCCGATAAAGGCGAGGATCTGCTCGGTGTCCGTGATGGCGACCGCCCCCACGCCGGTCTCCTCCTGAATGATACGGGCAATCTTGTGGCTCGCCTCCGGGGTAAAGCCCTGACTCATGATCCCCACTGTGCGGTTGGCGATATTGAGCGCCTTGGCGGAGAAGACCCGGGAGAACTTCTCATACATCCGCTGCTGGTCGCGGATCATGCTGATAAAAAGCGCCGCGCCGCAGGAGTTGGCCAGAATCATCGGGGTGGCGATGGTGCGCACCAGCAGCAGGGATTTGTCGAACGGGGTCGCCACCAGCAGGATGATGACCATCTGCATGATCTCGGCATAGAGAGTGGTAAAGAAGGCGATGCGTGGTTCAAACAGGGCATCCGTTCGCCCCGAGCGCATCAGTCGCCAGTGCACTATGCCCCCGAGCAACCCCTCGCAGGTGGTGGAGATGGCGCAGGCGAGATCGGTAAATCCCCCCAGCGTATAGCGGTGCAGACCGCCGGTCAGCCCCACCAGAAAGCCCACCAGCGGTCCCCCCAATAATCCCCCCAAGACGGCGCCGACAGCCCTGGTGTTGGCGATGGCATCATCGATATCGAGGCCCACATAGGTGCCGAGGATACAAAAGCTGGAAAAGATGATGTATATCAGTATCTTGTGAGGTAGTCTCACTGAATAGTTGGCAAGCGGGCGCAGCAGCGGGCTTTTCGAGAAGAGATAGGCGATCACCAGGCTGACGCTCATCTGTTGCAGCAAGGAGAGGACCAACTGCATAAAAAACGCTCCTCATAAGCCAGCTGAAAAAATAGCCAGCCCGTGAATAAGTGTGATCAGGATCTTGTTCTGTTGGCCCAACTGGGCGCAACGGGACGCCAGTTTGCCAGAACAAGTGGATAAAACCATATTAAATCAGCATGTTAAATTGATATTTGTGTAAGCGGCAGCGGGTTGATATTGATGGATGGAGCATGAATGTATCCGCGGGATACGCCACACGGAGGTGGCATGCTCCGCCCGGCCCCTTGGTTGGGCGTTTTTTATACATGATCAGATGGCAACCTGTTGGTGGGGATTCGTGCAATTATTCCGGTTTGTCCAATGAGTTATCCCCAGCTTCTGGGGATAACTCAGAATGCAAAGTAGTAGCAGAAGCGGCGGGTCAGATTGAAGAACTGCCGCTGTCCCTCATCCAGCTCCTCCTGTTTGATAAAGGCACTGATGGTGCGTTCATCTTCCCGCAGATCGATCATGGCGACCGCTTCCGGCCGCTGGGCCTTGATATAGGGCAGGATCTTCGGCTTGAGGGGCATGGTGGGCTCGGTGGAGAGCACCAACGCAATGCTCTCGTCGGAGAGTTTCACTAGTGATCCTGGTGGATAGACCCCCAGCACCTTGACCAGCAACTTGACCAGATTCTGGTCGAACTTCTTCTGGGATAACTTGTAGAGCTGGCTGATGGCCTGACTCGGCGCGGCCGGGTTACCGCTGTTGCGGGGATGGAGCAGCTCGTCGTAGAAGTCGACCAGCCCGATCAACCGCGCCAGCGGCGGGATCTCCCCGCCCTTGATCCCGAGCGGATAACCGCTGCCGTCGAGCCGCTCGTGGTGCAGATGGGCGACCTGACGGATTTTCGGTTCAAAGGCGTTGAGCTGGGTCAGCATCTCCAGCCCGTACTGGGGATGCATATTGAGGAAGTTCTGCTCGGCCTTGTTGAGATCCCCCCGTTTTTGGGTGATCTGGCTCGGGATTTTCAGTTCGCCGATGTCGTGGATAAGTCCCGCAAGTCCCGTCTCCTCAATCTCGATGGGGTTCATGCCGAGTTCGCGTGCCATCAGCATGGCAATGAAAGCCACATTGAGGCTGTGTTGCAGCAGGATATCTGTGTGGGGGCTGCGAATAAGGTGGAGCCCGAGAGGCCCTTCATGCTGACTGAGTGTGAAGGCGGCATTACGGACGATCTGGGCTGTGTTGGCCAGTCCCTCATCCGGTTTGAGGTTCAGCGCCCCGAGTGCATCGCGCAGCTCGCTCATGGATTGGCCAAAGGCTTTGTCAGCGGCGCGCATGGAGCGGCGAAAGGCTTTCTCGTCAAAGGGGGGCGGGCCCGAGGCAATCAGCTCTTCCAGCTCATCAAGATCAGGCCCGGCATCCGGGATATCGCCGCGCAGCAGCGGCTCGATGGGCAGATCGCTCTTGTCGGGGTCGACCATCAGCAGGGTGAGATCAAGATGACGGAGAATGTCGAGTTGCTGCTGATCCTTGATCTTGAAGGTATTGAACATAAACGGGTGGTTGGTCCATCCCGTGGGGAGATGGATATAGTGGCCTACTCTCAATTGCTCTATCGAGGCTTGGATCAGTGCCATCGGTTAACCTGCATTTCGTGAATGCCTACTCAACAAGCTAGCAAAATCCGATGGATAGACAACTAAAAATCCATTTCGGGGCCACGGAGCGCCCCGTGCTGTGATGGGGCGCACGAGCGCCGTGCTTCTCCTCTTAATTCGCGCTTAAGTTTTACTTCCTACGCTGGCCCCGTCGTTTTTGTTGGCTTGGCCGGCCCGCTGCGCTGCAGGCCGGTATGTAGGAGTTGTTTATGCGTGTAACCCTCGGTGTACTGCAGACCAATCTGTTGCTGGTGCTCTTTTTCGCCCTGGTACTGAACTGGCCAATCTTTTTGCATTTCTATACGGTGCTCAGCGCCCTGACCCATGTCAAAGCCGGATTTGCCATCTCGATCCCGCTGGTGCTGATCGCGGCGCTAAATGCCGTGTTTATTCCCTTCACGTTCCGGTTTGTGCTCAAGCCCTTTTTTACCGTGCTCATTCTGACTGGCTCCATCGTCAGCTACGCCATGCTCAAATACGGCGTCATCTTTGATGCAGGCATGATCCAGAATATAGTGGAGACCAACAGTGGTGAGGCGGGGGCCTATTTGAATGGCTCGGTTGCGCTCTGGTTTCTGCTGACCGGGCTGTTGCCTGTTCTGCTGCTCTGGTCACTGCGGATCCGCTATCCGGCTCGCTTGTATCAGGGGTTGGCGTTGCGGGCAGGTGTATTGGCTATCTCTCTGCTGTTTATCGGGGGCGTCGCGTCACTTTACTATCAGGATTACGCCTCGGTCGGGCGCAACAACAAGTCGCTGGCCAAAGAGATTGTGCCTGCCAACTATGTGCACGGCCTCTACAAATATGGGCGTGATGTGCTGTTTGCTACGCCGATCCCCTACCAACACTTGGGGACCGATGCCAGGGTGGTGGCCCGGGGAAGCAAGCCGACTTTGATGTTCCTGGTGGTGGGGGAGACGGCGCGCAGCCAGAACTACTCCCTTAACGGGTATGGCAAGGCGACCAACAGCTTCACGGCCAAAGAGCAGGGGGTGGTGTCGTTCAAAGATGTGCGCTCCTGCGGTACGGCTACTGCGGTTTCGGTGCCCTGCATGTTCTCCAACCTCACGCGCCGTGGTTACGATGACCAGCTCGCCAGCTCCCGTGACGGCCTGCTCGATGTGCTGCAACATGCCGGAGTCTCGGTATTGTGGAAAGAGAATGATGGCGGCTGCAAAGGGGTGTGCCGCAATGTGCCGACCATCGAGATCCTCCCCAAATCCTATCCTGCGCTCTGTCAGGGGGAGTCTTGCTATGACGAGGTGTTGCTGGAGGGGCTGGATCAGCAGATTGCCGGCATGAAGGGCAACAAGTTGGTGGCTTTTCACCTGATGGGCAGCCACGGCCCGACCTATTTTCGTCGTTATCCTGCCAGCGAGCGCGTCTTTATGCCGGACTGCCCGCGCAGCGACATTGAAAACTGCAGCAACGAAGAGCTGGTCAACACCTATGACAACACCATCCGCTACACCGACAAGGTGGTGGGGCTGCTGATCGACAAGCTCAAGTCGTTGGAGAGCCAGTACGATGTGGGACTGGTCTATCTCTCCGATCACGGCGAATCCCTCGGGGCCATGGGGCTCTATCTGCACGGCACGCCTTACAAGTTTGCGCCGGATGATCAGACACGGGTGCCGCTGCTGACCTGGTTCTCGCCTCAGTTACAGGCCGATCGCCAGCTTGATATGGGTTGCCTGGCGGCGGAGGCGAGCAGCCAGCGCTTCTCCCATGACAACCTCTTTCACTCCATGCTGGGGATCATGGATGTGCAGACGAGTGTTTACGACAACAAGCTGGATCTGTTCAAGCCATGTCGGGCGGGCTAAACCGCCAGCAAGCACACAATAGAAAACGGCAGCCAGTGGCTGCCGTTTGGTTATCTCGCAAGATCAGTGTTTTACTTCTGCTCCATGATGATCTGCAGCAGATCCCCCTCCAGCAGGGCGCGCTTGACCAGCGCAAAGCCGCCATAGGTTGGCTGGTTCTGGAAGCGGGCTTTCACGATGGGCAGGCCACGGTGGAAGCTCGGCAGGGATTGATGCTCGACGCAGCGACGGATGGCCGGGAAGAGGATCTCTTCGGCGGCGGTGATTTCACCGGCGATCAGCACCTTCTGCGGGTTGAACAGGTTGACCGTAATAGCCACCGCTCGTCCCAGATGCTCACCCACGTTCTCGATGACGCTGCGGGCCAGCTCATCACCTGCCAGTGCCGCCTTGCACACCTCCTGAATGGTGATGTGCTTCTCTTGCAGTGCGCTCTGGTGACCGCGGCTGATGAGCTCCTTCACCTTGTCGATGATCGCTTCGTTGGAGGCGATGGTCTCGAGGCAGCCGAAGTTGCCACAGTGGCAGCGCTTGCCGAGCGGCTCGACCTGGATATGGCCGATCTCGCCGACGTTGCGGTTCTGACCGAGGAACACCTGACCCTTGGTGATGATCCCCGAGCCCGTCCCCTGGTGGACACTCACCAGAATGGAGTCCATGCAGTCGCGGGACTCGCCGAAGAAGTGTTCGGCCAGAGCCAGCGAGCGGGTGTCGTTGCCCACGTAGCAGGGGAGGTTGAAGTGGTTCTCAAGCAGCTTCGCCAGTCCCAGATTGCGGATCTGGTACTTGGGGGTGTAGATGACCATGCCGGATTCCGGGTTGACCAGACCCGGCATGGTCAGCGCGATGCTGATGAGGTTGCGACAACGTTCGCGGTTGGCATCGATAAAGGCGCCAATCTCTCGCAGCAGCATGTCGACCACGGGTTGCTGGTCGATCTCGGTCACCTGAATGACGTGCTGGTCGAGCTCCTTGCCATCGAGGTCATAGAGACTCAGTTGCAGGTAGCCGCGGCCCAGCTTGGCAGAGACAAACTGAAAGCGATGTTTGATGGTGGTCAGGGAGATGGCACGCCGCCCGCCGGTTGAGGCTTGCGGAGAGGTCTCCTTGATCAGGCCATGCTCGATCAGTTGCCGGGTTATTTTGGTCACGCTGGCCGGGGCCAGCTGACTCAACTCGGCAATCTTGACCCGGGAGATGGGGCCTTGCAGGTCGATGAGCCGATACACGGCTGCACTGTTTACCTGCTTGATAAGATCTACGTTTGCTATTTGTCCGCCAGTCATGATGTCACTGTTGTGTGTAGTGTCCGTTAACCACGGTCCCACGGACCGTGAAGTCCTGATCGAAGACAGTGAGGTTGGCTACTTTACCGACCTGGATACTACCGAGACGTGAGTCCCATCCAATGGCGCGAGCGGGGTAGAGGCTGGCCATTCTCAGTGCTTCATCGAGCGGTAATCCGACCTGCTTGACCAGATTTTCCACCCCCTCAATCATGGTGAGGGAGGAACCGCCGAGTGTACCATTCTCGTCGACACACTGACCATCGCGTAAAAAGACGGTGGTGCCACAAAAATCAAATTTCTCAAAGCCTTCCGGCGCTCCGGCTGCCGCGGTGGCATCGGTGACCAGCACCAGTCGCTCCCCCAGCGCCTTGTGAGCCAGACGCACGTTGGCCCAGTGCACATGGTGGCCATCGACGATGATGCCCGCGTAGACATCCTTGCGATCATAGATGGCGCCCACGACGCCCGGCTCGCGACCGTTGAGGGTCGGAGTCATGGCGTTGTAGAGGTGGGTCGCAAAGCGAATACCGTTATCGAACCCGGCCATGGCCTGATCGTAACTGGCGGCAGTGTGACCGGCCGAGACCAGAATGCCCGCTTCCACCAGACGGCGGATATGGGCCGGCTCGTTGCGTTCCGGTGCCAGGGTGATTTTGGTGATGGCATCCGCGTTGGCGCAGAAGAAGTCGATCATTTCGTCCGCTGGCTGGCGAATTTGCGCGGCAGGGTGGATCCCCTTGCGCTTGAGGTTGGTGTAAGGCCCTTCCAGATGGACGCCCAGCACCTCGTTGGGGTGTGCCGCCATGTAGTCACGGGTCACCGCAACGGCCTGCTTCATGTCGGCATCCGGACTGGTGATCAGGGTCGGCAGGAAGCTGGTGGTACCGGATTTGAGGTTGGCCGCCTGCATGGTTGCCAGGGTCTCGACCGTGATCTCGGTGTTGAACATCACCCCGCCACAGCCGTTGAGCTGCACGTCGATAAAACCGGCAGTCAGGTTGGCGCCTTTGAGGTCAATCAGTTCGATGCCTGCAGGCAGTTCGGCCAGGTGAGAGATGGCGACAATCTTGTCGCCCTCGATAAGCACCCCGTAGCCGGTCAGCACGCAGCTGCCAGTGTAGAGGGTGCAGTTGGTCAATGCGTACATGACGACTCCTTACAGACGGCCGATGTTGGCGGCTTCCAGCTGCTGGAAGTAGCGAACGGTCTTGACCTTGAGCTCCATGGTGGAGGGCTCGTCGCACACCATCATTCCCTTCGGATGCAGTTGCAGGGTGGAGATGGTCCACATGTGGTTGACGCTGCCTTCCACGGCGGCCTGCAGGGCCAGTGCCTTGCCGTGACCGGTGACCAGGATCATGATCTCTTCCGCATCCATCAGGGTGCCGACACCCACGGTCAGGGCCAGTTTGGGCACCTGCTCCATGTCGCCACCGAAGAAGCGGGAGTTGGCGATGCGGGTATCTTCGGTCAGGGTCTTGACCCGGGTGCGGGAGGAGAGGGAAGAAGCCGGCTCGTTGAATGCGATGTGGCCGTCGTTACCCACGCCACCCATGAACAGGTGGATCTTGCCGTAGGACTTGATCTTGTCTTCGTAGCGCTTGCACTCGGCCACCAGATCCTCGGCATTGCCGTTGAGGATGTTGATGTTTTCGGGACGAATGTCGATGTGACTGAAGAAGTTGTTGTGCATGAAGCTGTGGTAGCTCTCCGGGTGATCTTCCGGCAGGCCGACGTACTCGTCCATGTTGAAGGTGACCACGTTCTGGAAGCTCACTTCACCGGCTTTGTGCAACTCGATCAGGCGCTTGTAGGTGTTGAGCGGGGTGCCACCGGTGGGCAGGCCCAGTACGAAAGGGCGATCGCTGGTCGGCTTGAACGCGTTGATGCGGTCAACGATGTAACGAGCAGACCACAGGCCTACTTGGCTGGCAGATTTCAACGGGATCAGGCGCATATGGGATACCTCTGTGTCGGGTTGCGACCGGTTTGGCGGTGGCAATTGGCTAAGACGGATTCAAGTTGTTTTATAGCGTAAATAAAGATTGCGAACTAAGCCACATCTATCCACCACCTTTATCTTGTTTGGGTGATAACGATCACGATTATCGGTTTATTAATTTGCGCAGCGAAATAAAAGCCCTAGACTGCCAATCAAGCCTTGATGGCTTATGCGTCAAACGTGATAAGCACTTAATTTCTAGAAAAACATTAACTAAGGAGAGGAACCGTGAACATTCTCGGTTATTTGCAAAAGATCGGCCGTGCCCTGATGGTGCCGGTAGCGGTATTGCCTGCCGCCGCGATCCTGATGGGGGTTGGCTACTGGATTGACCCGAATGGTTGGGGTGGTGACAGTGCGCTGGCTGCCTTCCTGATTAAAGCGGGCGCAGCCATTATCGATAACATGTCCGTACTGTTCGCAGTCGGTGTTGCTTACGGTATGTCCAAGGATAAAGATGGTTCTGCTGCTCTGGCTGGTCTGGTCGGCTTCCTGGTGGTTACCACCCTGCTGAGCCCGGGCGCTGTGGCCCAGATCAAGAGCATCCCGGTGGAGCAGGTTCCTGCCGCGTTTGCCAAGATCAGCAACCAGTTCGTGGGTATCCTGTGTGGTGTTATCGCCGCTGAGCTGTACAACCGCTTCAGCAGCGTCGAGCTGCACAAGGCACTCTCCTTCTTCTCCGGTCGTCGTCTGGTACCGATCGTAACCTCCGTGGTGATGATCGTCGTATCCTTCATCCTGATGGCCGTATGGCCGGCAATCTACGGTGGTCTGGTCTCCTTCGGTGAGTCCATCGTGAGCCTGGGCTCTACCGGTGCCGGTATCTACGCCTTCTTCAACCGTCTGCTGATCCCGATCGGTCTGCACCACGCCTTGAACTCCGTGTTCTGGTTCAACGTGGCCGGTATCAACGACATCCCGAACTTCCTGGGTGGTCAGGCTACCATCGATGCCGCTCTGGCCGCTGGCAAGAGCCTGGAGCAGGTGAAAGGCGTGGTCGGTATGTACCAGGCTGGCTTCTTCCCCATCATGATGTTCGGTCTGCCGGGTGCCGCTCTGGCCATCTACCACTCCGCCAAGAAAGAGAACAAAGAGAAAGTTGCCTCCATCATGATCGCAGCTGCCTTTGCCTCCTTCTTCACCGGTGTAACCGAGCCGCTCGAGTTCTCCTTCATGTTCGTGGCGCCGGTACTGTATGTCATCCACGCCGTACTGACCGGTATCTCCGTGTTCATCGCTGCCTCCATGCAGTGGATGGCCGGTTTCGGTTTCAGTGCCGGTCTGGTGGATATGGTGCTCTCCAGCCGTAACCCGCTGGCGACCAACTGGTACATGCTGATCCCTCAGGGTCTGGTCTTCTTCGGCCTCTACTACACCGTGTTCCGCGTAGTGATTGCCAAGCTGAACCTGAAAACCCCGGGTCGTGAAGATGACGAAGAGAGTGCTCCGGCTGCCGCTCAATCTACCAACCGTACCGAGCTGGCCAAGCAATACCTGGAAGTGCTGGGTGGTCAAGAGAACCTGGTCTCCATCGATGCCTGCATCACTCGTCTGCGTCTGACTCTGAAAGACCGCAGCATCGTCGATGAGCGCAAGCTGAAAGCCCTGGGTGCGGCCGGTGTGGTCAAACTCGGTGAGCAGAACCTGCAGGTGATTCTGGGCCCATTGGCCGAAATCATCGCCGGTGAGATGAAAGCCCTGCGTTAATCGAGCGACTCGCTCACCTCAAGTCTAAGTCCATTGTTGACATAACTAAGGGCCCCGCTCAGGGGCCCCATATAAAAAAGCCAAGAAAATCCAACCTTTACTTCAAATGAGAGCAGCAGTTATGAACTTGAAACATTCTCTGTTAGCCATTGCCATGTCTACCGTTTTTGTCAGCCAGGTCCAGGCAGCCGATGCCGCCAAGCAGGCTGTGGTCGACTCCCTCGCCAATAACCTGGTGGTCAAGTATGAAGTGGTCACCAACGACGGTGCCGGTGCCGGCCTCGATTGCCAGGCGCTCGGTTCCGAGTGGGCGAGCTGTGGCGTTGCCAAGCTGCACCTGACCAATACCGGTGCGGACGTCACCTCCAAAGACTGGAGCATCTACGTCTCCTCCATCCGTCGTATCCAGCGTGTGGATAACGACCAGTTCACCATCACTCACCTGACCGGCGATCTCTATCGTTTGACGCCAACCGAGAAGTTCCAGGGCTTTGCCAAGGATGCCACGGTCGAAGTGCCGCTGGTGGTGGAATACTGGGTACTGTTCGAATCTGACATCATGCCGAACTGGTATGTCGCCAGCGAAGGTGCCGAGCCGAAAGTACTGGTCAGCATGAGCAACATCAATGATGCCAGCACCTACGAGAAGCCGATGCCGGCCGATGGCTGGAAGCGTACCAAGGATGACAAGAACATCCTGATGAACAGCGAGACCCGCTTCGCGGCCAACCAGACCAGCACCCTGCTGCCGGCTGGCAAGATTGACAACCAGATCCTGCCGACCCCGATGAAGCAGGTAGTCAAAGCTGGCCCGCAGGTTGACTTCTCTACCATCAAACTCAATGCCCTGGACTTGCCGAGCGATCGCGCCGAGGCCCTGAAGGCTCAACTGACCAAGCTGGGTGTTACCCTCTCCGACACCGGCTACCCGGTGACCATCAAGCTCGGCAGCAAGCTCAAGCAGGCTGAAGGCTATGACATGACCATCGGTCAGAAGGGCACAGTGATCCAGGGTCGCGACATCGATGGGGCATTCTGGGGTGCACAATCCCTGATCTCCCTGCTGGGTGTTGATGACAAGCTGGTGAGCCCGATGACCGTCGAGGATGCGCCGCGCTTTGAATACCGCGGCATGCAGACCGACGTGGCCCGCCACTTCCGCAGTCTGGATACCATGAAGAAGCTGGTTGACCAGATGTCTGCCATGAAGCTCAACGTGCTGCACCTTGGCCTGACCAACGATGAAGGCTGGCGTCTGGAGATCCCGGGTCTGCCGGAGCTGACCCAGGTCGGTAGCCAGCGTTGCCACGACGAGTCCGAAACCAAGTGCCTGATGCCGCAACTGGGTTCCGGCCCGACCAGCGACAACCAGGGTTCCGGTTTCTACAGCAAGTCTGACTACGTGGATCTGGTGCGTTATGCCAAGGCCCGTGGTGTGACCGTGATCCCCGAGATCAACATGCCGGCCCACGCCCGTGCTGCCGTGGTCTCCATGGAAGCGCGCTACAAGCGTCTGATGGCGGAAGGCAAAGAAGCGGAAGCCAACCAGTTCCGTCTGACTGATCCGGCTGACACCTCCAATGTCACCTCCGTCCAGTTCTACGACAAGATGTCCTTCATCAACCCTTGCCAGCCGGGTGCTGCCACCTTCGTGGCCAAGGTAATGGATGAAGTTGCCCAGATGCACCAGGCCGCCGGTCAGCCGCTGACCGCATGGCACTACGGTGGTGATGAGGCGAAGAACATCATGCAGGGCGGTGGCTATCAGGATCCGGCCGTCACCAAGAAAGAAGAGCTGGTCGCCTGGAAAGGCAACGTCGACTCCAGCAAGCAGGACAAGCCGTTTGGCAAGTCCCCGATGTGCCAGAAGATGATCGACGAAGGCAAGATCAAGGAAGTGGGCGAGCTGCCGGTTTACTTCGCCAAGGAAGTGGGCCAGATGGTCAAAGACCGCGGCTTCTCTACCCTGCAGGCGTGGGAAGATGGTCTGAAGTACGCCAGCGGTGCCAAAGACTTCGCCACCGACAATACCCGTGTCAACTTCTGGGAAACCCTCTACTGGGGTGGCTTCAACGAAGCGATGAAGTGGGCGCACAAGGGTTACCAAGTGGTGCTGTCCAACCCGGATTACCTCTACTTCGACTTCCCGAACGAAGTACACCCGGCCGAGCGTGGCTACTACTGGGCAACCCGTTTCAACGACACCCGCAAGGTATTTGCCTTCGCCCCGGAAAACCTGCCGCAGAACGCCGAGACCTCGGTTGATCGCGACGGCAACGCCTTCGTGGCCAAGGGTGACCAGGATCCGGTCAAGTTCAAGGGGATCTCCGGTCAGCAGTGGAGTGAAACCGTGCGTACCGATGCTCAGTACGAGTACATGGTCTACCCGCGTATCTTCTCCGTGGCCGAGCGTGCCTGGCACAAAGGTGGCTTCGAGCTGGATTACGTGAAGAACCGCGAGTTCTCCGGCGAGACCAAGTTCGTCAACAAGGCCACCCTCAACAAAGAGTGGAACCAGTTTGCCAACGTACTGGGTCAGCGCGTGTTGCCGAAACTGGATCAGGCTGGTGTTGAATACCGCCTCTCCGTACCGGGTGCCAAGGTAGTGAACGGTGTGCTGGAAGCGAACGTGGATCTGCCGGGTCTGCCCATCCAGTACAGCCTGGACGGTACCAACTGGAGTGCCTATGACGCCGCGGCCAAGCCTAGCGTGAATGGCAAGGTCTACCTGCGTACCACCAGCTTCGATGGCAAGCGCACCAGCCGCGTCACCGAACTGAACTGATAGCAGTCAACCGTTAACATGAGGTGGGTCGCAAGACCCGCCTTTCCCAAGGGCGATGGCGTATCGGGTTTGGGAAAGGTTGACTGTGCGTGTGAGCCTTTGTTGTGTGTAATTGTCTGTTTTGTGTTTTTCATCACTTTCAGCCCCGCCCAGTGCGGGGCTTTTTTATGCATTTGGTGTGCAATGTGGCAAGCCACGCCGTTTTTAGCGGCGCAATGGCCGGGAAATGGCCCGGAAGTGCCAAATTCAGGTTGAGACAGCGCCCGTAATAAGGGATCATACCCGGCTTGACGGCGGGGGGATGAGGGTGCCAGCCGGCACAACTTCCGCCAGTGACGCTTTTTTGAGGTGAGCCATGAGTCAGGCGAACAGCCCAACTAACTTTATTCGTCAGATCATTGATGAAGATCTGGCCAGCGGTAAGCACAGCAGCGTGCATACCCGTTTTCCGCCCGAGCCGAACGGTTATCTCCATATCGGCCACGCCAAATCCATCTGCCTGAACTTCGGCATCGCCCGCGACTATCAGGGCCAGTGCAACCTGCGTTTCGATGACACCAACCCGGTGAAGGAAGATATCGAGTACGTAGAGTCCATCAAGCAGGACGTACAGTGGCTCGGCTTCCAGTGGAACGGCGAGATCTGCTACTCCTCCGACTATTTCGACAAGCTGCACGGCTACGCCATCGAGCTGATTGAAAAGGGTCTGGCCTATGTGGACGAGCTGACGCCCGAGCAGATGCGCGAGTACCGTGGCACCCTGACTGAAGCTGGCAAGAATAGCCCGTTCCGCGATCGCAGCGTGGAAGAGAACCTGGCGCTGTTTGCCAAGATGAAGAATGGCGAGTTCGCCGAAGGCACCGCCTGCCTGCGCGCCAAGATCGACATGGCATCCCCCTTCATGGTGATGCGTGATCCGGTTATCTACCGCATCAAGTTTGCCCACCATCACCAGACCGGTGACAAGTGGTGCATCTACCCGATGTATGACTTCACCCACTGCATCTCGGACGCGCTGGAAGGGATCACCCACTCCATCTGCACCCTGGAGTTCCAGGACAACCGTCGTCTGTATGACTGGGTGCTGGACAACATCACCATCGATTGCCACCCCCGTCAGTACGAGTTCTCTCGTCTGAACCTCGAATACACCGTCATGTCCAAGCGCAAGCTGAACCTGCTGGTGACCGAGAAGCACGTCGATGGTTGGGATGACCCGCGCATGCTGACCGTCTCCGGTCTGCGTCGTCGTGGTTACACCCCGGCCTCCATCCGCGAGTTCTGCAAGCGCATCGGTGTGACCAAGCAGGACAACATCGTCGAGATGAGCATGTTGGAAGCCTGCATCCGCGAAGACCTCAACGAGCATGCACCGCGCGCCATGGCCGTGCTGCATCCGGTGAAAGTGGTCATCGAGAACCTGGCTGCCGACGAAGTGCTGACTGCCCCGGCCCACCCGAGCAATGCCGAGATGGGTACCCGCGAGTTGAACTTCACCCGCGAGATCTTCATTGATGAAGCGGACTTCAAAGAAGAGGCGAACAAGCAGTTCAAGCGTCTGGTGCTGGGCAAGGAAGTGCGTCTGCGCAATGCCTATGTGATCAAGGCCGAGCGCATCGAGAAAGATGCCGATGGCAAGGTCACCTGCATCTACTGCTCCTACGACCCCGAGACCCTGGGCAAGGATCCGGCCGATGGCCGCAAGGTGAAAGGGGTGATCCACTGGGTCAGCGCCACTCACTCCCTGCCAGCCGAAGTGCGTCTCTACGATCGTCTGTTCAAGGTGCCGAACCCGGGCGCCGAGGATGACTTCGAAGCAGCGCTGAACCCGGAATCTCTGGTGATCATCGAGGGGGCCCGTGTTGAGGCATCCCTGAAGAACGCCAAGCCGGAGCAGGCTTACCAGTTCGAGCGTGAAGGTTACTTCTGCGCCGACAACAAGCTCTCCAGCCCGGAGCATCTGGTGTTTAACCGCACCGTTGCCCTGCGCGACTCCTGGGGCAAGGTAGAAGGCTAAGCCGATGGGGCAGGGGAGACCCTGCCCTGTGTGCTGCCAGCGGCCTGCGCCGGACAATAAAAAAGCCAGCTGATGCTGGCTTTTTTATTGTCCGTTATCTGCAAGTCGCGGGCGACTTATTCGTCGTGCTTGCACTCACCTGTTGCACAGTGACCGTAGAGGTAGAGGCTGTGGTTGGTGAGACGGATATTGAATTTCTTGGCGATCTCGCGCTGACGCTGTTCGATCACTTCGTCGGAGAACTCGATCACCTTGCCGCAGTCGAGGCAAACCAGGTGGTCGTGGTGCTCCTGAGTGGCCAGCTCGAATACCGACTTGCCACCTTCGAAGTGGTGACGGGTAACGATACCGGCATCATCAAACTGGTTGAGAACGCGATAGACGGTAGCGAGACCAATCTCTTCACCCAGGTCGATCAGTCGTTTATAGAGATCTTCGGCGCTGGTGTGCTGGCAGTCCGGCTGTTGCAGGATTTCCAGGATTTTGACCCGGGGCAAGGTGATCTTGAGCCCGGCCTTTTTTAACGCTTGGTTGTTGTCTGCCATATTCTACTTATTCGCATTCTCGAAGGTGGGGTTATTCTGATGGACTGCCGCAGGAATGGCAACCTTGAACTCGCTTGGCCTGTCATTATAGGTCGTAGCCTCCCTAAAAATAAACCCAGCAATTCAAGGGGTTTAGCCATAAATGGCCGGTTGGATTGAAATAATCAATCGTGTCGTCCGACTTGCTGGCATGGCAGATGTTGATAAGATGTAACTTTCATATTTCTGGTCGGATGAGATCCATGGATTGGCTTTTTGACAATGCGGCCTGGGTGCGCAGCGCACTCAACGCCTGGCCTCCCTTCTGGGGCGCCGGTATCAAGATAGAGACCCTGAGCGATGACTTTCGCTACTGCCGGGTGACCCTGAAATCCCGCTGGTGGAACAAGAATGCCAACCGCACCCAGTTTGGCGGCAGTATGTTTGCCATGACAGACCCCATCTATCCACTGATGCTGATGGGCTACTTCAAGAATCGCTACTACGTCTGGGACAAGGCGGGCAGCATCAACTATATCAAGCCGGGCAAGGGCAAGCTGGTGGCCGAGTTCAACCTGACCGAGGGCAAGCTGGCCGAAATCGTGGCGGCGACTGAAGGTGGCAACAAACACTTCCCCGAATTCGAGGTGACGGTGCAGGACAAGAGTGGCGAGCTGGTGGCGCAGGTCAAGCGCACCCTCTATGTGCGAGCCAAACCGGAGCACAGAGGTGAATAACAAGAGAGAATAAAGGCAAGCATCGCAGCAAGCAGATACAACAAGGGCCCCGACGGGCCCTTGTTGCTTCAAGCAGGGGGAGGAGATTACTCCAGCTCGCCCAAGCACATCTCTTCGTGCAGCTGCTTGCACCAGCCCTTGACGCGCTCGGCGGTCAGCTCCGGCTGGCGATCTTCATCGATACCCAGACCGACAAAGTGCTTGTCATCGACCAGTGCCTTGGAGGCTTCGAACTCGTAGCCGGCAGTTGGCCAGTGACCGATGATGATGGCGCCTTTGGCTTCAACGATGTCACGCAGGGTGCCCATGGCGTCGAGGAAGTACTCGGAGTAGTCTTCCTGATCACCGCAACCGAAGATGGCGACCAGCTTGTTGGTGAAGTCGATTTCGCCCAGATCGGGGAAGAAGTCGTCCCAGTCGGCCTGGGCTTCGCCGTAGTACCAAGTCGGGATGCCGAACATCAGCAGATCAAAGCTCTCGATGTCGGCCTTGCTGCTCTTGGCGATGTCACGGACTTCAATCAGGTTTTTGCCCAGCTCTTTCTGGATCATCTTGGCGACAGCTTCGGTGTTACCGGTATCGCTGCCAAAAAACAGACCTACACTTGCCATAGTGTTTAGTTACCCGTATTTGGTGTTAATGCTCAACGCTCAGACTGCAATGTCCACCGCAAAGGCGGACTCAATCTGTTGTTTCAGGATAGATTGGATCAGCTCGGCTCGGCTGATGTTCTGTTGTAACGCAAGTTGGTTCAGGCGCTCCAGCAACTCGGCCTCCACCTTTAACTCTACCCGCTTCAGCCCATTTTCCCGATCGCGCTTAAGCTGGTTACGCTTGTTGATCTTGAGCTGGGTCTCGCGGGGGAGTGGATTGGTCTTTGGCCTGCCGGGGCGCTTCTCATTTGCGAACAGATCCAGTGTTGTTCGATCAGTTTGCTGTTTGGCCATACATCACAGATGAAAATAAGTTAGCCGAGTCCTGAGCCTTCCCAGCCCAGTTCGATCAGCCCCTTGGCGACAAAACCCGCACAACCCAGAAACAGTACCAACCAGACGATAAAACGACCGAAACGGGGCACGTTGCCGCGCTTGAGCACGTCCTGAATGGCCAGGCCAATCAATATGAAAATGGCCACAAAGAATAACTTGAGGCCCAAACTTTCGATCAGGTCGATATGTTCACTTAGCATGGATTGCGCACACTCCTTATGACGGGCGCACTATATCACAAAGGATTTGAAACTGTTAACCGCCTGTCGACAGGAAATCCACAACCAATTTGTTGAACAGAGCCGGTTTTTCCGCATGCAGCCAGTGGCCGGTACCCGCGATGACACGCACCTTTGCCGCCGGGAATTGGGCCAGTGCCGTCTCGCTGTATTGGGGCTGCATATAGTCAGAATCCCCGCCTTTGATAAAGAGCACAGGCCCTTCGAAGCGGCGTTCATCGTCTGGCCAGTCCATGATGTTGGCGTAGTTTTGCTCAAGGGCGGGCACATTGAAGCGCCAACCCCAGCCATGCTCGCCTCTGGCGAAGGATTTGAGCAGGAACTGGCGCACCCCGGCGATCTCGATGTGCTGCGCCAGCATGGCTTCCGCTTCACTGCGGCTTTGCGGCGGCGTGCGCAGTGTGGCGTTGAGTCCGGCGAACACATTCTGGTGGCGGGAGTGGGGATAGGCGACCGGCGCCATGTCGGCGACGACCAGACGGCTTACCCGCGCTGGCGCCAGCTTGGTGACCTGCATCCCTACCTTGCCCCCCATCGAGTGGCCTACTATCGCCGCCTGATCAAGCTCAAGGTTATCCATCAGCGCGAGAATGTCGGCCGCTTGCGCCGGATAGCTCATCTCGCTGCTATGAAAGGAGGCGCCGTGGTTGCGCAGATCGACGCTGATGACCCGGTACTGTTCGCAGAGGGCACGGGCCAGCAGGCCGAGGTTATCGAGGCTGCCAAACAGGCCGTGGATCAGAATGACCGCCGGGCCCTGACCCTGCTCCTTGAAGTTCAATATGCTGTTTTGTTGCAAAATGACACCTTGTCGGTCGTGGGTGCGTATCGCTGTTTTATTTAACGCACTGGAAAGAAAAGGATTTCGTCCAATGGATTGGGATTTTATGTGGTTTTTTTTCTAAAAAATCCCGTCCGGATCGGCTATCAGTGCGGCTGATCACACACTTGGCCCGCTATTATGCCGTATTCTCGATGAGATTCATGTACATCTGCCAGCCCCTTGCTTGGGCTGTCGGGTTTGCCTATGTATAATCGCCGCATCCGAATTTCGACGAGTCCAGCGCATCCCTATGAAAACCATCGAGCTTGATGACGATCTCTACTTCTATATCGCCAGCCAGACCCGGCACATTGGTGAGAGTGCCTCCGATATCCTGCGCCGTCTGCTGGAACAGCCTGCCCACCAAGGTGTGCCGGTTGCCGAGCCCGTTGCCGTCGCGCAGCCCAGTGCGGTAGCCACCCAACAAGGGCTGCAAGCCCTGCTCGATTCCGGTGAGCTGCAAAAGGAAGAGAAGTCCATCAACCGCTTTATGCTGGTGCTGAGTACCCTCTACCGGGATAACCCGGAAGGCTTTACCCAGGCCACCGAAATCAAGGGGCGCAAGCGCGTCTATTTCTCGCGGGATCCCGAGGCTCTGCGCGCCAGTGGCAGCACCACCAAGCCCAAGCCGGTACCGGAGACCCCGTTCTGGGTGATCACCAACACCAACACCAGCCGCAAGCAGAATATGGTGGCCCAGCTGATGGCCAGCATGGGCTATGGCGAAGAGGTGATCGCACAGGTGTGTGGCGCAATTTAACGATTCTTCAAGACTCAGGCCTTGCCCGGCAAGGCCGCCATTACGCAAGGAAAACGCCATGGCTCAGCATTCCCACGCCGGTCAACCGGCCCGTTTAAGCGATCTGACCAACATCCCCCGTCTGGTCAGCGCCTACTACCTCAACAAGCCGGACATGAGCCGCCCCGAGCAGCGAGTTGCCTTCGGTACCTCCGGCCACCGCGGCAGCGCCCTGCACAGCGCCTTTACCGAATCCCATATTCTGGCGGTGACCCAGGCACTGGTGGAGTATCGCCAGCAGGCAGGCATCACGGGCCCGCTGTTTGTCGGCATGGATACTCACGCCCTGTCCGAATCCGCCTTTGCCAGCGCCGTCGAAGTGCTGGCCGCCAACGGTGTTGAAACCCGCATTCAGGCTGGCCTCGGCTTTACCCCGACCCCTGTCATCTCTCACGCCATCCTGCGCTACAACTCTGGCAAAGAAGGGGCCAGCAAGCCTGCAGCGCGCGCCGACGGCGTGGTGATCACGCCGTCCCACAACCCGCCGGAAGATGGTGGTTTCAAATACAACCCGCCCCATGGAGGCCCTGCCGAAGGGGAGATCACCAAGTGGGTAGAAGATCGTGCCAACGCTATTCTGGAAGCGGGTCTGGCTGGCGTGAAACGGATGCCGTTCGCCGAGGCGCTCAAAAGCCCGTTCGTGGTCGAGCACGACTATGTCACCCCCTATGTGGATGATCTGAAGAACGTGCTGGACATGGACGCCATCAAGAACGCAGGCATCAAGATCGGTGTCGATCCGCTGGGCGGCTCCGGCGTCGCCTACTGGGACGTCATCGCCAAGACCTATGGCCTGAACATCGAGGTGGTGAACTACAAGGTCGACCCGACCTTCTCCTTCATGACCCTGGATAAAGACGGCAAGATCCGGATGGACTGCTCCAGCCCGTTCGCCATGGCCAGCCTGATTGCTCTCAAAGACAAGTTCGACATTGCCCTTGGCAACGACCCTGACTACGACCGTCACGGCATCGTCACCAAGTCCGGCCTGATGAACCCGAACCACTATCTGGCGGTGGCAATCCAGTATCTGTTTACCCATCGCACCGGCTGGTCTGCCAATGCAGCCGTTGGCAAGACGCTGGTCTCTTCCTCCATGATCGACCGGGTTGCCGGCGAGATTGGCCGCACCCTCAAAGAGGTGCCGGTCGGCTTCAAGTGGTTCGTGGATGGCCTCTACAGCGGCGAGTTTGGCTTTGGCGGCGAGGAGAGCGCGGGCGCCTCCTTCCTGCGCAAAGATGGCACCGTCTGGACCACCGACAAGGATGGCTTCATTCTGGCGCTGCTGGCGGCAGAAATTCTGGCGGTGACCGGCAAGGATCCGCAGGCTCACTACGATGCACTGGAAGCCAAGTTTGGCCGCTCCAGCTATCGCCGTATCGACGCCCCGGCCAACAGCGCCCAGAAAGCGGTGCTCTCCAAGCTGGATCCTGCACTGGTAGAAGCCTCAACACTGGCGGGTGAGCCCATCATCGCCAAGCTGACCAAGGCGCCGGGCAACGATGCCGCCATCGGCGGTCTCAAGGTAGTGACCGAGAACGGCTGGTTCGCGGCGCGCCCCTCCGGCACCGAGTCCATCTACAAGATCTACATGGAGAGTTTCAAGGGCGACGCGCACCTCGACCTTATCCAGCAGGAAGCCCAGCAGATCGTCTCCGCGGCACTGGCCAAGGCAGGTGTATAAGCCACCTTCAAGTCACTGACCGCTGGCTAAAAAGAGGAGCCGCAATGGCTCCTCTTGTTTATGCGCGGGTTGAGGTGGTCTGGTGTTTACGCCTCGTTACAGATCCCTGTACTCGCTCGGCGGGCTTGCCAACGTTTGAAGAAGGGGCGTGCTGGCAGCTTCATCAGGAACAGGGAGAGCAGGATCACCCCGATGCCGATCCACTGGCTGACATCCAGGGTTTCACCCACCATCAATACCCCAAGCGACACAGCCATCATGGGATTGGTGAGGGCCAGCATGCCCATCACCTCTGGGCCGTGGTGCTTTAATCCCCACAACCAGGCCCAGTAGCCCAGCGCGGTGTTGAGCAGGATCAACCAGAGCAATCCCGGCGCACTGGCCGGATCCGGTAACGGCATTGGGCCAGCTAGCCACCAGGCGAGCGGGATCAGCATCAAGCCCCCAAGCAGCAATTGCCAGGCGGTCAGCGCCAGCAGATCGTTTACCGGCCAGTGGCGCATCCAGCGGCTGGATTGGCCGATCAGCACTGTGGCCAGCATGGCGCATGCAACTCCGACAGGATCCAGATTGGCAGAGGGGTTGAGCAACAGTAATACCCCAGCCAACCCCATCAATCCCAGCAGTAGCCATTTCAGGCTCGGTCGTGTGCCATCTTGCAACCAGGCCAGTAGCATCAGCACCAGCGGCAGGGTGGCACCAAGTGTACCTGCTACTGCCCCCGGCAGCCGGAAGGCTGCCACAAACAGCAAAGCGAAGAAGGCGGCAATGTTGCAAAACGCCAACAGGAACTGCTTGCCCCAGGGCAGAGGCGGCATGCGCGGATGCAACAGTAACAAGAGCAGCCCAGCAGGCAGTGCCCGCCATACGGCAACCCAGTAGGGTGAGTAGTCAGTCAGGTAGAGGCTGACGACAGCATAGGTGCTGCCCCACAGCAGTGGAGCCAGCAAGGCGATCAGCATTGGCATTATTTATCTCTTCACAAAGTATCTTTAAGTGAAGATAAATTAGCGCCAAATTGATTTATCATCAAGTATCTCGATATAAAGATAAGTAGTTGGCGATGAAATCAGATCATGTAGACCTGCTGCTGGCTCAGTGGGCCCGGCAGCGACCGGATCTCGACTGTTCTCCTATGGGGGTGCTGGGTCGGGTAGCCCGGATGGCGGCAATTGCCGGTCGTGAGGTGAGTGAAGAGCTCAAGGAGTGCGGCTTGCTTGGCACGGACTTCGACATTTTGGCGACCCTGCGTCGGTCGGGTGAGCCACTGACGCCGACAGTGCTCTACCAATCGGCCATGTTGAGTTCGGGTGCCATGACGGCCCGGCTCGACAAGCTGGCCGAGCGGGGACTGATAGAGCGGCAAGCGGCGCCCAGCGATCGGCGCAGCCTGCTGGTCTGCCTCACCGAATCGGGCAAAGCGCTTATCGACCGAGCGGTTGAGCTGCACGTGGCCAACGAGCGTCGCCTGTTGGCGCCACTGACCGAGGCGGAGCAGGCTCAGTTAGCGGCACTGCTCAAACGCTGGTTGCTGGAAAACGAATAACAAAAACGGGCCAGCAGGCCCGTTTTTGTTGGCAAATCAGTACCTGACTCAGTAACCGCCTTTGGCCTCTTTCACCGCCAGACCCAACTGCCATACCGCCATGGCGTAGTGGGTGCTGTGGTTGTAGCGGGTGATGGTGTAGAAGTTGGGCAGACCGTACCAGTATTGGTAGCCGGTGCCGACATCGAGGCGTAGTAGGCTCGACTCGCTGTGGTTGCCCAAGCTACTGGTTGGCGTCAGCCCCGCACGGCGCAGGGTGGCGACCGGGTAGCGGGTCTGGAAGCCATGCTCATAGCCGGGCAGTTGGCCCTGACCGCGCACCGCCACCGGTTGGCCTTTCTCCCAGCCGTGGGCCTTGAAGTAGTTGGCGACGCTGCCGATGGCATCCACCGGATCCCACAGGTTGGTGTGGCCGTTGCCATCAAAGTCCACCGCATAGCGCTGGAAGCTGGAGGGCATAAACTGGCCGTAGCCCATGGCGCCTGCATAGGAGCCCTTGGGTTCGGTGGGGTCGATCCCCTCGTCGCGGGTCATCACCAGGAAGGCTTCCAATTCGCTGGTGAAGAATTCGGCGCGGCGCGGATAATCAAATGCCAGGGTGGCCAGCGCATCCAGAATGCGGGTCTTGCCCATCACCCGGCCCCAGCGGGTCTCGACCCCGATAATGCCGACGATGATCTCCGGCGGCACCCCGTAGATCTGCTCCGCCCGGTTCAGCTCGCTTGCGTATTCACGCCAGAAGTTGACGCCGTTCTGTACGTTGTCCGGGGTGATGAACTTGGCGCGATAGCGGTTCCAGGCGCCGGTCGGGCCGGTGGGCTTGGCTGTAGTCGGCGCCTGGGCATCCATCAGGCGGATGATCCAGTCGTAACGCTCTGCCTGTGCCAGCACCTGATGCAGCTGTGCGTTGTCAAAACCGTGCTTCTCGACCATTTTCTGGACGAATCGGTCCACGTTGGGGCGATTGGCGAAGTCCCCCTTGCTAACCCCTTGTGTATAAACGGGTTTGCTCGATGGCGCCTGATTGATAAAGGCGCTCTTGGGCTGGGGGACGACCACGGGTTTTGGCGCTGGGGCGCTGCTGCAGCCACCGAGCAGGGGGAATAATGACAGAGTGAGAAGAGAGGCAAGGCGACGCATAGGGTTCTCAAAGAGACTGATAAAAGTGTCGTCATGGTAAAACATTGCCATCCCCGTGCAAGTGTTCCGTGCGCCTTGTTTGCCGCCAATTCATCGTGCGATGGATTAGCCCTTCTGTGAGGGCTGTGCTGTTTAGGGCTGGGGGGGACGTAGAGTGTGGTAGCCGCTCCAGAGTCGGGTCAGGGTGGTGATGGCGCAGAGCAGGGCAAAGCCGTAGGCGAGCGGGGCGAAGGCGGCGGGCCACAGGCACATCAGCACGAACAGGGCGATGGTCTCGCTCCCCTCGGTGAGGCCGCCCAGATAGTAGAGGGATTTGTGGTGGTAGACCGGATTGTCGATGCCCCGCTTGCCCGCCATGATGGCAAACGCCAGAAAGCTCGAGCCGGTGCCCATAAAGGCAAACAGCAGGGTGGCGGCGGGTAGTGCATTGGCGGGGGCGGCGAGGGCAAAGCCCAGTACCACGGCGGCGTAGAAGATAAAATCCAGCGTGATGTCGAGAAAGCCGCCGCAGTCGGTGATGCCGGTTTCCCGCGCCACGGCGCCATCGAGCCCGTCCAGCAGCCGGTTGAGCAGGATGGCCGCCAGCGCCCACGGATAGCAGCCAAAGGCCAGCAGCGGCAGCGCCAGCATGCCGATGGCAAAGCCGGTGAGGCTCACCTGATTGGCACTGATCCCGGCACGGCAGAGCGGCTTGGCGAGCTGAGTGAGGGGGCTGCGGATCACGGGGATCAGATGGCGATCAAACAAGGTGAACACTCCTCGGTTAACAGTGGCATTCGGTGAGGTGGAGTATGGTGCCCGGTGCGTCTTCCGCATCGTGGGTCACCAGAATAGCGGGGATGGCCAGCGCTTTGATCTGCGCGAACACCAGTTCGCGAAAGGCGGCTCGCAGCGGCTTGTCGAGGCGGGAGAAGGGCTCGTCCAGCAGCAGGGCGTCGGGTTCCGCCAACAGCGCCCGCAGCAGGCTGACCCGCGCCCGCTGACCCCCCGATAGCAGTTGCGGCAGCTTGTCAGCATGATCCTCCAGCGCGACCTGCGCCAATGCGGCCAACGCCTTTTCCCGCCGCGCACGTTTTTCCTTGATGATCGCAGGCATGCCGAACATCAGGTTCTCCGCCACCGTCAGATGGTCGAACAGCAGGTCATCCTGAAACAGCATGCCGATGCGCCGTGCTTGCGCAGGCAAGGTGTTGAGTAGCCGCTCGCCGAGCCTTACCTCCCCCTCCAGCCGGATCGGGCCGCTATCTGTCTGCGCGCCGGGCAGTACCCCGGCGAGCCCCGCCAGCAGGGAGCTTTTACCACAGCCGCTCGGCCCCATCAGGGTCAATACCTCGCCGGGGGCCACCTGCAGGGGGGGCAGCGAAAGCAGCAGATTTTCATCAAGGTAAAGTCGAAGAGGCGTGGTGCTCAGCATATGGCTGTTTCCATCATCAGAGTTCATCGTGAGCCGCCCCCTTGAGCGCCGGATTGATCCGCGCCGGCAGCCAGAGCGCCAGCAGATAGATAACGAGCGGCAGCAGCAGTTGCAGCAGGCCGTAGAGCCCCGCCAGCCGCCGGTTGAGGCCGCTGCCGATGGCCACCGCTTCGGTGGTGATGGTGACCACTCTGCCTGCGCCAAAGAGCAGGGTCGGCAGGTATTGGGCCAGGCTCACCGCCGCCCCGACGCCGAAGGCAAACAGCAGCGGGCGCGCCAGCAGCGGTGCTTTTACCTGCCACCAGGCTCGCCACGGCGTGGCCCCCAGCAGCAGAGCGCTTTGGGTGATCCGTGGATCGAACTGGCGATAGGGGCCGTGCAGGCACAAATAGACATAGGGAAAGACAAACAGCAGCTGGCTCCAGAGCACCCAGCCCCAGCCAATGCCGCTGCTTATCGAGTCATGTGCAAGCCAGTCCAGCCCGAGCCGGATACCAAACAGCAGGCTCGCTTGCGGCAGTAACAGCGGCAGGCAGATAAGCCAGAGCGGCCAGGGGCGGCGGCCGGCTTGTGCCTCCAGACTACACACCGCCATCATCAGTGCCAGCAAGCCGCTCACCAGCGCCAGCAGTGCGCTGGTTGTCAGCAGTGGTAGCAGGGTTGGCAGCAGATCCCGCCAGTAGTGACTGCTCCACTGGCTGGGCCAGAGGGCGGGAAAGGGCCAGCGGCGCGCCAGCGACCAGAGCAGCAGGGCCGCCAGCACCGCCAGATTGAGGATGATCAGGGTTAATGCCAAGCCTGCTGCGAGCCGGTTGGCAAAGGATTGGGGCGCTGCCCGTTTGCCATTGAGCCAGCAGCCTTTGCCCACCTCTTGATGAAGCCACTCCAGTAATCTGAGCATGGCGATGAGCAGCGCCGTGATGGCGAGCAGCAGCAGGGCGCCGCTGGCGGTGGTGCCGCGCCAGAGCAGATCCGGGTCCTGATACCAGAGCCACAACCGCACCGCCAGCGGGGCGGGGGCATCGGGCCCGAGCAACTGGGCGAGATCCACTACCGCCACCCCGTAGGCGGCCACCGCGTAGATGGGCAGGCGCAGGGCTGGCCAGAGCGCTGGCAGCAGCAGGCGCCACCAGATCTGGGGGGTGCTGAAGCCGAGGCTCGCCCCCAACCATTGCTGGCGTGCCAGCTGGATGGGCTGTTGTGCGGCCATCGCCATCAGCAGCAAAAAGGGGGTCTCCTTGAAAATGAGCAGTGCAATCAGCCCGAGCCCCCAAGGGTCGCGAATGGTCTGCCAATCGGGAGGCAGTTCAAACCCGGTCAGAGCTGGCGAGACGAGCCGCAGCAGCCAGCCGGAGGGGGCGAGCAGAAAGGCAAAACCGATGGCATAGGCGACATGGGGCATGGCCAGCATGGGCGAGAGCAGACGACGGAGCAGCCCGAAAGCCCGGCTGTCGCTGTGGGCCAGCAGCAGGGCGGTCAACAGCAGACTACCGAGGGTTGAGGCGGCGCCAATCCACAGACTCAGCGCAGCTGAGTGCCAAAGACCGGGTTGGGCCAGCAGCAAGGCGAGATGAGAGGCGGCCATCCCCTCCGCCAGCAGTTGCCACAGCCCCGCCAGCAGGGGGATGACGAAGATCGCCAGATAAATGACCGCCATCCCCGTACTCATACTGGGGTGGCGTGTCAACCGGCGCCACGGTCGGGAGCGGGAAAGCGGGTGACCAGAGGCACTCATCAGTGACCGTAACGCTCGGCCCAGGCCGCTTCCAGTTTGAGCTGCCAGCTGGGGTGAGGCTCGGCCACCGCTTTGAAGCGCAGTGCCGGTTGCTCTTTGGCGGAGTCAGGCAGGGCATCGGCCCGCAGCACGCTGGGATCACCCCAGAAGGCCGGATTGGCTTTTCGCGCCTGCGCCGCCGGGCTCAGCAGGAAGTTGGCCACCACCTTGGCACCCGCACGGGCACTGGCGTTAAAGGGGATGGCGAGAAAATGGCTGTTGGTGAGCGCCCCTTTTTTCATGGCGACCGCTTCCACGCTGGGGGGCAGGGCGCCAATCTGGGTGGCGCTTTGCGCCTCCTGCGGGTTGAAGCTGATGGCCATGGCCAGTTCGCCATCATCGAGCAGTTGGCGGGTCTCGGCGGCGCTGGTGGGGAACAGCTTGCCCTTGCGCCAGAGTGCCGGATGCAGCTCATCGAGCCAGGCCCAGAGCGGGGCGGTGAGTTGGGCAAAATCGTTCTCGGTCGCCTCCCGATAGAGGGGGGCGGGGTCTGGCGTCAACTCCAGCAGGATCTGCTTGAGAAAACTGGAGCCATGGAACTGGGGCGGCTTGGGATAGGTGAAGCGGCCGGGATGGGCCTTGGCCCATGCCAGCAGGGCAGCTGCCGAGGTGGGCGCTCTGGCGACCTCTTCGGTGTCGACCATCAGATTGAGCTGGCCGATGCCCCAGGGGGCTTCCAGCCCTTCCACCGGCAGGGTGAAGTCCTCACTCACCGGCAGGCTGCTGTCGACCAGCGCCATGTTGGGCAGCTCGGCGGTAAAGGGAGCGCCGAGCAGCCCCTGCTCCTTGAGCGCCTTGAAGTTCTCGCCGTTGACCCAGAGCAGATCGATGGGCCCGCCAGCTTGCTTGCCCGCCTGCTTGTTGGCCAGCAGCTGGCTGACGCTCTGGGCGATATCATCCACCTTCACCTGCACCAGCTTGACCTGATAGTCGCGCGCCAGCTCCTGCCCGGCCCACACCAGATAGGCGTTGATCTCCGGGCTGCCGCCCCAGGCGTTGAAGTAGACGGTCTGCCCCTTCGCCTCCTCAAGGGTCCGTTGCCAGTTATCGTCTGGGTTGGCCGCCAACAGCGGGCCGCAGGCCAGCAGTGGCAGGGCGCACAGCAGGGCGTTGAGCCACTGTTTGAGCCGAGAGTTTGGGCGTGATCTGAGGCGTGAGTTGAGCTGTGAGAATGGCTTGAGCATAAACGTTTCTCTGGTTGTCAGGCGCCACGGCGCCATCGGTGATAACGGGCCAGCAGAGCCAGCCCCCGGGTGGGCTGGTGGGCCCGTTTCCATTCACCTGCCACATATTTGTTCCCCTCCATCAGGGTGGGATAGGCGTGAATGGTGCCGAGGATCTTGCCAAGGCCGAGGCGGTGACGCATGGCGAGCACGAACTCGGCGATCCGTTCACCGGCGTGAGTGCCCACTATGGTGGCGCCAAGGATAGTATCCTTGCCCGGCATGGTCAGCACCTCGACAAAACCGTGGCGCTCGCCATCGGCAATGGCTCTGTCCAGCTCAGCCAGCTCGAAGCGGGTCGCCTCGAAGGGAATCCCCTGCGCGTCGGCTTCCTTGCGATTGAGGCCGACCCGGGCAATCTCCGGCGTGGTGTAGGTGGCCGCCGGAATGACCCGATAGTCGGCCCGAAAGCGCTTGAACTGGCCAAACAGGGCATTGACCGCCGCATACCAGGCCTGATGGGCTGCGAAGTGGGTGAACTGGTAAGGGCCCGCTACGTCTCCCACCGCCAGTATGCTGGGGAAGTTGGTGGCAAGAAAGCCATCGACCGCTATGGTGCCGCGGGGGGCAAGCTCGACCCCCAACGCTTCGAGCCCGAAGCCGCTGACGTTGGCGACCCGACCCAGTGCCAGCAGCAGCTGATCCCCTTCCACCACCTGTGTCTCATCGCCCCGGCGTAGTTGCAGCCGGATGGGGAGTTCCCCCTCGGCTGCTAGCAGATAGTCGACTCGCTCGGCGCGCCAGCCGGTGAGTAGCTGCACGCCATCTTGGCTCATCTGCCCGGCCAGCGCGTCGGCTACCTCTCTCTCTTCGCGGGGCAGCAGTTGCTCCGAGAGTTCCACCAAGGTCACGGGAATACCGAGCAGTGCGAAGCTCTGGGCCAGCTCGCAGCCGATAGGGCCACCACCCAGCACCAGCAGCCGGCGCGGCGGGGTGCGCAGCTGCCAGAGGCTATCCGAGGTGAGGTAAGGCACCTGATCCAGCCCCGGTAGCTTGGGCACCAACGGTCGGGCGCCAGTGGCGATAACGATATGGCGGCTGGCGAGGCGCTGGCCGTTCACCTCCACCTCCCAGGGAGAGACCAGCCGCGCCTCCCCTTGGATGCACTCCACTCCAAGTCCCTGATAGCGTTCGATGGAGTCGTGGGGCTCGACCTCCTTGATCACCTCCGCTACCCGCTCCATCACGGCGGCAAAATCGGCGCGAGAGTGGCTTGGGCTAAAGCCCAGCTCGTCGGCTTTACGCTGCTCTGCGGCAAAGCGGGCGCTTCGGATCAGCGCCTTGGAGGGGACACAGCCGCTGTTGAGACAATCGCCCCCCATCTTGTGCTTCTCGATGAGCGCCACCTTGGCCTTCACCGCTGCCGCGATATAGCTGGTGACCAGCCCACCGGCACCGGCACCGATCACCAGCAGGTTGTAGTCATAGCGAGCGGGTTTGCGGTAGGGGGCGAGCAGACGCCGCTGTGCGATCTTGGCGGTCACTTTCTTGACCAGCCAGGGCATCAGCCCCAGCAGGGTCAGCGCCACCATCAGGCCGGGAGAGAGGATATTGCCGGTGCTGGTCAACTGGCCAAGCTCGCTGCCCGCCAGCACATAGACGAAGGTGCCGGGCAGCATGCCAAGCTGGCTGACCCAGTAGTAGGTGCTGACTCTGATGGAGGTGAGCCCCATCAGCAGATTGACCAGAAAGAAGGGAAAAATGGGAATGAGGCGCAGGCTGAGCAGATAGAAGGCTCCCTCCTTCGCCATGCCGGATTGAAAGGTGTCCAGCTTGTCGCCAAAGCGGGCGGTGACCCAGTCGCGCAGCAAGAAGCGGGCGCTGAGAAAGGCCAGGGTCGCGCCGATGGTGCTGGCAAAGGAGACCAGCAGCAATCCCCAGGCGACGCCGAACACAGCGCTGCCACCCAGGGTGAGCAGGCTGGCGCCGGGCAGGGAGAGAGCGGTGCTCAGCACATAGATAAGCACGAACAGCAGGCTGGCCGTGACAAAGTGGCTGTCAACCCATTGCGCCACTGTCGCCTGCTGGGTCTGCAAGGCGTCCAGAGTGAGGTAACGGCCAAGATCGAGGGTAAAAAAGGCGCCGATAAGGCTCCCCATCACCAGTGCAAGCAGCAGGCGGGTCCGGTTCATCAGGCGTCCTTGCTGTCTGGCTGGGCAGGGCGTTCCGGCTGCACCGGCAGCTGGCAGAAGCCCTGCGGCGCGATATCGAGGGCGGCGTTGAACTTGGCCGACATGTTCTGGAAGGCGATAAGGCCGGTCAGTTCCACCATGGCATCGTCATCGAACCAGGGTTTGAGGCGGGCTGCCTGCTCATCGCTCACCCCATCCAGTCCGGTCATCGCTTCGGTGTAGTCGAGCACTGCTTTTTCCCGCTCGTCGAACAAGGGGCTTTCGCGCCAGTTGGCCAGCGCCTCCACTTTCTCGCTGGAACCGGCTCTCTTTACCAGGGTCATGGCGTTGATGTCGACGCAAAAACGACACCAGTTGAGCTGGGAGACCCGCACCGTCACCAGCGAGCGCAGCACGGGATCGATGGGGGAGCGCTTGCGGTTGATGACGCCGTAGAGGGTGGCGACGGCGGCAAAGAGGCGCGGCGAGCGGCCCCAGCATTTGCCCGGAATAAGCACCTGACCATAGTTGCGTTTTTGCAGCCAGAAAAAGGGGCGGATAAACCAGGCATATTCCCGGTCGGGTTTGACCTCAACGCGCATCAGTTACCTTCTTGTCGTTTCACACTTACGGTTTCAAATTGGGTTTGTAGGCCTGGCCGAGGCGCTCATTCAGGCGGGTCAGGAAATCCTCGATCCGCGCCCGGTTGGTGCCCAGATCGCTTTGCCCCTGACGGGAGGCTGATCGCATATCGATGCGGGTCTCTTTGGGGCCAGCAAAGACCCGCAGCGCCACATCATCCTGAAAGCCGAACCAGCCGGTGGTAACCACCGCATCCAGACCGTCGGGGCTGGGTCGTACCTGCCAACCCAGCTCCTGCATCAGTTCGTTGGCTTCAATCACCACTTCGGCAGGAGAGGCCCTGGTAAAGAGAGGACCGGGTTTTGCCTCAACTGCTTTCAGCGGGGCGCTATTAATTGACAGATCCTGCGCTGTTCTCAGCTCTGCCGCCCAGCGTAGCTGGGGGGGATTGTAGGGATCTGTGCTCACATCGTTGATCAGCGGCATGCGCAGCGCCTGTGCCACAAAGGTCAGCGGCAGCAGCAGTGGCAATGCGCCAAGGCCGCTGGCATAGCGGTTACGGCTCCAGGGCAGGCGTACCAGCAAGATCAGGGAAACAAGGGCTCCGATGAGACAGATCGCAAAACCGATCCACCAGGGCCAGAGATGAAAGCGGCTGCCGAGGGCGCCAGCGAGCGGGAGTAACCAGGCCAGCAGGGGCCACAAGCAAGAGCGGGGCATAGCACGGGATCCATCGACGAATGTGGACAATGCCGAGAAGGATAAACTTAATTGCCTGATAACGTTAGTAAATTGATGAGAGTTTGGCGTGGTTTTGGTCAGTTTTGCGAGGGGGGATGCAGAGGTCGGTGAAGCCCGCCTGATGGGAGCTTCACCGAGAAAATGGTCAGTTGCGATGACTTAGTTGCGATAGAGCACTTTGATCAGATGAAAGCCGAACTTGGTGCGCACCGGTCCCAGCACCTTGAGCAGTTCGCCCTTGAAGACGGCATCGTCGAAGGGCTTGACCATATCCCCTTTATTGAACTCCCCCAGATCGCCGCTACGTTTTGCAGAAGCGCAGGTGGAGAAGCGCTTGGCCATCTGGCCGAAGTCGGCTCCCTTCTCGATCTTCTCCTTGATCTCCAGACACTGTTTTTCGGTCTTGACCAGAATGTGCTGGGCACAGGCTTTTTTCATCGGGGCGCTCCTGGGAGTGATGGCGAAGGTTGTTAACGCCAAGGGTGGTAGCAAATCGGGGCGCAAGAGTACCCCAATTTGCCACTGGCGTCAGCCATCACAGCCCGCCCTTTATCGGCCGTATTATTGGCGAGCGCGGGTGGCCAGCATGGCGCGGGGGCGCGCTTGCCAGATGATCTCCAGCCCGAGCAGGGCGTAGAGGCTCCAGATGGCCAGCGGATTGAGCCACTGTCCCCCCAGTTGCAGGGTCATCAGGGCGCACCCTGCCAGCAGCAAGGTGATCCCCGGCAGCCGCCAGTGGACGGGCAGGGGGGCCAGCAGCGCCATCGCCAGCAAAATGCCGAGGCCAAACGGCAGGTTCAGGGCGGTAAAGGCCAGCGCCTGTTGGCCACTCATGCCGGTCAGCAGGGCCAGCAGGGCGCTGCAACAGGCGAGAAAGGTGATGAACTCGAGACGATCGGCAATATAGTCAGCCATCTGTTCGCTACGTGCATGCATGATGTGTCTCCTTCAGTTGATGGTTCAAGTGTGAGGGAGGGGCGTCTGCAAAGGCAGCGGGATAATTCGATTGCGCTGAACGAGCAATTCTTAGAGCCGCTAACAAAACCGAGTTGATTCGAATGATGCCAACCCCAACATAGGCAGCATGACACGAAAAATCATCA
>NZ_JANFNV010000034.1:0-46645 GCF_024436075.1 Aeromonas sp. JL9 | reverse complement strand
CCGTCAGCGTCCTTGGCCACATAGTCAAAGCTGATGTCGCCGTTGAAGTTCTCGCTCGGCTTGAAGGTCATGCTGCCATCGGCGGCAATCTCCACGCTGCCGTTGGTCACGGCAATGCTCTGCGCACCGCCCGTCAGGACCACGCCATTGATGGAGACGAGCGCCAGCCCGCCATCCGGCGCCTTGTCGTTGGCCAGCAGGGTCAGGCTCACCGAGCCATCTTCGTTGACCTGGTACTCGTCATTGACCGCATCGACCGAGTCATCAATCTCCACACTGCCATCATCGGTCGCAGTGCCGGTGTTGCCGACCGGATCGGTGACGCTGGCCGTTACTTGATAGCTGCCTTCCGCCAACGGGGTGGTGACATCCACGCTGTAACCCCCCCCCGGTTGCACGGTGGCGGTCAGGGTCTGCGGGTTGCCGTTGGCATCGGTCACGACCAGGGTAACGCTACTGCCCGCCGGGGCATCCGTCGTACCGGTAATGGTTGGGGTGGTGTCGTTGGTGTTGTCCGGCGCATCAACAGTGATCACTGGAGCCGTTACATCGACACTACCATTGTCGGCCGCACTGCCGGTGTTGCCCGCTGGATCGGTGACGCTGGCCGTCACCTGATAGCTGCCTTCCGCCAGCGGGGTAGTCACATCCACGCTGTAACCACCACCCGGTTGCACGGTGGCGGTCAGGGTTTGCTGAGTGCCATTGGCATCGGTCACCACCAGAGTGACCGTGCTGCCTGGAACCGCATTGGTAGTACCAGTGATGGTCGGGGTGGTGTCATTGGTATTGTCAGGCGCATCAACGGTGATCGCTGGAGCTGTTACATCCACACTCCCTGAATCAGTCGCACTGCCGGTATTACCCGCAGGATCGGTCACTGTGGCTGTGACGGTATAAGAGCCTTCAGCCAAAGGGGTCACCACATCCACGGTGAAGGTACCGCTGGGTGTGACAATCGCGGTCAGGGTTTGTTGATTACCGTTTGCATCGGTGACCAGCAAGGTCACAGTGCTGCCAGCAGGAGCATCCGTGGTTCCGATCAGGGTCGGAGTGGTGTCATTGGTGTTATCTGGCGCAACGACGGAAATGGTGGGCGGAGTCAGGTCAAATGCTTCATCCTCGCCAGCAGCACCCAACGGTGGCTCACCGTTGGCGTTATAGGTGGTATCGAAGGTGGCTTCAGCAATGGTTGCGGAACCGGTACGATCGATGGTGACAAAACCGCCGTTGCCACTGGCACCGGCGACGCCCCCAATACCGCCACCACCGGCGGCAGGAGCACCACCTGCTGCAGAAGCTTCAAAGGCCTGGGTCGGGTCAGCGCCACCCAAAATGGCCTGTTGCAGGGCATTGATATCATCAGGAGTGCCAGCGGCACCATTTTGCGCCAGCTGGGGAGCATCCCCCTCTTCGGCAGGTTCACTCTGCTCGCTGGCTGGTTGCACATTGAACGACTGTCCGCCGCCCATGAAACTGGCGCCATCCGGCGACATGATCACCGCCCCTTTCGGCAGCACATCCCCTTCCGCCAACAGCTTCCGGCTGCCATCTGCGGCAACCAGATAAATTTGTCCTTTGAGTTGGGTTACGGTTACGCCCTGTTCCAAGGTAACGGCATTGGTGATCATGTTCTCTCCTGAATCCTGATTTGAATGCAATAAGCCACAGCCTACTTTGCAGACTGAGGGGAAAAATAACCAGCTCGAAAATTCGAAAGGATAGACCGATTTGAGGCTGAACTGTTCAGCCAGACAGAAGTGTGTAAAACGAGGTTGCGAGAATGGTAAAAACCAAAATTATCAATAAATTACAGAGTAATGACAGGAGCATGACAAAACATGCTCCCGTCAAGATTAACCCTATACACCCGCCCAGAGGATGATAGCCAACAGCTGTGGCGAGATGATCCGCAGGAACATCACCAGCGGGTAGACAGTGGCGTATGAGAGCGCACTGGCGCCACTGGTCGGGTGCATGGCGTTGGCAAAGGCCAGCGCGGGAGGGTCTGTCATGGAGCCGGCCAGCAAGCCGCACAGGGTGAGGTAGTTCATCTTGCCGTAGAGCCGCGCCAGCACACCGACCACCAGCAGCGGGATCAGGGTAATCGCCATACCGTAGAGCATCCAGGCCGGGCCATCACCGTTGATCAGGGTATCGACGAAACCGGCACCGGACTTGAAGCCGACCACCGCCAGAAACAGCACAATCCCGATCTCCCGCAGCGCCAGGTTGGCACTGGGGGGCATGAACCAGTAAAGCTTGCCGATGCTGCCGATCCGCGACAGGATCAGCGCCACCACCAACGGCCCGCCCGCCAGACCCAGCTTGAGGGCGGCCGGGAAACCGGGCAGGTAGAAGGGGATGGAACCGAGCAATACGCCAAGGCCAATCCCGATAAATACCGGCAACATCTGCACCTGCTGCAGTTTTTGCTGCACGTTGCCGACCACATTGGTCACCGCTTCGATGGCATCGAGGCGCCCCACCAGGTTGAGGATGTCACCAAACTGCAGGCTGGTCTGACTGGTCGGCACCAGTTCGATACCAGCCCGGTTGAGACGGGAGATCACCACGTCATAGCGCTGTTTGATGTCAAGATCGCGGATCTTCTTGCCAAGAACCTGCTCGTTGGTCACCACCACCCGCTCGACGCGCAGGTCGGTACCCCGGGTCGAGAGCGAGGTCTCCACCTCCTCCCCCAACACCAGCAGCACCTTGTGCAGCGCATGGCGCTCACCCACCAGATGCAGCAAGTCACCCAGTTCGATACGGGATTCCGGCCGTGGCACCATCAGCTCGTCGCCCCGCTTGAGCCGTGAACAGATCACATCGGACTCGTCGAGACTCGGGATCTCGCTCAGCATCAGGCCGTGCATGTTGGGGTTGCGTACCGCGATGTTGATGGTCTGCAAGCTCTCCTTGGTTTTACCGGTTTGCAGCTCGAACTGGGCGGCTTCATCGTCGATCTTGATGCGAAAGAAGACCCGAACCAGCCACATGGTGAGCAAAATACCACAGATGCCGAACGGATAAGCAACCGCATAGCCCATCCCCATCAGGCCAGTCGAACCGGGCGCGGCGCCCAGCTCGGCCAGGATCTGCTGGCCCGCACCGAGGGATGGCGTATTGGTGACGGCTCCGGAGAAGACCCCCAGAATGACCGGCAACGGCACATCGAAAAATTGATGCAAGCCAGCGGCCACTACACAACCAAGGATGACCAGCAGAGCGGCAAAGGCGTTGAGTTTGAGACCCGAACTGCGCAATGACGAGAAGAAACCGGGCCCAACCTGAATACCGATGGTATAGACAAACAGGATCAGGCCAAATTCTTGAATAAAATGGAGTGTTTGCTCATCAAGCGCCAGATTTGACACTCCGGCAAAGTGACCCACTATGATGCCGCCGAACAGCACCCCACCGATCCCTAACCCAACGCCATAGACTCGCCAGTTTCCCAGCCAGAGCCCTAGCACTGCCACCAGCGACAACATGCTGATGGAAAGCGCGATTTCACTCATTTCGTGCATCCTTTGCGAATTGAACTGGCCCTAGCTTGTCAGCAAACGCTGATGTCAACTGTGTGATACCGCACGAATTTATCCTTTTACGCGCTAAAAATACCAATTAAGGGCTAGTTGCAAGACGTTAGGCGACGTAGCCGTAAATGGCCATAAAGTGACAAACGCTGCCACCCAGCACAAAGAGATGCCAGATGGCGTGGTTATAGGGGATCTGCTTGGCCACATAGAAGATGACCCCGAGGCTGTAGATAAGGCCGCCGAGACCGAGCAGCAGCAGCCCCTCACCGGCCAGATGGATGTTGAGCTGATAGATGACCACCAGCGACAGCCAACCCAGCATCAGGTAGGTAAAGAGCGACAACTTCTTGAAGCGGTTGATAAATACCAGCTTGAACACCACGCCAGCCAGCGCCAGGGCCCAGATCACCACCATCAACCCCTTCGCCAGCGGCGTGTCGAGTGCAACCAGCAGGAACGGAGTATAAGTACCGGCGATCAGCAGATAGATGGCACAGTGATCAAACACCTTGCACCAGCGTCTGGCCCGCCCTTCAGCCATGCTGTGGTAGAGGGTCGAGGCGAGATAGAGCAGCACCAGACTGCCTCCATAAAGGCTGTAGCTCACCAGCACCTGCGTACCCTGCCCCCATCCCTTGATGAGCAACAGCACCAGCCCGACAATCCCCAGCAACAATCCCGCACCGTGACTCAGCCGGTTTGCCAGCTCCTCCCGGGGGGAGTAATCCATCACACCACTCATAATATCGACTCCACAATAACTGTGGCTCACTCTACCCAGCACCATTTCGGAGTACAAGTGTTCGCTTAAAAAATGGAGTGGCTGTCACCTGCCAACCTTTGGTGTATGCTCTGCCGCCGATGCCCGAGACAAGCGGCATAGACACCTACCCCGGTGACCTGGTCTGGAGAACCTGATGAAGTTGACTGAGTTGTTTGCACAAGCGGATCCCGCCTTTGGCGAGGCGATGAACACCTTGCTGGAGAGCTTCCACCACTCCGACGACAGTCAGGCCCCCTATCAGCGCGACCTGTTCACCCACCAGCTCGATCAATCCCGCATGCCTGCAGTCGGCCAATCTATCGAGGAGTATCTGGCGCGGCTGGCTACTCTGGTGCCCGGTGCCTCGCACCTCACCTCGCCACGCTACATGGGCCATATGACCGCGCCACTGCCGGCCTATACCGCCGAGCTGTCGCGCCTGCTGGTGATGCTGAACCAGAATCCGATGAAGATGGAGTCCTCCCGCCTGCTCAGCTTTCTGGAGCGGGAGGTGCTGGGCAAGCTGCACCGCCTCATCTATGGCAGGGACGATGCCTTCTACGGCGAGCAGATGCATGCCAAGGATGCCGCCCTCGGCGTCATGACCAGCGGCGGCACCATCGCCAACGTCACGGCACTGTGGCTGGCCCGCAACCGCGCCTGTGGCGACAACCTGTTCGCCCTCTATGAGCAGGGCTATCGGGGCGCCGTCATTCTGGGCTCCCGCCTGATGCACTACTCCTTCGACAAGGGGATGGATCTGCTGGGGCTGGGCGCCCGCAGCGTCTGGCGCCTCGAGACCGACGAGCAGAACCGGCTCAGTCTGGCTGCGTTGGAGCGGGCGCTGCTCCAGTGCAAGGAACAGAAATTGAAAGTGCTGGCATTGGTCGGCGTGGCAGGCAGTACCGACTTTGGCTCCATCGACCCCCTGCCGGAGCTGGCCGCCATCGCCGAGCGCGAGCAGATCCACTTCCACGTGGATGCCGCCTGGGGAGGCCCGACCCTCTTCTCCCCCCGCTATCAAGGTCTGCTGGCCGGAATAGAGCAGGCCGACACCGTCACCCTCGATGGCCACAAGCAACTGCTGGTGCCGCTTGGTACCGGCATGCTGCTCTGCCGCCAGCCCGACCTGATGATGGCGGTCAAGCGAGAGGCGCCCTACGCCATTCGTGCCACCTCGTTCGATCAGGGCCGCTTTACGCTGGAGGGCACCCGCCCGGCCAATGCCCTCTATCTGGATGCCGCTTTCCAACTCTTCGGCCAGCAAGGCTACGCCGAGCTTATCGAAGCCAACTACGACCGCGCCCGGCTGATGGCAGATCTCATCGAAAGTGACTCCGCCTTCGAGCTGATGTCGGCACCGGTGATGAACCTGCTCTCCTACCGCTGCATTCCACCCCACCTGCAGGGCAAGGTGCTGGATGAAGCGGCCAACGAGCAGGTCAACACCTTCAACGTGGCGCTGCAAAAAGCCCAGCGCGCCGAGGGGCACAGCTTTGTCTCCCGTACCCAGCGCGCCGTGGTGCGCTACGGCGCGCAGCCTCTCACCCTGCTACGCGCCGTACTGCTCAATCCCCTGATTGAAGAGCGCCATATCCGCGACCTGCTGGCCGATCAGCAACGACTGGGGCTCACCATTGCTCGCCAACTGTTTGGCGACAGCGTGAAACCGGCGTGAAAATGAGCGGTCTTATTCATTTGCCGTTGTCTGCTGTACAGGTAGACTGGGCGAAATTTGCAGGCCATTTTTGAGGACTAGGCGCCAACAATGAAGCAATTTATTGAATTTATTCCACTTATCGTTTTCTTCGCGGTCTACAAGTTCTACGACATCTACATGGCTACCGGCGCACTGGTGGTGGTCACCGGTCTGCAGCTCGCCTATAGCTGGATCCGCTATCGCAAAGTCGAGAAGATGCAGCTCTTTACCTTCCTGCTGGTCGGCTTCTTCGGCGGCCTCACTGTCTTCTTCCACGATGACACCTTCATCAAGTGGAAAGTGACTGTCATCAACGTGCTGTTCGCACTGGGTCTGCTCATCAGCCGCTACGGCTTTGGCAAGAATCTGATCAAACAGATGCTGGCCAAGGAGCTGCAAGCACCCGATAAGGTCTGGGACACAGTCAATCTCGGCTGGGTCGGCTTCTTTACCGTCTGTGGCCTGCTCAACCTCTATGTGGCCTTCAACCTGCCGCAGGAGATGTGGGTCAACTTCAAGGTGTTCGGCCTGCTGGGGATGACGCTGGTCTTTACCCTGCTGAGCGGCGTCTATCTCTACCGCCACATCCCTGCCGAGCAGTTGTCCCAGCAAAAAGACGAACCCAAAAAGTAACCCTCATCAGAAAAGGATTGTCTCATGTGGTATCTCATCTACTCCGAAGATGTCCCCGATAGCCTGCCACTGCGCAAGCAAGTTCGCCCTGCCCATCTGGCTCGCCTGCAAGCCCTGCAGGATGAGGGTCGCCTGCTGACCGCCGGCCCCAACCCGGCTATCGATGCCGAGGATCCGGCTGATGCAGGCTTTACCGGCAGCACCGTCATAGCAGAGTTTGCCTCGCTGGCTGACGCCAAAGCCTGGGCCGATGCCGATCCTTATGTGACCGCCGGTGTTTACGCCAAGGTCACCATCAAGCCGTTCAAGAAAGTCTTTTAAAACTGCGTCAGATGCAAAGAGGCCGGAACGGGTGTACAACCCGATCCGGCCTCTTTTTATTGCGCGTTGCTCAGCGCACCAACAAGGTCACGCTCTGGCGACAAACCAGGGATTGAGGATATCGGGCTTGTTGTAGGCAAGGGGTGAGCCATCGAGCTGGGTGACGCTGCCACCCGCCCCCTCCAGCACCGCCTGCGCAGCGCCGGTATCCCACTCGCAGGTGGGGGCGAGGCGTGGATAGAGCTCGGCGCCCCCCTCGGCAATGATGCAGAACTTGAGCGAACTGCCCATGGAAACCAGCTCGATCTCGCCAAAAGGAGCCAAGAAATCGAGGGTCTCCTGCGACAGGTGGTTGCGACTGCCCACCACTCGCCACGCCTCACCTTCGCGATGAGGCCGGGTCTGAATGGACTCGCGCTTGCCATCGGCGATGCGCCAGGCCCCCGCGCCCTTGCCGCCATACCAGAGCTTGTCCAGCACCGGCGCATAGACCAGCCCCCAGCGCGGCGCCCGCTCTTCAATCAGCGCGATATTGACGGTGAACTCGCCGTTGCGGGAGACAAACTCCTTAGTGCCGTCGAGGGGATCCACCAGCCAGTAACGTGACCAGCCGTGACGCGCCGCCATTACCTCGGGCCCCGACTCCTCGGACAATACAGGGATGTCGGGAGTCAGCCGCGCCAACCCCTGAACGATCACCTCATGAGCCCCCTTGTCGGCCGCGGTCAGCGGACTCTCGTCGCTCTTGTACTCCACCGCGAAGGGCTGGCTGTAGATGGCCATGATGGCCGCTCCCGCCTCACGAGCGACAGGTTCAAGGTCGGTGATATCGGGGTGGTACAAGGGATGATCCATAACAATCTCGTCCAGCTTACAGGGTCAACCAGTGTAACCCTTTTGACATCAACTGCTTATAGCCGATTGTGCTGGGTTATTACTGCGCGGGTGCCGCCAACTCATTAGCCCCGCATTAATAGACCTAAAAACAACAAAGGACGCCGTGGCGTCCCTTGTTATTTCTAGCGGCCGGTCTCAGGCCGCTGACCTATCCAGCGGATCAGATCCCCTGACGGGCTTCCTGCATCAGCAGGCGCATATCGCTCACGGCTTTGGCCAGACCATCGAAGGCGGCACGGCCGATGATGGCGTGGCCTATATTGAGTTCATAGAGCTCGGGAATAGCAGCGATAGCCTTGACGTTGTGGTAGTGCAGACCGTGGCCGGCATTGACCTTGAGCCCCTTGCCAGCGGCATAGGAGGCGCCGGCGGCGATACGCTTGAACTCGGCGTTGCGCTCGGCATCTGTGGTGGCATCGGCATAGCGACCGGTGTGGATCTCGATAAAAGGGGCGCCACTCTCGGCAGCCGCATCAATCTGGATGGGATCGGCATCGATAAAGAGAGAAACCTGGGCCCCCACCGCGGAGAGACGGGCAACTGCGTCAGTCACCTTGTCCAGCTGACCGGCCACGTCCAGACCACCTTCGGTGGTCACTTCGGTGCGCTTCTCCGGCACCAGACAGACGAAGTGGGGCTTGATGCGGCAGGCGATGCCGATCATCTCTTCGGTCACTGCCATCTCCAGGTTCATTCTGGTCTGGATAGTCTGGCGCAGGATCTCCACATCGCGGTCGGTGATGTGGCGGCGATCTTCACGCAGATGCACGGTAATGCCATCGGCCCCGGCCTGCTCGGCCACGAAGGCGGCCTGTACCGGATCAGGATACTGGGTGCCACGAGCGTTGCGCAGGGTGGCGATATGGTCGATGTTCACACCCAGATAGATTTCACTCATTGAGAACTCCTTGAAACTCTTCATCTGTTGACTGCGCGGTCAGCGAATCACACCGCGCCAATATCCGTATGTCTGTAATCTGTGTCAGCCTTGCATACTGGCTTTGCGTTTTAAAAACAGCTCCCGGCTCTTTAGCTGGCGCTTGCCCAGATAGGGTTGCAGTGCCAGTCGGCTGAAACGTTTGGCCGCCTGCAGTAAGGGAGGGGTATCGAAACGTCCCTCGGCAAAGGCGAGCAGGTGGGCACCGAGAAACAGGGTACGGGGATCCGGCGCCCGCTCGCAAGCAACAAAGCCCAATTCACGCTCGAAGTCATAGAGCAGGGTCGGCTCGATGGGCGACTCGTCATCCGCCGTGTATTCGAAATCCACCGCATAGCCGAGCGCCTGCAACAGCAGGAACTCGAAGCGGCGCAGCGGCAGCTCCGGCGTCTCGCCGTCGGCCAGCGCCATGATGGCACGGGCATAGGCATCGAACACTTCGGGGAACGGGGTGTGCGCTTCCAGCAGGTAGTAGACCAGCTCGTTGAGATAGAGGCCGTAGAAGAGGCGATCACCGCCGAGACGCAGGGAGTGATCCGGGCATTCGACCTGGGTGAGATTCTTGAGATCCCCCTTGCCGCGCCAGGCGATGGTGAGCAGGGTAAAGGGTTGCAGCAGCCCCTTGAGAGGGGAGCGTGGCCCGCGAGAACCGCGAGCCACCAGAGTAAATCGGCCACTATCCTGGGTGAAGACCTCGACCAGCTGGCTGGTCTCCCGATAGGGCCGACTGTGGATGACGAAAGCCGGGGTCAGCAATCAGTCGTCGCCATACCCGAGGCTGCGCAGGGCGCGCTCGTCATCAGCCCAACCCGACTTGACCTTGACCCACAGCTCCAGGTGCACCTTGTTCTGGAACAGACGTTCCATATCGAGGCGCGCTTCGGTGCCGATGGTCTTGATCTTCTCGCCCTTGTTGCCAATGACCATCTTCTTCTGGCCATCGCGCTCGACCAGGATCAGGCCGTGGATGTGGTAGAGGCCGTTCTCTTCCACCTTAAAGCGCTCGATCTCCACCGTCACCGAGTAGGGCAGCTCCTCACCGGTGAAGCGCATCAGCTTCTCGCGGATGATTTCGGAGGCCATAAAGCGGGAGGAGCGGTCGGTCACGTAATCTTCCGGGAAGAAATGGACGTTTTCCGGCAGCAGATCCTTGGCCCACTCGCGGATCTTCTCCACGTTGGTACCCTTTTCGGCACTGATGGGCAGAATATGGGCGAAGTTCATCTGTTGGCCCAGCCACTCGAGGTGGGGCAGCAGATCTTCTTTCTCTTTGACGTTGTCGATCTTGTTGACCGCCAGCACCACCGGGCACTTGAGATTGCGCAGCTTGCCCAGCACCATCTCGTCGTCTTTGGTCCAGTGGGTACCGTCGACCATGAACACCACCATGGCCACATCACCCAGCGAACTGGTGGCGGCACGGTTCATCAGACGGTTGATAGCCCGTTTCTCTTCAATGTGCAGACCCGGGGTGTCGACATAGATGGTCTGGTAGTTATCCTCGGTATCGATCCCCAAAATCCGGTGACGGGTGGTCTGGGGCTTCTTCGAGGTGATGCTGACCTTCTGGCCAAGCAGCTTGTTGAGCAGGGTGGACTTGCCCACATTCGGGCGGCCCACGATGGCAACAAAGCCGCAGTAGGTGGTATCTGTCATGACAGTTTTTCCAATGCTTGCTGCGCCGCGGCCTGTTCGGCCTTGCGACGGCTGGTGCCGACCCCGACGAGGGGACCATCCAGACCTTCCACGTCACACTGGACGGTGAACTCCTGGTTGTGGGCCTCGCCCTTGACGTTGGTCACAGTGTAGGTCGGCAGGGATTTGCGGCTTCCCTGCAAAATTTCTTGCAGACGGGTCTTGGGATCTTTCTGCTCGATGCCCGGCTTGATCTCTTCCAGGCGGCTGGCATACCAGCTCAGCAGCAGTGTCCGCACCGTCTCAAGATTGGTATCCAGATAGACGGCACCGATCACCGCCTCGACCGTGTCGGCCAGAATGGATTCGCGGCGAAAACCGCCGCTCTTGAGTTCGCCGGGACCGAGGATCAGGTGATCCCCGAGGTCAAACTCCCGGCCCAGTTCGGCCAGGGTCTTCTCGCGCACCAGGGTGGCGCGCATCCGGCTGAGATCCCCTTCCGCCGCTTGCGGGAAGCGGTGGAACAGATCGTCGGCAATCACTAGACTCAAAATCGAGTCGCCCAGAAATTCCAGTCGTTCATTGTGACGGGAACCGGCGCTACGGTGAGTCAGCGCCCGGGTCAGCAGTTCCAGATCCGCAAAGACATGCCCGAGACGGGACTGCAGTCTGTTCATCTTGATATTCATTTACTTGATTCCGCCAATGCGGTTGAAGCGCACACCTGTCGGTACCCAACTTGGCAGCAGGGAGCCTTCTTCGCGCTCGAATTCAAAACTTATCCAGATAGCGACCGCCTTGCCGACCAGATTCTGCTCGGGCACAAAGCCCCAGAAGCGGCTGTCGGTGCTGTTGTCGCGGTTGTCACCCATCACGAAATACTGGCCTTCCGGTACCACCCACTCGTCGGGGTAGGTGCCGGGCTGGCGATAGTAACGGCCAACCATGTCGGGCATCAGCGGATTACGCAGGGTCTCGTGGGAGACATCACCCAACTGCTCGGTATAGCGGTCAAGGGGGATCCCCATCTGGGTAAATTCGCCTCTTTGTTCAAACTTGACGTCGAGCTTCTTGAAGCCCGGGCACGTTTTCCCTTCCTGCTCCTCGCACTTGGGCCGGATCATCAGCTCCTTGTTGCGATAGATAACCCGATCACCCGGCATGCCGACCACCCGCTTGATGTAGTCAACACGCGGTTCAAGGGGATACTTGAACACCACCACGTCGCCACGCTTGGGCTCGCCAGTCTCGAGGAACTTGGTGTTGGTCACCGGATCCCGCAGACCATAGGCAAATTTTTCCACCAGGATGAAGTCGCCCACCAGCAGGGTGGGCATCATGGAACCTGACGGGATCTGGAACGGTTCAAAAATGAACGAACGCAGGATCAGCACAAAGGTGATGACCGGGAAGACCCCGGCGGTCTGCTCAATCCAGACCGGCACGGGGGCGACCTTGGCCAGGGTCTTCTCATCCAGGTGGGCACCGCCATGGGCACGAGCCACGGCAATCTTGGCGGCGCGCTGCTTGGACCAAATCATCTTGTCCAGACACCAGATAACACCGGTGATCGCGCAGACCACCACCAGGATCAGGGAAAACGTGCTTGCCATCTATTAATCCTTTCCGACGTGGAGAATCGCGAGGAAGGCTTCCTGCGGCACGTCGACACGGCCGAGGGACTTCATCCGCTTCTTACCTTCTTTCTGCTTGTTCAGCAGTTTCTTCTTACGACTCACGTCACCACCATAGCACTTGGCGGTTACGTCTTTACGCAGAGCCTTGACGGTGCTGCGAGCGATGATCTGGTTGCCGATGGCCGCCTGAATGGCGATATCGAACATCTGGCGCGGGATCAGCTCGCGCATCTTCTCCACCACCTGACGACCGCGATACTGGGCGTTGTCCTTGTGGGTGATGATGGCCAGGGCATCGACGCGCTCACCATTGATCATGATGTCCAGACGGACCATGTCGGAAGTTTCAAAACGCTTGAAGCCGTAATCCAGCGAGGCGTAACCGCGACTGGTGGATTTCAGACGGTCGAAGAAGTCGAGCACCACTTCCGCCATCGGGATTTCATAGGTCAGCGCCACCTGCTTGCCGTGGTAGACCATGTTGGTCTGCACGCCACGCTTCTCGATACAGAGGGTGATGACGTTGCCCATGTACTCCTGCGGCAGCAGGATATGACACTCGGCAATCGGCTCGCGCATCTCCTTGATGCTGGTGATGGCGGGCATCTGGGCCGGGCTGTCGATATGGATGGTGGAGCCGTCGGTCAGCTCGATCTCGTACACTACGGTCGGCGCCGTGGTGATCAGATCCAGATCGTATTCACGCTCCAGACGCTCCTGAATGATCTCCATGTGCAGCATGCCGAGGAAGCCGCAACGGAAGCCGAAGCCCAGCGCAGTGGAGCTCTCCGGTTCGAAGAACAGGGAGGCATCGTTCAGGGAGAGCTTGTCGAGGGCGTCACGGAACGACTCGTAGTCATCGCTGGAGATGGGGAACAGACCCGCATAAACCTGCGGCTTCACCTTCTTGAAGCCAGCCAGCGCCTTGTCGGCACCGTTCTTGGCCTGAGTCAGGGTATCGCCCACCGGCGCGCCGTGGATGTCCTTGATACCGCAGACAACCCAACCTACCTCGCCGCAACCCAGACCCTGGGTATCCACCTGCTTTGGCGTGAAGATACCGATACGATCGACACCCCACACCTGACCGGTGCTCATCACCTTGATTTTGTCGTTCTTCTTCAGGGAACCGTTCTTGATCCGCACCAAAGAGACAACGCCCAGATAGGAGTCGAACCAGGAGTCGATGATCAGCGCCTGCAGCGGGGCATCTGGGTCACCTTCCGGTGCCGGGATCTTGGCGACGATCTCTTCCAGCACCAGATCAACACCCAGGCCGGTCTTGGCGGAGCAGCGCACCGCATCGACCGCATCGATACCGACGATGTCTTCGATCTCCTCGGCAACCCGCTCGGGTTCTGCGGCCGGCAGGTCAATCTTGTTCAGCACCGGCACCACTTCCAAATCCATTTCCATGGCGGTATAGCAGTTTGCCAGAGTCTGTGCCTCAACCCCCTGGCCGGCATCCACCACCAGCAGCGCCCCTTCACAGGCCGCCAAAGAGCGGGAGACCTCGTAGGAGAAATCCACGTGGCCCGGGGTGTCGATAAAGTTCAGCTGGTAGGTGTTACCGTCTTGTGCCTGGTAGTTCAGGGTCACACTCTGTGCTTTGATGGTAATGCCGCGCTCGCGCTCCAGATCCATGGAGTCAAGCACCTGAGCCTGCATCTCGCGGTCGGACAAGCCACCGCAAGTCTGGATCAGACGGTCCGACAGGGTCGATTTACCGTGGTCGATGTGCGCAATAATCGAAAAGTTACGAATGTGTTTCATCGAGCAAGAGTCACTCAAAATTGGTTTAAGGTCGGTTATGGAGGCGCGATTTTACTGGATAACCCGGCTGACGGCCATTCTTTAGTCGCCAGCGCCAGTGAAATAGCGCCTGTTCGGTCAGGGGAGGATGCGGACAGGGACGACAACGCCGAGCATCTGCGGGCCGTAGCGCCCCTGATCCAGGCGGTTGGAAAAGTAACGAACCAGTAAAAAGCCCAGCACGCCCCCCAGCAGGCAGCAGAGAATGGTAATCCCCTCCCCGCCCGAGAGCAGCGGCGCCAGCCAGAGCTGCCCCAGCAAGGCGCCGGCCAACAGACAGAAAAGCGGCAGCACATAGACCAGCGCCGCCCCGCGCAGCAGACTCTCCTGCGGGATACCGAGCCTCACTTGCTGGCCAACCCGCACCTCGGCGGTCAGCCTGACCCGCAAGCGGGGAGCTTTCAGGGGAAATGCCTTGGCCACGGTGCCTGTGCCGCAGTTGGATTGCTGCTGACAACCACTGCAGGCGGAGCGACGCTCGCACTCCACCCAGGCATGGTCACCCTCAATGGCCACCACGGTCGCCAGCTCTTCACTCATCTCATTCACGGCAACACCTCGGGTTCACACAATCAGGGGATCTGACCACGACTCGCCACGCTCGGCAAGCGGGGAACAACCCCACAGCCCCCGTTACTGCACCGCTTCGTTGCGGGCCAGCGGCTGGACCGACTCGGCGATGCGCTTGGCGGTTTCGGCAGGCACCTCACCGACCACTGTGATCTCGACCCCCACCTCGTTGACATAGCTCACCAGCGAGGTCGCCCCCTGGCGGATCAGCTGCTGGCGCACCGCCTGCTTGGGATCGACCCGGGAGACGTAGACCGAGAGATCCACCAGCCCGTCGGAGAGCATCATGTAATCCACCGGCATACTGGTGGTCACCAGCTGGTGCCGGTCTTGCGACAGCACCTTGAAGCCATCGGGCAACCAGGTGATCTGCCAGTTCAACTGCTGTTGCGGCGCCGGATAGGCATCCTCCAGCGCTAGCGCCGGAGGCTGCTTGCTGTTGGCCAGCTTCACCAGCCAGGGGGCCGGTTTGCTCTGCAGATCCAGTTCGACACCAAGTACCTGCTCCACCAGATTGCCTTCCCGCTCGACCATGTCGATCCGCAGCAGCAAGTGGCTCTGCTCGTCAATCCAGAGCACGAAACCATATTTGTCGGCCTCTTTAGGCACCAGCCTTACCACCTGCGCCACCACACCGGCAACCCGGCTGCGGCCGGCCAGCACAGGATCATAGCTCTCCAGCACCTGTGCCAGCGGCATCTTCACCAGGGTCGACCAGATGCCGGGGAAGCGGGCATCCTTCAGGGTGTAGGGATCGTGGCTGTTTTCAAAGAAGGTATATTCGTTCTGGCGCTGGAGATACTCGATCGCCTTGCCATCGAGGTAACTGAGGTGGGCCACTTCCTTGCCGTTGATCACGGCATGGCTGATCCGGATCGGTTCAAGACGCCCCTGACGGGCCTTGACCATGGACAACTCGAAATTCTGTTGCTGCACGGCACTCTGCATCTGCTGCAACAAGGCCTCGGCCGACTTATCGTCGGCCGAGGCCTTGGCACTAATCAGCAGGAGAGAGGCCAGCAAAATACGGCTGGACTGGCGCACGTTTGTATCCCTGACAATTCGTTATTGTTGGATCTGTCTGTCTTGCAACAGGCGCTGCTGCAACTGGTGGTCACGCAAGAAGGCGTTAATCCGCTCCCGCTGCTCCTGCATCTGCTGTTCGGTCAGCCCTTGCTGACGGGCACGGGCGCCATCCTGTTGCGGATAGTGAACACTCACCGGCGCCGCACTGCCACCGATTGGAATGGTATTGAGCACCGGATTGGCCGGAACGCCATCCTGCCCCTGATACTGCTGCACCCCGAAGATAACGGCAGCGGCCACGGATGCCGCAATGGCATATTGACCCAGTTGCTGACCAACACGGCGGAACAACGGAACCACATTAGAATCTGTCTTGACCGGTGCAACGGCAGGTTGCAGCACGGGAGCCGTCTCGACCGGCTTGGGTGCCAGTATGGTGGGCTCATCCTCCAGCGCAGCCATGATGCTGTCACTGAGATCCAGTTGCAGATTGACCGGCAGGTCACCCCGCATGGCATCGCCGATCAGGTGGTAACGACCCCAGGTATCTTGCAAGTCGGAGTCCATCTCCAGCTCGTTCAGTACCTCTGCGTCACTCAGGTCACCATCCATCAGGGCAGAGATTTGCTCTTTATTTGCCATAAGTTAACCCGTCTTTCCCCAGTTAATTCTCGATCAGAGGTTGCAGCTTTTTATCGATTGCTTCCCTCGCCCGGAAGATACGGGATCTGACCGTACCCACTGGGCAATCCATGATTTCGGCAATCTCTTCGTAGCTCAGCCCTTCCAGTTCGCGAAGGGTGATAGCTGTCCTCAGGTCTTCCGGCAATGCCTCTATGGCTGAAAACACGGTGCGTTTGATCTCGTCAGTCAGCGCCAGGTTTTCAGGGGTTGAGACCTCTTGCAAGGCTTCACCACCACCATAAGACTCCGCTTCGTCAGCCTCCACATCACTGCTGGGCGGCCTGCGCCCCTGGGAGGTGAGATAATTCTTCGCCGTGTTCACGGCAATTCGGTACAACCAGGTGTAAAAAGCACTTTCGCCACGGAATGTCGGCAATGCACGGTAGGCTTTTATAAAGGCCTCTTGCGCCACATCGGGCACATCACCGGGATTGTTGACATACCTGGCAACCAGGTTGACCACCTTATGCTGGTATTTTTTTACCAACAGGTTGAAAGCTGCTTTATCGCCGCGCTGGACCCGTTCAACCAGCTGTTCGTCCAGTAGATTCTGGTCGCTCATCAGAGCCGTAAAACCCCCATCAGGTTATCGTTTTTCTTTTCCGGCCCTTCCTAAGCGCACAAGTTCAGACAGGGAGAATCAGAGAAAGTTCGCTTCAATTGAAAAAAATGTGATGCAGGCTGCATCCTCGCCCTCGCTTGGGCTACCATGGTGCCAGTTCTTAATCCAGGCCAATGATACTTATGAAAGCAAGTGTTGAATACCTTTGCGATGTACTGATCATTGGCAGCGGTGCCGCTGGTTTGTCCCTCGCGTTGCGATTGGCAGACCACGCCAAAGTCCTGGTTCTGAGCAAGGGGCCCATCAGTGAAGGGGCCACTTTCTATGCGCAAGGAGGCATCGCTGCCGTTTTCGACGAAACCGACAGCATCGAATCCCACGTGAGCGACACGCTCAACGCGGGCGCCGGGTTGTGTGACCCGGCAGTGGTGGAGTTCACCGCTCGCCACGCCCGCGAGTCCATCCAGTGGCTCATTCAGCAAGGGGTCCCCTTCGATCAGGAGGAGAACGCCGACGGTGAATCCCAGTACCACCTCACCCGGGAAGGGGGACACAGCCATCGCCGCATCTTCCACGCGGCGGATGCCACCGGCAAAGCGGTGCAGCTCACCCTGATCGATCAGGTGCGCGCTCACCCCAATATCCAGCTGATGGAGCGCTTCAACGCGGTCGACCTCATCACAACTCGCAAGCTTAACCTGCCGGGCAACAAGGTACTGGGCGCCTACGTCTGGAACCGCAACGCCGAGCAGGTCGAGGTGATTCGCGCTCGTTTCGTGGCGCTGGCGACCGGTGGTGCCTCCAAGGTCTACCAGTACACCTCCAACCCGGATGTGAGCTCTGGCGATGGCATCGCGATGGCATGGCGGGCCGGTTGCCGGGTGGCAAACCTGGAGTTCAACCAGTTCCACCCCACCAGCCTGTTCCACCCGGACGACCCCAACTTCCTGCTGACTGAAGCGCTGCGTGGCGAGGGGGCCTATCTGCGCCGCCCGGACGGCAGCCGCTTTATGCCGGAGTTTGACGAGCGGGCCGAGCTGGCGCCGCGCGATATCGTCGCCCGCGCCATCGACCACGAGATGAAGCGGCTCGGGGCGGATTGCATGTATCTGGATATCAGCCACAAACCGGCCGACTTCATCATCAAGCACTTCCCGACCATTTATGAGCGCTGCCTCGCGGTCGGCATCGACATCACCAAGGAGCCGATGCCCATAGTGCCAGCCGCCCACTACACCTGTGGTGGCGTGATGATCGACAACAACGGCCAGACCGATATCCCCGGCCTCTACGCCATCGGCGAAGTGACCTACACCGGTCTGCACGGCGCCAACCGCATGGCCTCCAACTCCCTGCTGGAATGCGTGGTCTATGCCCATCAGGCGGGTGCCGACATTCTGGCCAAGCTGCCGATGAGTGTGGAGCCGCCGCGCCTGCCGGTGTGGGACGAGAGCAAGGTGGAAGATTCCGACGAACTGGTGGTGATCCAGCACAACTGGCACGAGCTGCGGTTGATGATGTGGGACTACGTGGGGATAGTGCGTACCAACAAACGCCTCGCCCGCGCCAAACGCCGCATCGACCTGCTCAAGCAGGAGGTGCAGGAGTACTACGCCAACTTCCGCGTCTCCAACAACCTGCTGGAGCTGCGCAACCTGCTGCAGGTGGCCGAACTTATCGTCAACTGCGCCCTGCAGCGCAAGGAGTCTCGCGGCCTGCACTACAACCTGGATCATCCGGATATGCTGCCGGACTCCAAGCCAACCGTGCTGACCCCGGAGCGGGATTAATCCCCCTTCCTGCCAAGCGTTGCAGCAATCAGTGACCCCGCCCCGGCGGGGTCACTTGTTTTCAACCGCTTTTCAGCCACAAAAAGAGTGTCGCCAGCCACATGGCAGCAGCTTATCGCGATAAATCAGCGCATGGTCATCACGAAAAGCAGGCATCAACGCCGGGACGGCAGAAAGTGGATGGCTCGCGCCAGCAGGCGGTAATGTTCGGGGGGAAGGGCGTCGGAGAAGATCCACAGTTGCCGTGGCGACACAGCTCCACTCTCTTCCGGCTCGGGGCAAAGCGCCAGCCTGAGCACGCCGGGCAAAATGCGGCTTTTCTTGCCGAGCTGATAGCGGCAACCTTGCCACTGTAGCCACTGACCATCCCAGACGAGCTCGAACGGGGGCGCGGCGAGGGAGCGCCAGCTCAGCCAGAGCGCCGCCAGCCAGGCGGGCAGCAACAGCGCCCACTGCCAACCGGCAATCAGGCCAGCCACCGGCCAGAGCAGCAACAGAAAGAGGGCCACCAGCAAACATTGCTGATGGCGGGAGGGGTGAACCGTCATGATCACCCGCTCCACGGTATTACCCCTGGCGGTCGTGGCGCGCCTGATTGCGCTCCAGGATCATCGGGATCATGGCGGCAAATGCGGGATCGGCAGGGACACCATGCCCCATGCACCATTTGAACAGATCCGGATCGTCGCTCGCCAGCAGGCGGATAAAAGTCTGCTGATCGGCTTCGCTCAGGGAGTCGAACTCGTGTTCGAAAAAGGGCATAAAGATCACATCCAGCTCGAGCATACCGCGACGGCAGGCCCACTTCAGGCGGGATTTTTCAACTGGGCTCAACATGGCACTCTCCTTACAAAGACCGGGGGATGGTACCAGCTGGATTTTCCGGCTGACAAACATTAGTTACGTCTTTACCATGCAGCTCACATACTTTCTCTCTGGAATACCATCGTGAGCCTGCAACCACCTGTTTTTCCTGCCGAGCCGACCCGCTTCTCCCTGACCAAGCTGGCCATCACCCGTATCAGCGGCCAGGATCGCGTCAAATATCTGCAAGGTCAGGTCACCTGTGATGTCAATGCCCTGCAACCGGGACAACAGACCCCGGGTGGCCACTGTGATCCCAAGGGCAAGCTGTGGAGCAATTTCCGCCTGCTCTGTCTCGACGACAGCCTGCTGCTGCTGACCAGCCCTTCAGTGCTGGAACGTCAGTTGCCGGAGCTGAAGAAATTTGCCGTCTTCTCCAAGGTCGAGATCGCCGCCGATGAGCGACACGCCACAGGGATCGCCGGTACGGGCAGCGATGAGTGGATCGCCGCGCAGTTTGGCCTTGAGCAGAGCGGTCTTATCGACGGCGGCATGGCGGTGAAGATTGAGCAGGATCGCTGGCTGCTGGTGAGCAATCAGCAAGCCGACGCCCTTCCGCAAGGTGACGAGTCACTCTGGTGGGGGCTCGAGATCAAGGCGGGCCTGCCACACATGGAAGCTGTGCATCAGGGGGAGTTCATCCCGCAGATGCTCAACCTGCAGGCACTGGACGGTATCAGCTTCAACAAGGGCTGCTACATGGGGCAAGAGACGGTGGCCCGCGCCAAGTATCGCGGCGCCAACAACCGCGCCCTGTTCCTGCTGGCGGGCACCGCTGGCGAGCCGGTCGCCAGCGGCGATACCCTGGAACTGCAACTGGGTGACAACTGGCGCCGCAGCGGCATGGTGCTCAACGCATGGCAACAGGCCGGGCAGGTGTGGCTCACCGCCGTACTGCCGAAAGATACCGAGGCTGACGCCCTATTCCGCCTCAAGCAGGACGAAGGCTCCCGCCTCACCCTGCAACCCCTGCCTTACGCCCTGACCGAGTAAGGTCGGCTAGCGAGGCACCCGCGCCAGCAGTGCCTCCTTCAGCCAGCGCCCCGCCTGCCCAAGCGGGCGGGCGCGATGCCACTGCAGCTCCAGCGCCAGCGCGTGGCTGGCGATAAAGTCCGGCTCCAGCACCACCACCTCGCCCCGCTTCAGTGGTTGATGCAGCAGAAATTCCGGAATAGCGGACCAGCCAAGACCCCGTTTGACCAGCTCCAGCACCCCGAGATCCCCCTCGACCCACCACACCTGAGCCGAGATGCGAAAACGCTGGCGCTCGCTCCCTTCCCGTCGGCCGGTCACCATCAGCTGGCGTGCCCCCTGCAGATCGACCTCCCGCAGCGGCTGCTTGCGAGCCAGCGGATGATCCGGTGACACCACCAGCGGCATGGTCACTTCCCCCAGCGAACGAGCGACTATCTCCCGCTGGGGATGCACCTTCTGATAGCTGATGCCGAGCTGGGCCCGACCGGTCACCAGCATCTCGGTCACATCTTCCATCAGCGGGAAGAGCAGCTCCAGCTCCACGGTCGGGTAACGAGTGGCGAACTCCTCCAGCAGGGTGCCGAGCCAGGGGAGGTGGGAGTCATCATCGATGGCCAGAGTGAGGCGCGTCTCCACCCCGGCCGCCAGCTCCCCGGCAATGGACTGCAACCGTTCACTCTGCGCCAGCAGGATCCCCGCCTCCTGCACCATGCGGGCCCCCGCCTCCGTCAGCTGCGGATAGCGGCCGCTGCGGTCAAACAGGGTGAGCGCCAGATCGATCTCCAGATTGGCGATGGCGCTGCTCACCACCGACTGCGCCTTGCCCAGCTTGCGGGCTGCAGCGGAAAACGAGCCGGTTTCGGCGGCCGCCAGCAAGATCCTCAGTTGTTCCAGTGATGGCGTCATCTTATGGCCCTCCGGCAAGCTCTCTAATCCATCTATTTTAGCGATGGATACCAACATGAATCTATCGCTAAAGATCTATAGATTAACCAGCAATCCGTGAATAAATCTGATTGAGAGAGTGACTTATGCGTACCCGTAACGATCGCCTGCGCCATGCCATTGGCTTTGAATTCATTGGCCTGCTGATTGCCGCCCCGCTGGCCAGCTGGGTTACCGGGGTCGGGCTCAACCATATGGGCCCGCTGGCACTGTTCTTCTCGGTGCTGGCCACCGTCTGGAACTACATCTACAACATCGGGGTCGACAAGCTGCTGCTCAAATATCAGGGCCATACCCACAAAACCCTGTGGCAACGGGTGCTGCATACCTTCGGCTTTGAGGGCGGTCTGCTGATCGTCGCGCTGCCGGTCATGTCCTGGTGGCTGAGCGTCAGCATGCTGGAGGCGCTGGTGCTGGATCTGGGCTTCGTCGTCTTCTATCTGATCTATGCCTTCGTCTACAACTGGGGCTATGACAAGGTGTTCCCCATCCCCCGCGAAGTGCCGCACGGCATGCCCCAAGAGGCGCGCTAAGGCACGAATCAGTTGGATTGAAACCGAGAAGTGAAGGTCAACGAGGGAAGGCAACTGAAGAAACGATACGGCCTCACCATGGCAAACATGATGGGGCCGCAAGAGGGATCAGCGCTGGCAGGCCGGCTGATTCAGAGGTAAGGATTCAGGCCTGCCCGTCGCTCAAGCCTGGGCCTTGAGCTCTTCGCCGCTATCGTCGGCAGCGGCAGCCTCTTCAGGCTGAGCCTGAGCGGCCTGCAGCGCTTCCAGCTCGCTCTGATAATCGCTCAGGATCTGCTGGGCAACCGCCATATCTCCCTTGTGTTTGCGCTCGAACAGATGGTGCTGCACCACGCCGTTGAGATACTCCACCGTGATGGGCTGCTCCAGGGTGACCATCAGCTCCTCTTTCTCCAGCTCGGCATTGATTTCATCGGCGGTCGTGCGCAGCAGCCCGGCCAATTGAACCAACATGCGGCGCTCACCTTCGCGCAGCAGGCTCAACATGCGGTTTCTCTGCTGCTCATTCTGTTGGGTCATACATTTCCTTACGTCAATTGGGAACAAGCCCGCTCATTCTGCCCTGTCCCCATGACAGCGTCTATCTCATGCCCCCCACAAATTTTTGGCGCTGGCTCACAAATGGCTACAGATGCTATTTGAAGCGCCTCTGGGGTATAGTAGCCGCTGATTTTCAGGCGCTTTTTTCACCTTCATCCGCAGACAGGGATGAGACGGCAAGGGCGCCTGCCCGGTTTACCCCAACGAGGTGAAGATCCGCTTTATGACCGACGCCATTGTGGTGCTCTGCACCTGCCCAGATCAAACCAGTGCTGACCTTCTCTGCGAACAGCTGCTGAACCAGCGGCTGGCCGCCTGCATCAATCAACTGCCGGGCATTACCTCCGTCTATCGCTGGCAAGGCAAGGTGGAGCGCGCCACCGAGATCCAGCTCATCATCAAATCCCGCCAGCCACTCTTTGCCGAGTTGCAGGCATGTATTCAAGCCAATCACCCCTATGAGGTGCCCGAGCTGCTGGCCCTGCCGGTGAGTGCCGGACTACCTGCCTATCTCGACTGGCTCAATGGGGAGACCTCATGACGTTCACCCGCTTGCTCTCTCCCCTGCTGCTGCTCTGTGCACTGCTGATGACAACGGCAGGCAGCCCCTCGGCCCACGCCAGCGGCGCCGACCTGCTCAGCTCGCTGGGCATTGAGGCCAACGCCAAACCCAAATTTTTACAGGTCGATGAGGCGTTTCACCTCGAGAGCGAACAGCGTGCCGATCAGCTGCTGCTGACCCTCCATATCGCCGACGATTACTACCTCTATCGCCACAGCCTACGCTTCAAGGGGAACAACCTCACCTTCAGCGAGCCGACCCTGCCGGAAGGCACCGAGCACGAGGATGACTTCTTCGGCAAGACCCGGGTCTACTACCAGCAGGTGAGCATCGCGGTGCCGCTCAAAGAAGTGGGCGACGGCGCCACCCTGCGGGTGCGCTATCAGGGCTGCACCGACGGCCTCTGCTACCCGCCGACCGACAAACTGATCGATGTGGCCCCGCTGGTCACGGCAACCACAGCGTCCACTGCTGAAACGGCACAAAGCGTCGCACCGGTTAGCCAGCAGGATCAGCTGGCCGCCGCCCTCGGCCATCAGGGGTTCTGGCTCAGCATCGTCGCCTTCTTCGCACTGGGGCTGGGGCTCGCCTTCACCCCCTGCGTCTTCCCCATGTATCCCATTCTGACCGGCATCATCGCCGGTGCCGGCCATCGCCTCTCTACCGGTCGCGCCTTCCTGCTCTCCATGGTCTATGTGCAGGGGATGGCGGTCACCTACACCTTGCTTGGGCTGGTAGTGGCCTCGGCAGGTCTGAAATTCCAAGCGGCGCTGCAACACCCCTACGTGCTGATCGGCCTCTCGGTGATGTTCGTGCTGCTGGCCCTCTCCATGTTCGGACTCTATACCCTGCAACTGCCGAGCAGTTTGCAAACCCGGCTCTCCGGCCTCTCCAACCGCCAGCAGGGCGGCTCGGTAGTCGGGGTTGCCATCATGGGGATGATCTCCGGGCTGGTCTGCTCCCCCTGCACCACGGCGCCGCTCTCGGGGGCGCTGATCTACGTGGCCCAGAGCGGCGATCTCTGGCTCGGCGGCGCGGCGCTCTATGCACTGTCACTGGGGATGGGGCTGCCGCTGCTGCTGCTCGGCACCTCGGGTGGCAAGCTGCTGCCCAAAGCGGGCGCCTGGATGGATGTGATCAAGCAGCTGTTTGGTTTTGCCCTGCTGGCAGTGCCGATCCTGCTGCTGTCACGGCTCTGGAGCGATCAAGTTACTACCCTCGCCTGGCTTGGCTGGGGGCTGCTGCTGTGCGGCTATCTCTATCACCACAACCAGCACCAGCCCCACTCGGTGGCCAAAAGCGTGCGCGGCTTCGTGCTGTTGCTGGCGATGATCAGCGCCGTGGTGGTGGGCAAGGATCTGCTGCAACCGGCCCCCCCTGCTGCCATCACGGCGGATGCCAGTCAAACGGCGCCGCAGTTTATCCGCATCAAGACGCTGGATGATCTCAAGGTGCAGCTGGCCGCCGCTCGCAGCAAGCCGGTGCTGCTCGACCTCTACGCCGACTGGTGCGTCGCCTGCAAGGAGTTCGAGCACAAGACCTTCAGCGATCCAGCTGTGCGGGAGCGCTTCGGCCAGATGGTGCTGCTGCAGGCGGATGTTACCGCCAACGACGATGCCGATATCGAGCTGCTCAACGGCCTCAATGTGCTGGGGCTGCCGACCCTCATCTTCTTCGACCGCGAGGGCAAGGAGCTGACAGGCCAGCGGGTCACCGGTTTTATGGGGCCTATCCCCTTTGCCAAACATCTCGAGATGGTAAGTGATGCGCACTGAGTTGCGTCGGCTGCAGACAAGCGATGCACCTGCCTTGCAGCGGCTGTTCGAGCAGGCCCCCTCCTATCAGGCGGCGGTGAGCAATGACCCTCTCTCTGCACAGGCAGGAGAAGAGGAACTTGTCGCCTGCCCACCCGGCCTGCCTCTCTCCGACAAACATCTCATCGGCCGCTGGGAGCAGGGAGAACTCACCGCTGTCATTGATCTGCTGCGCGGCTACCCCAATCCAGACACCGCCTATCTGGGTCTGTTACTGGTGGGGGAACCCTGGCAAGGGAGTGGCCGTGGTCAGTCGCTCTATCTTCACGCCTGCACGCTGGCAAGCTCATGGGGGGCTACCCGGCTTCGCTTGTCAGTGATTGCCAGCAATGAGAGTGCTCTATCCTTCTGGCTGCGCAGAGGGTTCACCGAGTGCTATCGCCGCGAGCTGGCTGGTTATCGGGCCGAGGCCATCGTGCTGGAACGTTCACTGGAACCGTGAGCCGAGGTTTGCCGCCGCGCATTCGCGTGGCACAATCGCCCCTCTCGTTTTGCACTTGTCCGGAGTTTTGATGAAAAAGTGGTTCATCCCCCTGCTAGCCCTCTGGCTTTATGGCTGCAGTGCAGGGCCCGGTGAAGAGGATATCCGCCAGCAGGTCACCGCCAAGCTACTGGCCGAGACAGACGCCAACCTGTTCGATATCAGCGACTTCACCATCCTCGGCAAGGAGGAACGGATGGAGGGGGTCTATCTGGTCAAGGTGAGTTACCAGCTCCACTTCAAGCAGGGGCTCGATCAGTTGCAGGTGTTGCACGACGAGGACCTGGTCTACGACCGGGTTGGCCCCTTCCAGCAGGAGATGGGGCTGATGGAGCTCGAGCGCAAATATGGCGAGTTCGAGGCGGGCCAGGTGCTGCCGCAAGAGGCAGAGGTGTGGATGATGAAGGACGAACAGGGCTGGCGGCTGGCGGAACCGGCCCAATAAAGCGCTTTCCGCCCCTTATGCTCTGCAACGACTCTCCTGCCGTTGCCAACCAGCTCAAACCTGGGTATCGACCCGATACCCTTTTCGCTCGGCAGGTTCGTTCGGCAGCTTGCTGACCAACCCTGACAGCACCTCCTTGAGGGTGACCCCGCTCTCTGCCGCACCACTGCTCTCCAGCAGCTTGGTCAGCTGGCTCTGCAAGGGGTTGACCGCTTCACGCTCGGCTCCTTGCTCGCTCTCTTTTTCCTGTCCGCCCTGCTGATCCAGCGTCTCCAGCAGGCGCTCCAGATCCCGCTTGAGCGGGTTCTCGCTGCTGTCGGCGATGGCGAGTTTGCGCTGTTCCTGCTCTTGCCGCTGTTGTTGCTGCAATGCCAACTGTTGCTCCTGCTGCTGTTGCAGGGAGCCCATCATGGTGTTGATGAACGCTTCCAGCGAATCTCTGATTGAAACAGTACCACCGCCGCTGCTCTCCCCTTGCGGTGACAGCCCCAGCTCATCCAGCACAGCGCCAAGGTCGCGCACCAGGCTGTCACTGCCCGTTGATGGTGAAGTCGCAGCCCGCTCCTGTGCCTGCACGGCGGGAGAACCCTGCCGTTGCGCCAGCGGGGTGAGCCCGCCTGACGCGACCACATTTATCTCCATCTTGGCCCTCCTCTCCCCATCCTCGGCCCTTTCTTGGCAAATATTCCGGCAATCTGACAACCCCTTGCCCCTTGGCAGATAACCGCTCTCACACCTAAAAGATAGCGCCAATCGAACGAGATTGGCGCGAATGCATCTTTTGGTCTATAGGGCGGAACGATAGTGCTAACCCGCTATAAACAAGGGCTGGCAAGGGGGCTTAGTTCAGCCATCACTGCACAGGCTGACAATCAGAGTCAGAAGATATCCTTCATCCGGTGCCACAGCATACCCAGTGCCAGCAGCGGGGAGCGCAACGCCGGGCCGCCGGGGAAGGTGATATGGGGCACGCTGGCAAAGAGATCGAAACCCCGACTTTCGCCGCGGATCGCCTCGGCCACCAGCTTGCCCGCCATATGGGTGGCGTTGAGGCCGTGACCCGAGTAGGCCTGGGCGTAGAACACGTTGGGGTGTTCCTTGAGACGGCCAATCTGCGGCAGCCGGTTGGCGCCGATCCCGATCATGCCGCCCCACTGAAACTCGATGGCAGTGCCAGCGAGCTCGGGGAATACCCGCAACAACTTGGGTAGCATGAAGGCCTTGATATCGCGGGGATCCCGGCCGGAGTAGTTGCAGGCGCCGCCAAACAGCAGGCGGCCGTCGGCGGAGAGGCGGTAGTAGTCGAGGGCCACGTTCTGATCGCATACCGCCATGTTTTGCGGCAGCAAGCGCTGGCGCAAGCGGCGATCGAGCTCCTCGGTGGCGAGGATATAGGAACCGGCCGGCAGCACCCGCCCTCCCAGCTCCGGATTTAGGTCGTTGAGATAGGCGTTGCAACCGATCACCAGATAATCGGCGGTAACCCGGCCATGAGCCGTGGTCACCTCGACCTGCTTGCCGTAGTCGATATGGGTCACTCTGGAGTGTTCAAACAGGGAGACTCCTAGGCTGGCGGCGGCGCGCGCCTCGCCCAGCGCCAGATTGAGGGGATGCAGATGGCCCGAGCCCATGTCGATGAGGCCGCCGATATAGCGATCCGACCCCACCACGCTATGGATATCTTCCCGCGGCACCAGCTTGAGTTCATGCTCATAGCCGAGGCTCGCCAGATGGTCTAGATCCTCTTCAAAGCCGGCCAGATGGCGCTGACGGGTGGCCAGGTCGCAGTAGCCCCAGGTGAGATCGCAGTCGATATTGAAGCGCTCGACCCGCTCGCGTACCAGTTGCACCGCCTCCAGCCCCATCAAATCGAGCTCGCGCACTCCTTGCTTGCCAATCCAGCGGGCGAACTGGCTGGTATCGTGGCCGATACCGCGAATAAGCTGACCGCCGTTGCGCCCGGAGGCGCCCCAGCCGATACGGTTGGCCTCCAGCAAGGCGACCTTGTAACCGGCATCAGCCAGATTGATAGCGGTATTGAGACCGGTAAAACCGCCGCCGATGATGCAGACGTCAGCCTTGTGCTCCCCCTCCAGCTCGGGCCACTGTTGCGAGTCGTTGCGGGTGGCCGCGTAGTAGGAGGCGACGTGCTCCTGATATCCGTTGTGCTTTCCTGCCTGCATACTCAGCATCCTGCCTTGGTTGCAAATTGTTTAATAAAATAAGCAAAGTTGTTTCGATAATACCCAGTTCCCCCTCCACTCACCAACCGGTGCGGATCACAGAAATGCAAAAGGCGCCCCGAAGGGCGCCTTTTCATGCAATCAAGGTGCTGTAACGAATTACAGTACGTCGATGGCGTTCAGGTCGGAGAATGCTTTCTCCAGACGAGCGATCATGGAAGTCTGACCTTCACGCAGCCATACGCGCGGATCGTAGTACTTCTTGTTCGGCTTGTCGGCGCCTTCCGGGTTGCCCAGCTGGCCTTGCAGGTAAGCTTCGTTCTTCTTGTAGAAGTTCAGCAGACCTTCCCAGGTTGCCCACTGGGTGTCGGTGTCGATGTTCATCTTCACTACGCCGTAGGAGATGGACTCGCGGATCTCTTCCAGAGTGGAACCTGAACCACCGTGGAATACGAAGTCCAGAGACTTGGCAGGGATGCCGAACTTCTCGGAAACGTACTTCTGGGAAGCGTCCAGGATGGACGGGGTCAGCTTGACGTTACCCGGCTTGTATACACCGTGTACGTTGCCGAAGGAGGCAGCGATGGTGAAACGCGGGCTGATCTTGGACAGACGCTCGTAAGCGTAAGCAACATCTTCCGGCTGGGTGTACAGAGCGGACTGATCCATGTGGCTGTTGTCGACGCCGTCTTCTTCGCCACCGGTGCAACCCAGTTCCAGCTCCAGAGTCATGTTCATCTTGGCCATGCGGGTCAGGTACTCGCAGCAGATGTCGATGTTCTCTTCCAGAGACTCTTCGGACAGATCCAGCATGTGGGAGGAGAACAGCGGCTTGCCGGTTTCAGCAAAGTGCTTCTCGCCCGCTTCCAGCAGACCGTCGATCCACGGCAGCAGCTTCTTGGCAGCGTGGTCGGTGTGCAGGATTACCGGCACGCCGTAAGCTTCGGCAACAGCGTGAACGTGCTTGGCACCAGAGATGGCACCCAGGATGGCAGCTTTCTGACCTTCCAGCTTCAGACCCTTACCGGCGGTGAACACGGCACCACCGTTGGAGAACTGAACGATAACCGGCGCTTTAACCTTGGCGGCAGCTTCCAGTACGGCGTTAACGGAGTCGGTACCAACGCAGTTTACGGCCGGCAGAGCAAAGCCGTTCTCTTTAGCGATGGCGAACACTTTCTGAACGTCATCACCAGTGATCACGCCGGGTTTTACGAAGTCGAAAATTTTCTTAGACATGTTTAATCGTCCTGTCTCGTATGCCGTTAATAAAAAATGGGGGGTTCATCATGAACCGGCACAGCGGGCACATGATAAACGAAACGGGAGGCTTTTGCCCCCCGTTCCGGGTCAATTAGGCTTTGGCGCGCTGTTCCAGAATCGCAACAGCCGGCAGTACCTTGCCTTCTACGAACTCCAGGAAGGCGCCGCCGCCAGTGGAGATGTAGGAGACTTTGTCAGCGATGCCGAACTTGTCGATAGCAGCCAGGGTGTCACCACCGCCAGCGATGGAGAAGGCCGGAGAAGCAGCGATGGCTTCAGCGATAACCTTGGTGCCTTCAGCGAACTGGTCGAACTCGAACACGCCAACCGGACCGTTCCACAGGATGGTCTTGGCGTTCATGATGATGTCAGCCAGAGCCTTGGCAGAATCCGGGCCGATGTCGAAGATCATGTCGCCGTCGGTCACGTCAGAGACGGACTTGATGGTCGCCGGAGTGGACTCGGAGAACTCGGCACCTACAACCACGTCGGTGGTCACAGGAATGTTGGTCTCGGCAGCCAGTTTCTTGGCGGTGTCGATCAGATCGTGCTCGCACAGGGACTTGCCGACGTTGTGACCGGCAGCAGCGATGAAGGTGTTGGCGATGCCACCACCGACAACCAGCTGGTCAGCGATTTTGGAGAGGGATTCCAGAACGGTCAGCTTGGTGGAGACCTTGGAGCCGCCAACGATGGCAACCATCGGGCGCTCGGGCTTCAGCATGGCTTTGCCCAGCGCTTCCAGTTCACCAGCCAGCAGCGGGCCGGCACAAGCGACCGGAGCGAACTGTGCAACACCGTAGGTGGAACCTTCGGCGCGGTGAGCAGTACCGAACGCATCCATTACAAAGACGTCACACAGGGCGGCGTATTTTTTGGCCAGCTCTTCGGTGTTCTTCTTCTCGCCTTTGTTGAAGCGGCAGTTTTCCAGCACAACCAGCTCACCGGCAGCGACTTCTACGCCATCCAGGTAATCCTTGGCCAGGCGAACCGGGCAGGACAGAGCGTCTTTCAGATAGTTGACAACCGGAGCCAGGGAGAATTCTTCGTTGTATTCACCCTCGGTCGGACGACCCAGGTGGGAGGTGATCATCAGCTTGGCGCCCTTTTCCAGAGCCAGCTTGATGGTCGGCAGAGTCGCAACGATACGTGCATCGGAGGTGACCTTGCCGTCTTTTACCGGTACGTTCAGGTCAGCACGGATCAGAACGCGTTTACCCGCCAGATCCAGGTCAGTCATCTTGATAACAGACATATTCAGTCCTCTATATTTTCCAGGTAATGTTAAAAACAGTAACCTTTCGCCCGGGGCAGGCTCAGCCTGCGGCCATCATGGCCCGGGTGGTATCCAGCATCCGGTTTGCGAAGCCCCATTCGTTATCGCACCACATCAACATCTTGACGAGGTTGGCATCGCTCACCCGGGTCTGGGTACCATCAATGATGCAGGAGTGTGCATCATGATTGAAGTCTACGGAGACCAGAGGTTCTTCCGTGTAATCCAGAATACCGTGTAATGTACCTCTGGATGCCCGTTGCAGGGCTTGATTTACGTCACTAACTGTCACTTTTTTACGAACAGTAATACTCAGATCCATCGCTGTTACATTGATGGTCGGCACCCGCACCGCGATCGCCTCGAACTTGCCGGCAAAGTGGGGCAGGATGCGCTCCAGCCCCTTTGCCAGCTTGGTATCCACCGGAATGATGGACTGACTGGCAGCGCGGGTTCGGCGCAAGTCACTATGGTAGGCATCGATGACTTGCTGATCATGCATGGCCGAATGAATTGTCGTAATAGTACCACAATTTATCTCGAATTCTCGATGCAATGTTTCAATCACCGGCACCACGCAGTTGGTGGTACAGGAGGCGTTGGAGACGATCCGCTCCGCTCCGGTGAGGGTATGATGGTTGACCCCGTAGACCACGGTGGCATCCACATCGGCATCCGCCGGGTGGGAGAAGAGCACCTTGCCCGCCCCCGCCGCCAGATGCAGCTCGGCATCGGCCCGCGAGCCAAACACCCCGGTGCAATCGAGCACCACATCCACCCCCAGCGCCCGCCACGGCAAGTTCGATGGATCCCGCTCGGCAAACAGGGAGATGAGATCCTCCCCCACCAGCATGCTGTTGCCCGCCAGTTGCACCGGATGGTGGAAGCGACCGTGACTGGTATCGTAACGGGTCAGGTGCACCATGGCCTCAGGAGCCGCCAGCTCGTTGATGGCGACGATCTTGATGGTCTTGTCGCGCCCGCTTTCATAGAGGGCTCGCAACACGTTGCGACCGATCCGCCCATAACCATTGATGGCAATCTTGATCATCGAGAATCCGTTTCCTTGAACCAGCAACAGGGCGGCGCACCGGCCCCCCGGGAGACCCGGCTACGACAGCAGGGCCTCCTTGAATTCACCGCGGGCCAGCAGTGCGGCCCCGAATACCCCGGCACTGTCGCCAAGGGCTGGAGCAATAATGGGGGCACTGAAACGGGGATTAAAGAGGAAGGGCAAAATTGTCTGCCGCCCGGCGCTGTAAAGGCTCTGCACATTGCCCACCCCACCACCGATGACGATCACATCCGGGTCGAGAATGTTGACCACATTGGCCAGCGCCTGACCAAACAGCAGGTGCAGCCGGTCGATGGTGAGCTTGGCCACATGATCGTGGGCGGTGGCCGCCGCGATTTGGGCGAGCGAGAGGCGGCGCTTGGCCTTGGCCTCGTACCAGGCCTCCAGCGCCGGGCCGCTGATCAGGGTCTCGACGCAGCCACGCTTGCCGCAGTAGCACTCGGGGCCATCGGGGGAGAGCACATTGTGGCCCCACTCACCGGCGATGCCGTGGTGGCCATTGAGGATCTGGCCGTTGATGACGATGCCGGAGCCGACCCCGGTGCCCATGATGATGCCGAACACCACTTTCGCATCGGGATGGTGCTGGCGCACCGCCCCCAGATGGGTTTCTGCCAGCGCGAAGCAGTTGGCATCGTTGGCGATCAGCACCGGCACGCCCAGCTTGCGCTCCAGATCCTCCTTGAACGGCTTGCCATTGAGCTCGGTGGTATTGCAGTTCTTCATCAGGCCGGTCTGCGGATCTCGCGCCCCCGGCGTGCCCATGCCGATGACGGTCGGGCGTTGACCAATCTTCTCGGCGCACTGCGCTACCAGCTTGGCGATCTGGCCAATCATATGGTCATAACCGCCCGCCCGCTCGGTGGGGATGCGATGGCGCAGCAGCACCTCGTCGCCATCCAGCACCACGCATTCACACTTGGTACCGCCAAGATCGATACCCCAATCCAGTGACTTGCTGCTCATCTTGCCTCCTGCACGGCCGCCACGCGCTCGTCGTCGCGACGCTTTTTAAAATGTAAAACGGGGCCTGACGGCCCCGAATTTCAATCACACTATTCTTCTCTCGCCCCGGCCTTAGCGGCCGTGGTACTGGGCGGAGAGCTCGTGTACCGCGTTGACGAACACGCCAGCGTGTTCCGGGTTCACATCCTGATGGATGCCGTGGCCGAGGTTGAAGACGTGCCCATTGCCGTGACCGAAACCGGCCAGAATGGAGGCGACCTCTTCACGGATGCGAGCCGGAGTGGCATAGAGCATGGAGGGATCCATATTGCCCTGCAGCGCCACCTTGTCACCGACCCGACGCTTGGCGTCGGCAATGTCGGTGGTCCAGTCCAGACCCAGCGCATCGCAACCGGTGGCGGCGATCTGCTCCAGCCACTGACCGCCGTTCTTGGTAAACAGGGTGACCGGCACGCGGCGACCGTCGTGCTCGCGGATCAGACCATCGACAATCTTGTGCATGTACTGCAGGGAGAAATCGCGGTAATCGCGCGGGGTGAGCACGCCGCCCCAGGTGTCGAACACCATGACCGCCTGGGCACCCGCCTTGATCTGGGCGTTGAGGTAGGCAATCACGCTGTCGGCCAGCTTGTCGAGCAGCAGGTGCAGGGTTTGCGGCTCTGCGTACATCATCTGCTTGATCTTGGTGAACGCCTTGGAGCTGCCCCCTTCCACCATGTAGGTGGCCAGGGTCCATGGGCTGCCGGAGAAGCCGATGAGCGGCACTTCGCCCTTCAGCTCGCGGCGGATGGTGCGCACCGCGTTCATCACGTAGCCCAGCTCATCTTCCGGATCCGGAATGGGCAGCGCCTGCACGTCGGCCATGGAGGTGATCGGGCGCTCGAAGCGCGGGCCTTCACCCTGCTCGAAGTAGAGACCGAGCCCCATGGCATCGGGCACGGTCAGGATGTCGGAGAAGAGGATGGCGGCATCGAGCGGGTAGCGGCGCAGCGGCTGCAGGGTGACTTCACAGGCCAGCTCGGCATTGCGGCACAGGGACATGAAATCCCCCGCCTGGGCGCGAGTCGCCTTGTATTCCGGCAGATAGCGCCCTGCCTGGCGCATCATCCATACCGGCGTCATGTCTACATCCTGACGCAGCAAAGCGCGCAGGTATCGATCGTTCTTCAGCTCTTTCATCCCAGTTCCTGAATTCATATCACGCATAAAATGGCGGTCATAATACCACTTTGCCCAGTCAAGCGGACTGCCCAAAACGTGGCAAATGGGTGATCGGTTGCAAAGATGTGAAGGGGCGCAAACCAGAGCGCCCCGTTTTTAAAAAGAAGTGCAAAAAGGTTGGCGAAAAGATAAGCGCCGTTACCCCTCGCCAGCCAGTGACAACTCGATCAGCCGCCGGGCAATGGTGCCGTGGGGCGGCAAACGCGGCAGCCGGTCGGCAGCAAAGAAAGCGGCGGCGACCAGTTCGTCATCCTGCACCTTGATCTCGCCGCTCTCGTAGTCGGCGGTAAAGCCCATCATCAGGCTGTGAGGGAAGGGCCAGGGCTGGCTCGCCACATAACGCACATTGCGCACCCGGATGCCGCTCTCCTCGAACACCTCCCGCGCCACGCACTGCTCGAGGTTCTCTCCTGCCTCCACAAAGCCAGCCAGCACGGTATACATGGGATCGTCCGCCTGATAGTGACGACGATGGGCCGCCAGCAGGATCTCCGGCCCCTTGCGCACCGCCACTATGATGCAGGGGGAGATGCGCGGATAGACGCTGTGCCCCTGCTGGCACACCTGCGCCCACTCCCCCGCCTTCGGGGTCATGGGGGCGCCGCACTCGCCGCAGAAACGGTGGGTACGGCGGAAGGTGACCAGCTGCCAGGCTCGGCCCGCGAGACGAAAGCCCTCCTCGTCCCCCGCCACCATCAGCTGGCGTAGCGGACTCATGGCGCTCGTGTCGGCCTCATCACCCAGATCCAGCAGATAGCAGGGCAACCCCTGCCACTCATCAAAACGCTCGAAACGGGCACCGGCCAGCGCTGCGGGCAGGCACGCCTTCACGCCGCTCGGCACCTGACCCGCCTCATCGAGCAGGATTTGATGGTCACCCGCCACGACAAACCAGCGGGCTTGTTCAGTTAATGACATCGGATAAACACTCTCGTTAAGTCAGATTAAACAACGCCACGGTCACAGCAGGCTGCAGCAGGGGCAAAATAGCGCGAATGGCCCCCATCTTACGACTGGCAAGCGCCACTGACGACCCCGCCGCCCCAACAAAATCGCCTCCGATCTTCGTCCCGCCGGGGCCAAAACGGCGAGCAAGAGGAGCACATCAACAAAGAGGCCGCCCGAAGGCGGCCTGCTGTCAATCGTTCTCTCGCTGCGCCGATCAGGCATCGCCCATCGCCAGCAAGGAGGCGTTGCCGCCCACAGCCGTGGTGTTGATGGTGCGGGTCTTCTCGGTAACAAACCGCCCGAGATAGTGAGGGCCACCCGCCTTGGGGCCGGTGCCGGAGAGCCCCTGCCCGCCGAACGGTTGCACCCCGACCATGGCGCCGATCTGGTTGCGGTTGATGTAGACGTTGCCGACGTTGATGCGGCTCGCCAGCTCTTCAGCGTGGGATTCGTTGCGGCTGTGGATCCCGAGCGTCAGGCCGTAGCCGGTGCCATTGATGTCGCTGATCACCTTGTCCAGATCCCGGGTGGCGTAGCGCACCACGTGCAGGATGGGGCCGAACTGCTCCTTGGCCAGCTCGCGGATGGAGCCGATCTCCAGCGCGGTCGGCTGAACGAAGTGTCCCTCCATGGTCGCGGCGGGCATCGGCGCCTGGGCAATCAGGCGAGCTCGCGGGATCATCCGGGCCAAATGGGCATCCAGCCCCGCCTTGGCATCGGCATCGATCACCGGGCCGACGTCGGTGTTGTACTCGGCCGGGTTGCCCACTTTCAGCTCCTGCATGGCGCCGGTGAGGATCTCCAGCACCCGCTCTGCGATCTCCTCCTGCAGGTAGAGCACCCGCAGGGCCGAGCAGCGCTGACCGGCGCTCTGGAAGGCGGCGCTCACCACGTCCCGCACCACCTGCTCCGGCAGGGCGGTGGAGTCGACGATCATGGCGTTCTGGCCGCCGGTCTCGGCGATAAGCGGCAGGATGGCGCCATCGCGCTGGGCCAGGGTCATGTTGATGAGCTTGGCAGTCTCGGTGGAGCCGGTGAAGCAGACGCCGCCAATGCGCGGATCCGCCGTCAGCTTGGCACCCACGGTGGCACCGTCACCGGGCAGCAGTTGCAGCACGTCGCCCGGAATACCGGCCTGATGGGCCAGAGTCACTGCCAGATGGGCGATAAGGCCGGTCTGCTCCGCCGGTTTGGCGATGACGGTGTTGCCGGTGGCCAGCGCCGCGGCGATTTGGCCGAGGAAGATCGCCAGCGGGAAGTTCCACGGGCTGATGCAGACAAACACCCCACGCCCCTGCAGGAACAGCTCGTTCTGCTCGCCGGTGTAGCCGGGCAGCAGGGTCGCCTGCCCCATCAGGCTGCGGGCCTGCACCGCGTAGTAGCGGCAGAAATCGACCGCTTCACGCACCTCGTCGATGCCATCTTGCAGCAGCTTGCCCGCCTCGCGGGTACAGAGGGAGACAAACTGCTCGCGGTTCGCTTCCAGCAGATCCGCCAGCTTCTCTAGCGCGGCGGCACGCTCGCTCACCGGGGTTTCGCGCCAGCGCGGGAAGGCGGCGTGGGCAGATGCCAAGGCCTGCTCCACCGCCTGCTCATCGGCCCAGTGGATCTTGCCGACGGTGAGGCTCACATCCTGCGGGCTCAGCACGGTTCGTGCCTCGCTGCGCTTGAGGGTCTCGCCATCGACGATGGGCCCTGCCAGCCACTGCTTGCTCTCCAGCTCTTTCAAGCGGGCGAAGAAGGGGCGCTGGATGGAGAGGATGTTCATGTTGACGCCGCTGGAGTTCTTGCGGTCGGTGAAGAGGTTCACCGGCTGCGGAATCCGGTCGTTGGCAAAGCCGGAGTAGCGCTTGAGGGTGCGCAGCGGGTGCTCGGCCAGCGAGTCCACCGGGGTGTTGGGATCCACCAGCTTGTGAACGAAGGAGGTGTTGGCCCCGTTCTCCAGCAGGCGGCGCACCAGATAGGGCAACAAGTCCTTGTGGGCGCCGACCGGCGCGTAGATGCGGCAGTGCAGGCCGGGATTGTCGTTCAGCACCGCGTTGTGCAGCTCCTCCCCCATGCCGTGCAGGCGCTGGAATTCAAACTGGCGATCGCCGGCCATCTCCAGAATGCTGACCACGGTATTGGCGTTGTGGGTGGCGAACTGGGGAGCGATAAAGCCGCGAGTCGGCTCGCTCAGCAGGTAACGGGCGCAGGCGAGGTAGGAGATATCAGTGCCCGCCTTGCGGGTAAAGAGCGGATAGCCGGGCAGGCCCGCCTGCTGGGCATATTTCAGTTCGCTGTCCCAGTAGGCGCCTTTTACCAAGCGCACCGGAATGAGGTCACCCTGCTCGCGGGCCAGCGCGGTGAGCCAGCAGAGTACCGGCAGGGCGCGCTTGGAGTAGGCCTGCACCACCATGCCGAGCTTGCCCCAGCCACGGTTGGCATCGGAGCGGTAGAGCTGTTCGAACAGATCCAGCGACAGCTCGAGTCGGTCCATCTCCTCGGCATCGATGCTGATGGCCACATCCTTGTCGCGGGCCAAACGCACCAGCCCCACCAGCCGCTCGCACATTTCGCCGAGCACCCGTTCGCGGTTCGCCACGTCATAGCGCGGATGGAGCGCCGAGAGCTTGATGGAGATGGAAGGGGCCGGGCCGCCGTCGCTGATCCGCTCGTTGCCCACCGCCTCGATGGCGTTGCGGTAATCGGCCAGATACTTGTCGGCATCCTGCATGGTCAGCGCAGATTCACCCAGCATGTCGTAGGTGTGGGTGTAGCCCAGCTCGCGGGATTTGCGGCTCGCCTTGAGCGCCTCCTTCATGTCGCGCCCCAGCACGAACTGCTTGCCCATGATCTTCATGGCGGCGTACATGGCGGAGCGCACCACCGGCTCCCCCAGCTTGTTGACCATACGCCCCAGCAGGTTGGCCGGGTTGCCGTCAAGCTTCTTGTCGAGCTTGATGATCTTGCCGGTCAGCATCAGCCCCCAGGTGGAGGCGTTGACCAGAGTAGAGTCGCTCTTGCGGAAATGGGAGGACCAGTTGGCGCCGGAGAGCTTGTCCTTGATCAGGGCATCGGCGGTCTCGGCATCGGGAATGCGCAGCAGCGCCTCGGCCAGACACATCAGGATGATCCCCTCCTGGGTATCCAGACTGTACTCCTGCAGGAAGGCGTCGATACCGTCACCGGAGCCGCTCTCCTTGCGCACCTTGGTCACCAGAGTACGGGCACGCTGGGTCACCTGCTCCAGCGAGGCGCCATCCCCCGGCAACATGGCCGACAGTTCGGCCAGATAGGCATTTTCATCCACCACATAGTTCTGGGTGATGGCTTCGCGCAGGGCGGCCAGATCAGAGGGGATATAGTCAGCGGCAAGCACTTGAGTAGCTTTGAACATATGGGGTCTTCCTGTACGCCCTAGGGCTGATATCGACAAAGGCGGACGCGCCGCCGAAACGCCGATAATGTATACAATGTTGCACCCTATATGAAATGAATTTGTTGCCACTCTTTAACAAAGATCGCTCATTCCCCCCATGAATTCCCTTTTGAAGCCAATACACCAGCAAGCGTGAGGGTCATCTGACTTCATTTTGTATACGATCCGCCACCGCTCTATCGCAAAGCAGCCACCCATCCCCCCAATACGCCCCAAAAAAAGAAGGGCCGCCACGGCGACCCTTCTCATCAATTCATTCAGCCAGATGCTGTCAGTTCATCCAGCGATCGCCACGACTGCGACGACGGGGCAGCATGGGCAGCAGGATACCAAGCAGGATACCGGCACCCACCATGGCACCACCACGGATAAACCAGTCCATCTGCATGTCGTGCTCCTGGTTGTCGTAGCTTTGGGTCAGGGCATCATTCTGCTCTTTGAGATTGCTCATCTCCTCACCCTGACTGACCAGCTGAGCCTTAAGGGCGGCGATCTCCTTGCTCTGGGCAGCAATCTGACCATCCTTCTCGGTGAAGCGTTTCTCGTTGTCACCGTTAAGGTTCTGCAGGCGATCTTTAAGCTCATCGCGCTCTTTTTCCACCTGGGGCAGACGCTCGCGCAGGCTGATCTGGCTCTGCAGTTCGCTGTTCTTGATCCACCCCTCGCGGCCACGACCGTCCACCACCTGGGTGAAACCGGCCTCGCTGTTCACCGCCTTTACCTCCAGCGGTTCACCAGCCTTGACGCTGCCAAGGATCCGGTACTGGGTACCCGGACCATTGTGGATATAGGTAAAGATGTTGTCTGAAACATAACGGGTATCGGCCAGTGCCTGTTGGGCACACAAGCAGATAAAAATCCCGAGAAGGGCGCGCATGGTCGATCGATTCTCTTTTTCAGGTTTGGACAAGAGGTTGAATGTTAAGCCGCCAGCAGGTTAAAGGACAAGCAAAGAAAAAGCACCTCCCCCGGATTAAAGAGCGCAGAGTTGCAAGTCACCTCGCAACTTGCCCGTCCGCGGCCTCACTTGTTTTTCAGCTCCTGCACCTCGCTGCGCAGGGCGCGGATCTCCCGCAGCAGCTCCTCTTGCTGGTTGTTGTAGTGATGACGCCACTTGTCGGTCTCGCCATCCCCCTTGTTGGGCTGCAAAAACAGGCTGGCCATAAAACCGCTGATGGCACCGAACAGACCGACCCCGAACAGGATCAGCAGGCTGGCGACAAACCGCCCCTCCTCTGTCTTGGGCACCAGATCCCCGTAACCCACTGTCGAGAGGGTCACCAGCGTCCACCAGAACGCGTCGTAAGGTGTCTCAATCTGGCTGCCGGGCTGGCCTGACTCAATCCAGTACATGACGCCGGAGCCCACCCCCAGCAGCAGGAAGAACAGAAACAGGATACCGGAGAGGGTGGTCTCGTTGCGCTCGCGACGGAACATGGCCCAGAGATCCGGGTGCTCCTTGAACAGCTGATAGACCCGCCACAGCTGGATCAACCGCGCCCAGCGCAGCTGCTCCGCCATCGGCAGGCTACCCGGCAGATAGATCCAGTTGGCCTTGAAATAGGCCTTTCGATCGGAGGCCCGGATCCAGCCATAAGCAAAGTGCGCGAGGAAGAAGTAGCAGATCAGGCTGTCGAGGTCATAGAAGAGCTGCAGGGTCTGTGGTGTCAGGCTCTCATGGCCCCACCAGCGAGCCGTCACCAGCACAACCGAGATAATCGACAGAAATGCCATCAGCAGATCCATCGCCCGCAGATGAGTTAAGTGATGTCGCATACATTTTCCAACTTTAAGCACAGTGCAAATTAATAAAAGAGAAGATAATGCCGATAGTCCTGAGGGCAAAGGAAAAAACGGCTTTTAAAAGGAGAATGACAATGCAGCTGAACCTGCTGGAGAAAAGAATGAGCAACATCCGGTTGGTACCCAAAGTGGTGCTGCTGATGGTGTTCAGTACCCTCCTGCTACTGACAAAACTCTGGTTTGACGCCAACAATCTGGAAGCGACCCTGCTCAGCGAAGGGCTCGATCCCGCCAAGGCGGATGCGATCTCCAATCGCCTGCTCTGGACCGGTCTGATGGAGACCGCCATCATGGGGCTGCTGTTCGTGATCCTGCTGCTCACCGGCTCCCGCCTGATGGTCAAGCAGGTGCACTATCTGGTGGGCCTGCTGGAACGCTTCGCCAAGCGGGACCTCAGCCACAAGGTACTGCTCAAGTCTCGTGACGAATTCGGCGACATCGCCAAGGCGGTCTCCCACTCGCAGGAGAACCTCAAAGAGGTGTTTGGCAACCAGCGCGCCGCCTGCAAGGAGCTCAACGACATCGCCTCCCAGGTGACCCTTTGCATGGAAGAGGCCAACGAAGCGATCAACGAAGAGTTCACCCAGATCGAACAGCTGGCCAGCGCCATGAGCCAGATGGTCGGCGCCATTCGCGAAGTGGCCGCCCATGCGGATCAGGCCTCTCACGCCACCGCCGAAACCAGCCAGCTGGCGGAAGAGGGGAGCCGCTGCGTCGCCGACACCGTCAGCACCATCGACACCCTCTCCGGCAACATCCAGCGCTCCGCCACCGTGGTCAACGAGGTGGAGCAGGGAGTCGAGCGCATTGGCTCTGTGGTCGACACCATTCGCGGCATCTCGGAACAGACCAACCTGCTGGCACTGAACGCGGCCATCGAAGCGGCTCGCGCCGGTGAAGCGGGTCGTGGCTTTGCCGTGGTGGCCTCCGAAGTGCGCGAGCTGGCCAACCGGGCTCAGGCCGCCACCGTCGAGATCCAGAAGATGATCGAACAGCTGCAGGGCAATGCCCATCAGGCTGGCGAGCTGATGGCCCAGAGCGTGCAGCAGGCCGACAAGGGGGTTGCCCAGGTGACCCAGGCGGGCGATCAGCTCGCTACCATAGTGGAGCGGGTACAGGGCGTGGCCGACATGAACCGCCACATCGCCGCCGCTTCCGATCAGCAGAGCTCGGTAGCCGAGGAGATGCGCGGCAATCTGGAGCAGGTCAAGCAGATCGCCGAAGGCTCCGTCGTGGTGCTGCGCGAGCTGCAAGAGGCCTCCGAGCTGGTCGAGCAGCACAGCAAGGAGCTCGACAGCCAGATCCAGTCTTTCAAGCTCGCGTGACCGCTTTCCTCGGTCGGGCATGACCGCCATTATGCCTAGCCGCCTCTCTGACCATAAAAAAATCCGAAACCTGTGGTTTCGGATTTTTGCTATTCAGCATGTGGCAGAGCGGGGTTATCCCCTCGCCTGCCACATCGGCAGAACTTACTCGGCAGCCATACGGGCTTCGATGTACGCCAGCGCACGGCCAATACGCGCCAGTACGCGCTCCTTGCCCACCAGTGCCATTACGGCGTCGATGGCAGGGGATTGGCCCAGACCGGTGACGGCTACGCGCAGCGGCATACCAACCTTGCCCATGCCCTGACCCAGCTCGGCGGCGGTCGCTTCAATCAGCTCGTGCAGCGCTTCGGTGGTCCAGCTATCCAGTGCAGCCAGCTTAGTTTTGGCCAAGGTGAGCGGCTCGGCAGCAACACCGCGCAGGTGCTTCTTGGCAGCCGCTTCGTCGATCGCCTCGTACTCTTCGAACAGGTAGCGGCTCTGGGCAGCCATCTCGACCAGGGTGTTGCAGCGCTCGGCCAGCAGGGTGACCACGTCGGCCAGCGCCGGGCCATTGCTGGTGTCGATCTTCTGGTTTTCCATGTGCCATGCCAGATGCTTGGCAACATAAGTCGGATCCAGGCTGCGCATGTAGTGGTTGTTCAGCCACAGCAGCTTGTCGGTGTTGAAGGCAGAGGCAGACTTGGAGATGGCATCCAGGCTGAACAGCTTGATCATCTCTTCCAGGCTGAAGATCTCCTGATCGCCGTGGGACCAGCCCAGACGCACCAGATAGTTCAGCAGCGCTTCCGGCAGGTAACCGTCATCGCGATACTGCATCACGGAGACAGCACCGTGGCGCTTGGAGAGCTTGGCGCCGTCGTCACCCAGGATCATGGATACGTGGGCAAACTCCGGCACCGGCGCGTTCAGCGCCTTGTAGATGTTGATCTGGCGCGGGGTGTTGTTGATGTGGTCTTCGCCACGCACCACGTGGGTGATCTCCATATCCCAGTCATCGACCACTACGCAGAAGTTGTAGGTCGGCGCGCCGTCGGTACGGCGGATAATCAGATCGTCCAGCTCGGTGTTGGCAAACTCGATGCGGCCACGGACGTGGTCATCGAACACCACAGAACCTTCGGTCGGGTTACGGAAGCGGATGACGTGCGGCGCATCGGCCGGGTGATCGTGGGCGTGGTCACGGCACTTGCCGTCATAACGGGGCTTCTCGCCGTTGGCCATCTGGCCTTCACGCAGCGCTTCCAGACGCTCTTTGGAGCAGTAGCACTTGTAGGCGCGGCCATCGGCCAGCATCTCGTCGATCAGCGCGTTGTAGCGATCGAAGCGCTTGGTCTGGTAGTAGGGGCCCTCATCCCAGTTCAGCTCCAGCCATTCCATGCCCTCAATGATGGCGTCAATCGCCTCCTGAGTGGAACGTTCCAGGTCGGTATCCTCAATACGCAGCACGAACTCACCGCCCTGGTTCTTTGCAAACAACCAGGAATAGAGTGCGGTACGGGCACCGCCGACATGCAAAAAGCCGGTCGGGCTGGGAGCAAAACGGGTTTTGACTTTCATCTTTAAGCCTTGTGTAGAGGGCCTTGGGCCAATTCGTTAGAAAAAACCGTCGCATTTTAGCACCGACAATCACGGATGGGAAAACCATGACGCCATTGCGGGCTAAAGTAGGGGATTAAATCTGTCGCCATTTGTATCTGTAGCCCGATATTTGAAGAGGATCGCAAAACAGAAGCCCCGTTTCCGATTTGCTATGCACAATGCTGGAGAGCTGCCTCCTCCGGTCGATACCCAAACAACGCTCACCACACTTCTCACGAACAAGGAAGAGACGATGCAGTTCCGTTCTATCCAGAATCGCATTCTAGTTATGGCCGGGATCGCCATGACCGCAGCCCTGGTCATCCTGATCCTGCTCAACCAATACTCCGGCAAACAAACCCAACAACTCACCATCAGCTCCAGCCGTGAAGCGCTGCAGCAGGAGGCATGGCAGAAGGTCAGCGCCAATGCCCGCGCCGAGGCGGCCACCATCACCCAGCTGCTGCAAAAAGGGCTCTCCTACACCCAGCAGATGGCCAACGCCCTCGCCCTGCAACAACAGGGCAAACTGCCGCTGGATCGCCAGCAGGCCACCGACCTGCTCAAGGCACAACTGGCGTTGGAGCCCCAGCTCTATGGCGCCTTTGCCGGCTTCGAGCCCAACGGTTTCGACGGTCAGGATGCCAGCTTTGCTGGCCAGAGTGCGCTGGGCAGTGACGACAAGGGGCGCTTCGTGCCCTACTTCTATCGCTACAAGGATCAAATCGGCACCGATCTGCTGCTCTCCATCGAAAAAACCGACCCGGACGAATTCGGCAATCCCGCCAACGACTACTACGCCTGCCCGAAACGGGAAGGGCGCTCTTGTCTGATCGATCCCTTCAAGGTGGATATCAACGGTCAGCAGGTGCTGGTGAGCACCATCACCACCCCCATCATGGTGAATGGCCAATTCCGCGGCATCGCAGCCCTCGATCTGGCGGTGGACTCCATCAGCCGTCAGGCCAAGAGCCTCAACAGCAATATCTATGATGGCCAGGGGGAGACCCTGATCGTCAGCGCCGCCGGTGTCATCACCGGCACCAGCGGTGATGCCAGCCAGCTCGGCAGCAGCGCAAGTAAGGTGCTGGGCAACCAGTGGCAGCAGTACCTGAAACCGGAAGTGCAGCGTCAGGAGCTGGACGAGTCATTCCGTATTTCCGTCCCCATCATGGTGCCGGGAATGAGCCGCAACTGGGCCATCATCGTCACCCTGCCCTACAAGGTGGTACTGGCGGGGGCCGATCAACTGGAAAGCCAGCTGAGCGACATGAACCAGGCAGCCATGACCCAGCAATTGGTGGGTGCCGTTATCGTACTGGTGCTGGCGCTGGCCACCATGCTGGTGATTGCCCGCAGCATCACCGGCCCTATCCGTCAGATGGTCAGCCTGGTGGATGACATCGCCGATGGTGAAGGGGACCTCACCAAACGCCTCACGACCCGATCTGTCGATGAGCTGGGGGATCTCGCCAAGGGGATCAACCGCTTTATCGACAAGCTGCAAGGGCTGCTCGGGGATGTGCTCAAGACTGCCAGCGAGGTGAACCGTTATGCCGGTGATACCGACCGCATCGCCGGTCAGACCGACAACAACCTGCAGCACCATCAAGCGGAGATGGAGCAGATGCTGACCGCGGTACAGGAGATGTCCTACGTCAGTCAGGAGGTCGCCACCCACGCCAACAATACCGCCGACTCGGCCAAACAGGCGCAAAGCGCTGCCGATCAGGGCAAGGAGCGCTTCCAGCAGGTGATCCAGTCGATGCACAAGGTCGCGGCAGAAGCCGGTAAAGGGGCCGAAGTGGTGGAAGGGCTGGCTCACGACAGCGCCCAGATCACCAGCATCCTCACCGTCATTCAGGGTATTGCAGATCAAACCAACTTGCTGGCCCTCAACGCCGCCATCGAGGCAGCCCGGGCTGGCGAACAGGGCCGCGGCTTTGCGGTAGTGGCCGACGAGGTGCGCAAACTGGCTGGCAATACCCAGCAGGCGGTACAGAACACCCAGGAGTTGATCGAGAAGATCCGCCTGAGCTCCACCAATGCGGTCAATGCCATCACCCAGAGCCAGCAGCTGACCCATCAGGCAGTGAGCGAAGCGGATCTGGCGGAAGAGGCACTCGGCAGCATCTACCAGGCCATCTCCACCATCAACGACATGACCTATCAGATCGCCTCCGCCGCCGAAGAGCAGAGCTCGGTCTCAGAAACCGTCTCCGGCAACCTGTCAAAAACCAACGCACTGGCCAACGACATTGCTCAGGATGCGACCGAAACGGCCAAAGCCAGTCAGGCTTTGCGTCAGGCTGCCGACAAATTGCAGCAATTATTGGGTCAATTTCGTCTCAGCTGATAATTTTCCGCCTCAGGACTCTCCCCCTCGGGGGCGAGTCCGTTTACCATAGGCGACGAATTTGCCTGATGGCAGGCAATGTAGTGAGAGGTAAATGCCGTGCCCACCCCGGACCGTCGCCCACGAGGCCATAACAGACGAGCCCAGCAGCGTCGCCAAGACGAATCTCAAGGATCCCTGCTCCATCGCATCAATGCCGCGACCCTGTCCCTGCGCCAACGTTTTGGCCAAGGGATGAGCAACCTCGGCCAACGCCGCCAGGATGCCAAAGCAGGCAAATTCAAGCTGTCCAGCCCGCTGCCCCGCAAAAACACCATAGGTCTGCTGATCCTGATCCCGCTCTGGTTGCTGGTACTGGCCTGGGAGCCGGCACCATCCGCTCCCAAAGCCGCCCCTTCCGGCTCGCTGGAAGTGCCGCTGGCCGTACCTGCTCAAGCTCTAACTGTCGGTAATGGCGCGGCAGGCAGTGCCCCCGCGGCAGCTAAACCAGTCGAAGAGAAGGTCAACGGTACCTGGCTGCAACACGATGTGCAGGCGGGTGAGACCCTCTACTCCATCTGGCGTAAATTCGAGTTGCCGGGTGCCGAGCTGAGCCGCCTGATCGCCATCGAGGGGCCGGATCGTCCCCTGACCCGCCTGCAATCGGGCCGCTCTATCTTCATCCTGGTGGACGACACCCGCCGCATCCAGCGGGTGGAGATCCGCTCCTACGGTCAGGCGGTTTACCGCTACGACCGGCAGGGCGAAGGGTTTGCCCTCAAGGAATAACAAAAACGGGAGGCGCTGGCCTCCCGTTTTTTTCAGTCAAATATCTTCAAATAAGCTACTGACTTCACAATATTTTTAGCTTGTTCAAAAAACGAAAGGGGGTCAAATTGACAAGGATCGGCGCTAACGTACAATCGTTTGTGCTTTAGACAGGGATTGTTCTACGTGCTACTGGGACAAAGAGACGTGGTCAGTCATGAGCCAACCCCTGCTTGCAAGGCAAATGCAGCCCAGCACGGGCTTAGTTTCATTTTGTTATTGATAGGATTTAGCACATGTCTGACATTCGCACCGGCCAGGTAAAATGGTTCAACGAAACCAAGGGTTTTGGCTTTATTGAACAATCCCAGGGTCCGGACGTATTCGTTCACTTCTCCTCCATCCAGAGCACCGGTTTCAAAACCCTGGCTGAAGGTCAAAAAGTCCAGTTCACTGTGACCCAGGGCAAAAAAGGCCCTCAGGCTGAGAACGTTACTCTGGTCTAAGCCCGCGCCAGTGAATCATGCAGGAGGAGCCAAGGCCCCTCCTCTTTTTTGCCCGCCATTTTCGCCTCCCACCACCTGTTACAACCGCTTGCCTCGATCAGCCCACAGAGTAAGCCCCCCTGTTTGCAGGAGGTGGTAGATACGCGCGGAGTAAACGCCAGATACGACGAAGCATCGCAGCGCGATGTGAAGGGCAATTCAAAGAGATTATGAAAACGTCGAAGAGAGATTGGAGCGGGAAACGAGACTCGAACTCGCGACCCCGACCTTGGCAAGGTCGTGCTCTACCAACTGAGCTATTCCC
>NZ_JANFNV010000033.1:0-46975 GCF_024436075.1 Aeromonas sp. JL9 | reverse complement strand
GAAGGAAGTGCGCACTAAAGTAGCGTAAACAAGACACCGGTTTGAGGCCGGTGTCAGGTGATAACTAGATCTGTACACACCTGGAGTGGTTTGTAAGCCTGCAATATCTGGGAATACTGATTGCGCACCAGTATTGATGAAAATTTTCTCTCCATGCAGTTCCAACTCTCCATCATCTTTCACTACCCGCACTGTATGCGTATCAATAAACTCCGCTCGCCCGTTTATCACTTCAACATTGTCTAGGTCTGCGAGATTGTGGAAGTTTTTGTCGCGTAGAAAATCAACTACCGCTGATTTACGCTGCATTGCACTTGCGAAATCCAGTTTTTCATGCGCATCGTGCACCAGTGTTTTCGTAGGGATACAACCGACATTGATGCAGGTACCACCATACATGGTATTCGACTGCTCGATCATCGCCACGCGCCAGCCCACTTTCGCAAGCGTTGCCGCAAGGGTTTTTCCCGCCTTGCCAAAGCCAATAATAATTGCCTGATAGCTATTCATTCTCGTTGCCGCCTATCGCTGTAAGATCCTATTGGTGGCAATAAGTATGAACCAAATTCACCATTTCCCTCTTGTCCGCAATGCGATGTTTTTTGTCTTATCGTCTAATTTTGATATAGATAGCTCCCACACATTGACTCTATAGTTGTCCCTTACTGCGCCACGATGAACTGGAGTCTTTTATGGATGTGCTCAGTCGTCTACTGATGCTCAATACACCACAGGGATCAATTGATAAAAACTGTCTGCTCAACGGTGACTGGCATTTGCCACATGCAGCAGGCGAAATCTCGGTGATCCGCTGGCATAGCGTGACGCAAGGAGCTGCCTGGCTTGAAATGCCCTCCGGCGAACGACTGATGCTACACCCAGCAACGGTTGTTTTTTTACCGCAGAACTCAGCTCATCGTCTATGCCGGAAGGGAGATATTGATACCCATATCGTCTGCGGCAGACTGCGCCTTTCCGTCTCTTCACGCCATTTATTAACAACACTACCGGAAGCGTTGATGCTGGTTCCTGAGCTCAACAGTAAGCAATATCACTGGCTACTGAACACCATTACACTTTTACAAGATGATGCCTCAAGCGGTTTACCCGGCCTTACGGCACTTTGCAGCCTACAATGCGCAGCGATGATGACGCTGGCAATACGTAACTGGCTACATAATGCGCCGCAACAACAGCATCTGTTGAACCTGCTATTGCACCCGCGCCTCGGCGGAGTAATGCAGATAATGCTGTCAACCCCCGCCTTGCCATGGTCGGTGAAATCCCTCGCACAGGAGGCCAACATGTCACGCGCCAGCTTCGCCCATCTGTTCCGTGAAGTGTCTGGCAACACACCCGCGGCGGTACTGACATTGTTGCGCTTGCAAATGGCTGCCCAGCTGCTATCTCGCGAGCGAGTCGCGGTTGCAACGATTGCAGAAACTGCCGGATATTCAAGCGAGTCATCATTCCATAAAGCCTTCGTCCGGGAGTTTGGCTGCTCGCCGGGTGAATATCGCAGGCGTGTTCATGCTTTGGAACAGTAAAGGCCTTGTTACCTTGGTTGGGGAGCCATCATCAACTTCGGTAAGCCAAAGTTGTCGAGTCTCCGAAGGCATCAAATGAGCAAGCCCAAGATTTTATCCACTGGAAACCGGAAATGTGCAACCAAACCATAGCTAAGCGAGATTTGTTAGCCACATGTACATGTGGCTAGCTGACTATTAAGCAGTCACGCACAGGTTTTTTAGCAGCAAGCAATTGAAATTGATATAAAAAAGGCTTCTTTTGTGATCTGATTTTATCGCCAAACAAAATCAACTCATGCGAAGCCTATGACAATTATCAATACTAATCACTATCTGAGCACTACTGTGAAACATCAACCAGATTGTCCAACAGGGTACGAGATAGTTCCGTACTAGCCAACATCAATTGGCATAGTGGATGGCATAACAAAAATCACACATAAATAAAAATCCCAATCAATTCAATTGATTGGGATTTTTATTTGGCGGAGAGACAGGGATTCGAACCCTGGGTGGCATTGCTGCCACAATTGATTTCGAGTCAATCCCGTTCGGCCACTCCGGCATCTCTCCGTGGGGAGAGAGTTTTACCCAAGCTGGGCCGAGGATGCAACAAAAATTTCTTATATATCAAATGGCTGAATCAGATATCTGAGAGCAGGCTCACATTGCTTTACGCACGGCTTACGTTGCGAGGCCACTCTTGTATGGCCCTGTATCCACCCGCTCGCACACCCGGCCATTATCCACGTCGTGATATTGCCCCATTGCCATCAGGCGTCTCTTTTTCCTGCTTGGCGCTCAAATTTATGGGTGATGCCGATTTTGGCCGGTTTCCTATGTATCCCCACATCATTGCTTGTGCGCGACAAGCTGGTAATCATGGGCGGATTGAGGAACAATCGCGCCATTCTGGCGGCTGTGTTGATGATGTTCCGCCCCGATTGAACTGATGGATCTCCTTATGCGATTGCCGAAACTCAAGCCCCTACCCTTAACGCCCGCCCTTTCCATGCTACTGGCAGCGATCCTGCTCTGCGCCGCGCCGGCAGAGGCCAAACGCTACCCGCTGCCACCTGCCGGGAGTCGCCTTATCGGTGAGCTGGAGGATTACATCATCCAACAGAATGAACATCTGGAACTGGTTGGCAAAAATACGCAAATTGGATTTTTGGCGCTACTTGAGGCAAATCCGGGTGTAGATCCCTATTTACCCAATCCAGGTACCCGCTTGACGCTGCCCACCCAGATGCTGCTGCCTGATGTGCCTCGCGAGGGGATCGTCATCAATCTGCCCGAACTGCGCCTCTACTACTTCCCCAAAGGGAAGAACGAAGTCATCGTGCTGCCCATCGGGATTGGTGATATCGGCCGCGAGACTCCGGAGATGACCACCACCGTCATCGAGAAGAATCCCAACCCGACCTGGGTACCCGGCCCCATGGTGCGCAAATCCTGGCTGGAGCAAAAAGGGATCACCCTGCCCGCCGTGGTGCCCCCCGGCCCGGAGAATCCCCTCGGCAAGTTCGCCATGCGCCTTGGTTACGGCAAGCGTGACTACCTGATCCACGGCACCAACAAGGATTTTGGCGTTGGCCTGCGGGTAAGTGCAGGCTGCATCCGGCTGCGACCTGACGATATCGAGGCCCTGTTCAAGATTGTGCCGATCGGCACGCCGGTACGGGTCATCAATCAACCGGTCAAGGTAGCCATCGAACCGGATGGTCGCCGCTGGCTGGAGGTACACTCCCCGCTCTCCCGCACCGAAGAGGAGCTTGAAAATGGCGCCCCGCTGATGCTATCACCGGCCATAGAGAGCTTTATCAGCGCACCTGATGTGATGCAGGATGAGGTGACGGCGGCGCTGGAGAGCAAAAATGGCCTGCCCCGCCCCATCAGCAGCCAGCTTGTCAGTGGCTAAGTCAGCAGCGCCCGAGTCGCACCGGAGTCACCTTACCTCATGAAATACCTGCCTCTCCTACTCCTGTTGGCCTGTCACTCCTTGTGGGCCAAGGACATTCTCTGGATGAACAATGGCGATCGTCTGACCGGTACCATCGAAGAGATTGGCGAAGAGTCGGTACGCATCTCTTTGCCCTATACCGGTGCCGTTACCGTCAAGCGGGATGCCATCAAGCGCTGGCGGCTGGAGCATCAGGATAAACCCAAGGCGACCGCCAAAGGTGGATTCACCCTCTTCAAGGATGAGCAGGATGAACGCAAGGCCTGGCTCTGGACCGGTAGTGGCGATCTCAACATCAAGCTCAAACACAAGGACAAGCACACCAACAACGTCAACTTCAAGGGCAAGACCGAGTTGGCCAATCTGGACTGGCGCTACAGTTTCTCCGGAGAGTACTCCTACGAAACGTCTGACAGCGTCACCGATAACCACGACTACAAGCTGAACCCGACCATTGACTACTTTTTCGATCAGCAGTGGTTTGTGCGCAGCTCGCTCAATGCCGAATATGACATGCTGGAGAGCAACTACCTCAGCCTCGACTATGGTACCGGGCCGGGTTACCGCTTCTGGAACGAGAAGCGCCGTCGGCTGGAGTTCGTAGCACAAGGGGGTCTGCGCAAGGCCTACTTCAGGGAAGAGAGCGGGATTGGGTTGCTCTTCAAAGGTAACCGGATCATCGACTATCCCTTTGCCAGCATGAACTGGGATTATCGCCAACCCATCCCGATATGGCGGGAAAAACTGGAGCTGTTCAGTCAGGGGCGCTATCTGCTCTATCTGGATCAACCTTCCCCCTATATCACGCTGAATCGAGATGTGACCGGCAGCGTGGGCCTGCGCTACTACTTCAACGACCACCTGCGCCTCTCCTGGTCGAGCGAAATGGAGTGGGAAGATGGCGAAGTGCATTTCGTCGGTCTCGAGCAAAAGTACAAAGAGACCGAATTCAGGCATTTTCTCAATCTGGGTGCCAGTTTCTGAGTCGCTCGCAAACAGCATGCACGCTCTATCGCCTCAAAAAATAGAAAAATGCATTTTTCCACTAAAACTTGCATTGGTTTCCCCCACTCTTCAAGGAGGCGATAAGGCCCCCCGCCTCCAGCAAGCGAAAATCAGCAACTCCTTCACTGTCAGTTGGTAAAGAAATTGAGCGCGGTCATCTTTATCCGCACTTGTTCAGCTGATCCGCCCTTAATTTGTCCCCACGGCCTTCATCAGTGAGTTTCCCTTCCTATACTCTCAGAGCAAAAAGCCTTGCCAGCCATTGACTTGGCGATGCTCCATACGACACTCAGCCATAGGGAAAGGACGCCCATACCATGGAACAGAACAAGCCCGCCTTTCAGCTCAACCTGCTGCTATCCGTCATCACCCTGATCCTGCTGTCACTGGTGTTTTTCGCCTACAGCTGGGCGGGGAAACAACTGGAAGAGAGTTATCGACAACAATATGTCTCCTACCTGCTGGCCGATGAGCTGCGCCAATCCTCCGATGACCTGACCCGACTCGGGCGCACCTACGTCATCACCAAGGATCCAGCCTACGAACAGCAGTACATGCGGATCCTGGCCATTCGCAACGGCGAACAGCCGAGACCGGATGGCTACAACCGTATCTACTGGGACTTTGTCGCCGCCAACGGCCAGAATCCCCGCCCCGACAGCAATGTTCGCCGTGGCCTGATCGACCTGATGAAGGATGCCGGTTTCACCGACGGTGAGCTCGCCAAACTGAACGAGGCCAAAAACAACTCGGATGCGCTGGTCAACACCGAGGTCGCCGCCTTCAAGCTGGTGCAGCAGAGCGATGGCGATCCGGTTGCCAACCAGCAAAAAGCCATCGCCATGATGCATGACAAGGCCTATCACCAGAACAAGGGGCGCATCATGTCCCCCATCGATGATTTCTACGTGATGATGGAGCAGCGCAACCATGAGGCAGTCGAGAGCGCCATCGCCAATACCGACATGCTGCGCTATCTCTTTATCGCCCTCGGTCTGGTGTTGATGTTCTTCCTCTGGCGCACCTATCGCTCCCTGCTCGATCTGGTGGGCACCTCGGTCGAACAGCTCAAGACCGATCTCCATATGATGGCGGAAGGTGACTTCTCGCGCCCCATCAAGGTGCCGCCAGGATCGAAAGAGAGCCTGATCGGTCTGCTCGGCGGCATGCAGACCACCCTCAAAGGGATCATCGCCAAGGTCTCCCACTCCACCGAGGAGCTGTCCCACTCTGCCGACAGCATCGCCCAGATCGCCGAGCAGACTGCCCAGTTTGCCACCGATCAGCAAACCAGCACCCAGACCATGGCCGCCGCCATCGAGGAGCTGGTAGTGAGCATCAGCCACCTCTCCGACAACGCCACCCATGCCGACGAGCTGAGCAAGGTCTCCGCCAATACCCTGGAGGAGGGGTCAGGGGTCATTAAAGAGACTCTCGGCAGCATCGAGAATATCTCCACCACAGTGGGGGATGCAGCCGGCACCATCTCCGAGCTCAACGGCCATACCCAGCAGATTTCGGAGATCATCGGGGTGATCCGCGGCATCGCCGATCAGACCAACCTGCTGGCTCTCAACGCGGCCATCGAGGCGGCGCGGGCCGGTGAACAGGGTCGCGGCTTTGCGGTGGTGGCCGACGAGGTGCGCAATCTGGCCAGCCGCTCGGCGGCCTCAACCCAGCAGATCACCGGGATGATCAGCAAGATCCAGAGCGGGGCCGATGCCTCCATCCGCAGCATGGAGAACACGGTCAACAACGTCTCTCGCGGGGTCACGCTGGCCAACCAGACCGGCGAGGCGATCGCCAGCATCCAGAGCCACGCCTCCAACCTCACCGGCCTGATGGGGGAGATCAGCCACACCCTGCGCGAGCAGTCCACCGCCGCCAACGAGGTGGTCTCGACCGTCGGCAACATCACCTCTCTCTCCGAGCAATCGGGGGATGCCGCCCGCCATGTGTCGCAAGAGGCGGCCAAGCTCAAGCAGCTGTCACGGGTACTGCGCCAGGAGATGGGGCACTTCAAGCTTTAAAGAATGCTGCAAAGCAAAACGGCTGCTCGAAGGCAGCCGTTTTTTATTCGGGGTATCCCCGTCATTCAGTATCTATCAACCACGCAGGGCGGCGATACGCTGCTCGATGGGCGGGTGGCTCATGAACAGCTCGCTCATGGAGCGCTTGCCGTTGATGCCAAAGGCCATCATGGAGCCTTCCAGCTGCGGCTCGGCACCGCGGGAGAGGCGCTCAAGGGCGGCAATCATCTTGTCGCGACCGGCCAACTTGGCGGCACCGGCATCGGCACGAAACTCACGCTGACGGCTGAACCACATGACGATGATGGAGGCCAGAATGCCGAACAGCATCTCCAGCACGAACACGGTGATCATGTAGGCAAAACCGCCGGTGCTGCTGCTCTCTTCCTCGTTGTTGGAACTGAAGAAGTTGCTGATGACGCCAGCCACTATCCGGGCGAAGAACATCACGAAGGTGTTCACTACCCCCTGGATCAGGGTCAGGGTCACCATGTCGCCGTTGGCTACGTGGCTAACCTCGTGGGCCAGTACCGCTTCCGCCTCGTCACGGCTCATGCTGTAGAGCAGGCCGGAGGAGACAGCCACCAGCGAATCATCGCGGCGGGCGCCGGTCGCAAAGGCGTTCATCTCGGGAGAGTCGTAGATCCCCACTTCCGGCATCTTGATACCCGCTTCGCGGGCCTGACGGGCCACAGTGCTCACCAGCCAGTGCTCGGTCTCGTTACGGGGTTGCTCGATGACCTGGACGCCATAGCTGCGCTTGGCCATCCACTTGGACATCAGCAAGGAGATAAAGGAACCCCCAAAACCGAACACGGCACAGAACACCAACAGCCCGGAAATGCTGGACTTGTTGATCCCCAGAACCGAGAACAGGATATTGAGTACCACCCCCAGCACCAGCATGACGGCCAGGTTGGTCACCAGGAATAGCATAATTCGCTTCATATAGACTCCTTGTGAAGATAAGGGACATGACCGGGGATCACTCGGGATCCCCACCTGATCATGTTAATGTCGACATTCTAGGGAGATTCGATGAATGTTCGCTGAATATGCCGTCAAAGTAGCGGCGAGATATCGAGACGCCCCTGCAAATCGGCTTCAAGCGGATTGTTTATAAACGGAATTTCGCCGAGGAAGGGGGCAGGCAGCAAGCCCCTCAGGGTGTCCAGATTTTCCTGATAATGGCTCATGGAACCATGGAGCCGATTAATTACCCACCCCGCCACCGGCAGCTGATCATTGCGAATGGCGGCAAAGGTGAGCAGCGCATGGTTGAGGCAACCCAGCTTGGCCCCCACCACCATGATCACCGCCATGTTCTCCTGCTTGACCCAGTCCGACAGCAGATGCTTGCGATCGAGCGGCAGATACCAGCCCCCCGCCCCTTCCACTACCGCCAGTTCGGCCCCGGCCTGTTCAATCTTGCGTAGCCCCTCGCTCAACCCCTGCATGGTGATAGGCTGGCGTGCCTCACTGGCGGCGATGTGGGGCGCAATCGGCGGCTCATAGGCGAACGGATTGACCACCTCATAAGGCAGCGGCAGGCTCGCCGCCTCCTGCAACAGAACGGCATCCAGGTTGCGCAGCCCGTCCGGAGTGCGGGCACATCCGGCCGAGACCGGCTTGTAGCCCGCGCACTTGATTCCCTGTGCGCTGAATTCACGCAACAAGGTACGCGCCACCAGCGTCTTGCCCACATCGGTATCGGTGCCGGTGATAAAGAATGATTTCATACGGTTCTCTCCTTGGCAGGGCCCGTTGACTACCCTGCACACAATGCGATTCCCGGCGCTCAGCAAGGCTTGCTGAGACGGCCGAGGCACACCCGATAACTGGCGACCAGCCTGCCATCTGGCTGGCGAAACGCCTCATACGCCTGAGCCAGCTGCTGCAATCTGGCGCGACCACTCAGACCGGCCGGGGCGGCACTCCCCTGATTGTCATTGACCTGATTGGCCCCAATCCCCTTGAGATCGCGCAACAACTGCGGCAATTCAAGATAGGCGAGATCCCAGGTGATACAACGCAGCTCGGGAGCAGATACCCCGGCGCTCGCCAGCGCCTGCTCCAATTGTGGCAGGCTGAGGAAGCGATTGACATGGGCGCGACCATCAAGCTGCTGCCAGGCGGCTCGCAACTGCCAGAGCGACTCATCGAGCAGGGTCGAGAAAAAGATCTGGCCGCCCGGTTTGACCACCCGCAGCAGCTCGCCAAAAGCCTGGGCCGGACGCTCGCACCACTGCAGCGCCAGACTGGAGAAAACCCAGTCGAACGCGTTATCGGCGAAAGGAAGCTGCTCCGCATCGCCGCAGAGCAGGCGAGCACCGCTGCCACGCAAGGCGGCCTGCGCCAGCATGCCGGGGGCGAGATCCAGCCCCACCAGCTGGTGACAACAATTCGCCAGTTGGGGCAAGAAAAAGCCGGTGCCGCAGCCCAGATCCAGCCCGCTCACCGTCAGATCAGTGCCAACCAGCCTGTCTGGCATCCATTCCAGCAGCGCCTGACCCACCTCCTGCTGAAAGTGGGCATGGGCATCGTAATGACGAGCGGCGGCGCCGAAACGGCGAGCAAGCTGCGCCTTGTCGACCGTTTGAAAACGCTCAGCCATGGCAAGCCTCCCCAACCGTTGTCACAGCAGGGCAGACCCCCAAGGCATCGAGCAAGCGATCCACATCCTGCTCGCGGTGAGCCGCGCTCAGGGTAATGCGCAGCCGGGCCGTAGCGACCGGCACAGTGGGCGGGCGGATGGCGCTCACCCAGACGCCGCGCTCCCGCAGCCGTTCTGCCAGTTGCAGGGCAACACTGCTCTCCCCCACCAGCAGCGGCTGGATGGGGGTGTTGCTCGCGCCAAGCTGCCAACCCAACGCCTGTGCCCCTTGCCGGAAGCGAGCGATCAGCTGGCCAAGATGGGCGCGGGACTCATCAGCCGCGCGCACCAGTTCGATGCTCTTGCTGACCGCGCAAGCCTGCGCGGCGGGCATATGGGTGCTGTAGACATAGTGGCGAGCGAAGTTGACCAGATAATCCACCAGCTCGCGGCTGCCGCCGACAAAGGCGCCAGCGACGCCAAGCGCCTTGCCAAAAGTGCCCATCTGGATGTGTACGCTGGCAGAAGGAACCCCCTGCGCCGCCAGAGTGCCGCGCCCCTCGGCTCCCAGCACACCAAGACCGTGGGCATCGTCGATCATCAACCAGTTGCCGCTCTGGGCTGCGAGGGTTGCGAGCTCGCGCCAGGGGCCTTGATCCCCGTCCATACTGAACACCCCTTCCGAGACAATCAGTCCGCGATTTGGCTCAAGCTGCCGTTCAAGGGCCGCCATATCGTTGTGACCGAAGCGTTTCATCTTGCAGGGGAGCTGGCTGCCCATTTCCTGCAAAGAGGCGTGGTTGAGTTTGTCCTGCCACAGCAGGTGCTCCTTGCCGAGCAGCGCTTTGAGCACCGCCTGATTGGCAGAAAAGCCGCAGTTGAACAGCAGCACCGCCTCCACCCCGAGCCACTCGGCCAGGGTCTCCTCAAGCTGTTGGTGGGCACGGCTGTAACCGGTCACCAGTGGCGAGGCGCCGGAGCCCGCACCATAGCGCTCAATCCCCGCGTTGAAGGCGGCCTTGATGGCGCCGTGATCTGCCAGTCCCAGATAGTCGTTGGCGGAAAAGTTGAGGTAGTCGCGCCCTGCAACCCTGAGCCGCCCGCCACTCGCCCCGTCGGTCGCGATGCGGTTGCGCAGCAGACCCACCTGCTCGCGCCCGGCCAGCGCCGCGCCCAGCGCAAAGGGGCCCGTTACTGCAGGGCCCTTCATGATCTGGCGGCCCCAGCACGGGGGCGGGTGGCGTCATAAAACATTTCGGCAGGTTCGCTCTGGCGGCTCACCTCGGCCAGCAGCTCCTCTTCTTGAACCTGATCCGGCTTCTGGGCCCGCTGGGCGGGGCGAATGCCGAGCCGCTTGAACAGCTGCATATCGCTGTTTTCGTCCGGGTTGGGGGTGGTCAGCAACTTGCAGCCATAGAAAATGGAGTTGGCCCCGGCCATAAAGCACATCGCCTGCATCTGCTCATTCATCTTCTCCCGCCCGGCTGAGAGACGCACATGGGAGGCGGGCATCATGATCCGTGCCACCGCGATGGTGCGGATAAATTCGAACGGATCGAGGTTCTCCTGATCCTCCAGCGGCGTTCCCTTCACCTTGACCAACATGTTAATCGGCACGCTTTCGGGGTGGCGCGGCAGGTTGGCGAGCGCCATCAAGAGGCCCGCCCGATCTTTCGCCTGCTCGCCCATACCGACGATGCCGCCGGAGCAGACCTTCATGCCGGCACCGCGCACATGCTCCAGGGTATCGAGCCGATCCTGATAGGTGCGGGTGGAGATGATCTCGCCGTAAAACTCCGGCGAGGTGTCGAGGTTGTGGTTGTAGTAATCAAGCCCCGCGGCCCCCAGACGCGCCGCCTGATCGGCGGTGAGCATCCCCAGGGTCATGCAGGTCTCCATCCCCAGCCCGCGCACCTCCTCGATCATCCGGATGATGTAGGGCATGTCCTTCTCTTTGGGGTTGCGCCAGGCGGCCCCCATGCAAAAGCGTGACGAGCCGTTGGCCTTCGCTTCACGGGCCCGCTCCAGCACCTTTTCCACCTCCATCAGCCGCTCGGCCTCAAGACCGGTGTGGTAACGGGCGCTCTGGGGGCAGTATTTGCAATCTTCCGGGCAGGCGCCGGTCTTGATGGAGAGCAGGGTGCTCACCTGCACTTCGTTCGGGTCGAAATGGGCACGATGGACGGTCTGGGCCTGAAACAGCAGATCGTTGAATGGCAGGGCAAACAGGGCCTGAACCTCGGACAGGGTCCAGTCGTGACGAAGGGCGTGACCGCCCGCGGTGAGAGCATTCATACATGGCTTCCGGTTGTTATTAGTGGGATCCTGCGCCCGCCATCTTGGGATGGACGGCCACAGAACCCGCCGCCGGGCCCGCGCGCTCAAGGTGATGCGCAGTGCCAAGTGGCTGAAATTGTTGGCTAGTGTAGAGAGCACGCGTAGACTGTCAACACCGACCAGATCAAACTAATTGACAACAGAACAACAAATGACCAATCGAGAATTCGACCTGCACCACATCTGGCACCCCTATACCTCCCTCACTCACCCTCTGCCCTGCTATGAAGTGGCCAGCGCCAAAGGGGTGACCATCACCCTCAGCGATGGCCGTGAACTGGTGGATGGCATGAGCTCCTGGTGGGCTTGCGTGCACGGCTATCAGGTGCCGGAGCTGGATGCTGCCGCCACCTCCCAGCTCGGCAAGATGTCCCACGTGATGTTTGGCGGCCTCACCCACGCCCCGGCGGTCGAGCTCTGCCGCAAGCTGGTGGAGATCACTCCAAAGGGGCTTGATCGGGTCTTTCTGGCCGATTCCGGCTCGGTGGCAGTGGAAGTGGCGCTCAAGATGGCCCAGCAGTACTGGCACGCCAAGGGAACGCCCAGAGCCAAATTTGTCGCCCTGCGCAGCGGCTATCACGGCGACACCTTTGGCGCCATGAGCGTCTGCGATCCGGACGGCGGCATGCACGAGCTCTACAAGGGATTCCTGCCGGAGCACTATTTTGTCGAAGCACCCAGCTGCCGCTTCCACGCCGAGTGGGACGAGCAGTGCGTGGTGGAGCTGGCGACACTCATGGCGGATCATCACGAAGAGATCGCCGCCATCGTACTTGAGCCCATAGTGCAAGGGGCTGGCGGCATGCGCTTCTATCACCCCCGCTACCTGCAGTGGGTGCGCGCCCTGTGCGACGAGTTCGGTGTGCTGCTGATTGCCGACGAGATCGCCACCGGCTTTGGCCGTACCGGTCAGCTGTTTGCATGCGACTGGGCGGGGATCAGCCCCGACATCATGTGTCTGGGCAAGGCGCTTACCGGCGGCTACCTCACCCTCTCGGCGACCCTGACCACCGAGCATGTCGCCCGCACCATCTGTGACGGCAAAGCCGGCGTCTTTATGCACGGCCCCACTTTTATGGGCAATCCCCTCGCCTGCGCGGTGGCCAACGCCTCCATCGATCTGCTGCTGGCCTCACCGTGGCAGGAGCGGGTGCGCACCATCGAGCATCAGCTGCGAACAGAACTGGTAGAGCTGACCCTGCACCCGGCGGTCGCGGATGTGCGGGTGCTCGGCGCCATCGGGGTGGTGGAGATGAAAGAGCGGGTGGATGTAGCGCGCATCCAGCGCAAGTTTGTCGAACTGGGCGCCTGGATCCGCCCCTTTGGCAAGCTGGTCTACCTGATGCCCCCCTTCGTCATCACCCCTGAAGAGCTACGGGTATTGACCGGCGCCATCCGTCAGGCCATCGCCGAAGGCGAGTTTTAATGCATGCAGCGGGCGGCCATCGCTGCCGCCCGTTTGACTACCGGCATTTGATATATAAAGAGGGCAACTTTATCCACTTCAGTGCGCTTTCACTTGCCGTAATGTGAGCAAAACACCAGACCTGAGGCCCCAAGAGGGGTAAACTGCTGCGGTTTTACCATCAAGAAAGACTGCTCATGCGCCTCTCCATTGCTGCCAAAATCAACTTTTTCCTGCTCTTCATCTTCTCCATGGTACTGGTCTTCTCCGCCGCCTATCAGGCGGTGCGCGAGCGCGATCTCATCCTGACGCTCATCAAGGAGCAGAGCCGCGAGCAGACCGAAGCCTATTTCGACGGCCTCAACATGCTGATGCTGACCGGCAAGATGGATGCCCGCGATACCCTGCGCGGCAAGTTTCTCGACCACGCCCATGTGGAGGATGCACGCATCGTTCGTGGCGACGCGGTGAGCAAACAGTTCGGGCCGGGACGGGAGACCGAACAGGTAAAGGATGAGTTTGATGAGCTGGCACTGGCGGGCAAAGGGAGCCTGGAGGTGGTGCACAACGGCATGCACAGCCGTCTGGTGGTGACCCGACCGCTGCTGGCCAAGAAGGATTTTCGCGGCACCGACTGCACCAGCTGTCATCTGGTGCCGGAGAATACCGTGCTTGGTGCGGTGCGCTTTGACTACTCCCTCGATTCGCTGTTTACCCGGGTCGAGCAGAATATCCTCACCTCGGCGCTGATCCTCACCGGCATCTTCGGGATGGGACTGCTGCTGACCCTCTGGGTCATCCGCACCTGGATCGTGCGCCCCCTCAACCAGTTGACCCGCTCCATGGAAGAGGCGACTGACCTGCACGACTTCGGCCACCGGCTGGAGGGGGATGACGGCGACGAGATTGGCCGAGTGGCGGTTGCCTACAACCAGATGCTCGACAGTGTGGAGCGCCAGCTCGGCAAACGCACCAAGGCCAGCAGGCAGGAGCCGGATCAGCCCCGCTGAGGCAGGCGCTTAACCGACGTAGTAAAAGAGCAAGCTGGCGATCAGCACCAATAGCAGGATGGCCAGATTGACATGCCGGGAGTCATCCTGACGGCGGCTGCGCTTGCGCTCCAGCAGCAACACCGCCAGGGTCAGGGCGCAGCAGCTCCAGAGCCCGTAGACCAGCCAGGGGGTAAGGGCCGGGTCCCAATAATCGCGCACCTCGATCCCGCCATAAACCAGAAAACCGTAGGCAATTTCGGGCCGGGCATAGTGGTAAAGGGAGAGCAGCACGATAAAGCCGCCCCAGCAGAGCATCACCAGCCCCTGTAACACCCGTGTCAGCCAATCTGGCCCATGCCGCCGATCTTTCACCCACCTCTCCTGCGCCCGTGACACTCTTGTTGAGTGAACCATGCCGAAAACCCCACCAGAGTCCGACATTTTTGCTTGTTTATCAAACCCGCGCGGGTAAGATTGACGGCTTAGTCTGCCATGGTGGGCCATCTGTGCCCGGGCCAGACTCCCTAGTGTTGCAAATAGCGCTGCAAGAACAAGCTGGAGACAATATTTCGATGACGCACGCATCCGTAGTAGATGTGCTGGCCGGTAAGTATCCGGTCGGCACCACCCAAACTGTCAAAGGGTGGATCCGGACTCGCCGTGATTCCAAGGCGGGGATCTCATTTTTGGCCATTTCCGATGGCTCCTGTTTCCATCCGGTACAGGCAGTTGTCCCCAATACCCTGGCCAATTACGAGAATGAAGTGCTGCGTCTGACCACTGCCTGCTCCGTGGAAGTGACCGGCGTGGTTGCCGCCTCTCAGGGCAGCGGCCAGGCTTTCGAACTGCAGGCGACCGAGGTGAAGGTAGTCGGTTGGGTCGAAGATCCGGACACCTACCCGATGGCTGCCAAGCGCCACAGCATCGAATACCTGCGTGAACAGGCCCACCTGCGCCCGCGCACCAACATCGTTGGCGCCGTGACCCGCGTTCGTCACTGCCTGGCGCAAGCCATCCACCGCTTCTTCCACGAAGAGGGTTTCCTCTGGGTTGCGACCCCGCTCATCACCGCCTCTGACACCGAAGGTGCCGGCGAGATGTTCCGCGTCTCCACCCTGGACATGGAAAACCTGCCGCGCACCGACGCCGGCAAGGTGGACTATAACGAAGATTTCTTCGGCAAAGAGGCTTTCCTGACCGTATCCGGCCAGCTGAACGCCGAAACCTATGCCTGCGCGCTCTCCAAGGTCTACACCTTCGGCCCGACCTTCCGTGCCGAAAACTCCAACACCAGCCGCCACCTGGCCGAGTTCTGGATGGTGGAGCCGGAAGTGGCCTTCAACGATCTGGAAGATAATGCCGCACTGGCCGAAGCCATGCTGAAGTATGTCTTCAACGCCGTACTGACCGAGCGTCGCGACGATCTGGAGTTCTTCGCCCAGCACGTGGACAAGGATGCCATCGGCCGTCTGGAGCGTTTCGTCTCCTCCGACTTCGCCCAGATCGACTACACCGATGCCATCGAAGTGCTGAAAAACTGCGGCAAGAAGTTCGAGTTCCCGGTCTCCTGGGGTATCGATCTCTCCTCCGAGCATGAGCGCTATCTGGCCGAGGAGCACTTCAAGTCTCCGGTGGTGGTGAAGAACTATCCGAAAGATATCAAGGCCTTCTACATGCGCCTCAACGACGACGGCAAGACCGTTGCCGCGATGGACGTACTGGCACCGGGCATCGGCGAGATCATCGGTGGTTCCCAGCGTGAAGAGCGTCTGGACGTGCTGGATGCCCGCCTGGCCGAGATGGGCCTGAACAAGGAAGATTACTGGTGGTATCGCGACCTGCGTCGCTTCGGTACCGTGCCGCACTCCGGCTTCGGTCTGGGCTTCGAGCGTCTGGTAGTCTACGTGACCGGCATGGGCAACGTCCGCGACGTGATCCCGTTCCCGCGTACTCCGCGTACCGCCGAGTTCTGATCAGCGGCATCTTGCCACTGCATTGCAAAAGCCGACCTGTGGGTCGGCTTTTTTATTGTCACCATTATGGGTGATACTCAGGATCAATCGGCACAAGGAACTCGTCGCCTATGGGATATCGCCTGCTGCTTTCGCTATTGCTGTCCTGCATGCCTGTTCAACTGTGGGCCGAGCCCGTTCGTCTGACCACCCTGGAGTGGCCCCCCTACACCAGCCAGAGCCTGCCCGATGGCGGCCTCACCGGTCATATCGTCAAGCGCGCCTTTGCCGAAGCGGGACTGGAGGTGACGTTCGACTTCTACCCCTGGCAGCGGGCGGTGCGGCTGGCGGCCGATCCAGCCCAGCCTTATAGCGGCTATTTTCCCGAGTATCTCTCCGACACCCTGCCCACCCTGTGGCGCAGCTCCCCCAGCGTGGGGGACAGCGTGCTGGGCATGGCGCAGCGCTCAGGCCCCCCCATCCCCTGGCAGCAGCTCACGGATCTCGCCCCCTACCGGATCGGCGTGGTGGAGGGGTACGTCAACACCCAGGAATTCGATGCTCTGATGGCCAGCAAGCGCCTCAACACTGCCGCCGTCGATTCCGACCTGCTCAACCTGCGCAAATTACAGCGCGACCGGCTCGATCTGGCGGTGATCGACCGGGATGTCTTTCACTGGCTCATCAACCATGATCGCAAGCTGAGCAGCGCCGGATTGCAATTTCACCCGAAGATCCTCGAACACAAGAGCCTGCACATCATGTTTAGTCCCGATCAGCAGGCATTGCAGCAACGGGTGGCACAGGCCATTGCCAGATTGGATATTGCCAAGCTGAGCGAGGATTATCAGCGCCGCTATCTGCAGCAAGCACCTGCGGCCAAGTGAGCCAACCCGCCGAAGTCAGCCCTTGTTGGCAAAAATAGCCTGAGCGCTGGCTTTTTCACCCTCTTCTGCCGCAATCGAGCCCTTTTTATGCCCCTCCCCTGCAGCTCTGTTGCCGCTCTGTGCTGCCACCATGACCACCCGATGGCTTGGCCCCGAGTGATACCACTTGGTGACAAAAATGATGTTTTTGTTAGTACGTGGTTTTTAAGTGGTTTAATCAAAAATTCATCGAGTTATTGAAGTAACTCAATTTTTTCACTTTTTCAGGGGAGCAGAATAGCAACTAACCCTTTTGGGCTAAATAAAACAGACAATGACAATTCATGGTTCAGGCTACCCGCGGCAATATGGGTTGAATCACACGAGGTAACGGAATGATCTTGATGGAATTTTTAGTGGTACTCGGCTGCTTGCTGCTGGGTACCCGCTTTGGGGGCATGGGACTCGGTCTCATCAGTGGTATCGGTCTCTTCCTGCTGACCTTCGTCTTCGGCCTAGTGCCGGGCGAACCGCCTGTTCAGGTGATGCTGACCATTCTGGCGGTGATCGGCTGTGCCGCCACCCTGCAGACTGCCGGTGGCCTCAACCTGATGATGCAGGTAGCCGAGCGTCTGCTGCGCCGTCACCCGCAATACATCACTATACTGGCACCACTCACCACCTGGACCCTCACCTTCCTGTGCGGTACCGGCCACGTGGTCTACACCATGTTCCCCATCATCGCTGACATCGCGCTGCAGAAGAACATCCGTCCCGAGCGCCCGATGGCCGTGGCCTCCGTTGCCTCCCAGATGGCCATCTGCGCCTCCCCGGTCTCCGTTGCCGTGGTCTCCATGGTCTCCATTCTGGCGGCCGGTCATGGTATCGGTCAGGCTTACGGCCTGCTCGACATCCTGATGATCGCCATCCCCTCCTCCCTGACCGGTGTCATCGTGGCGGCACTGTGGAGCCTGCGTCGCGGCAAGGATCTGGACAAGGACGAAGAGTTCCAGACCAAGATCAAAGACCCGGAGCAGCGTGCCTTCATCTACGGTGGTGGTGAAACCCTGCTCAACACCAAGTTCCCGAAAGAGGCCTACTGGTCTACCTGGATCTTCTTCGCCGCCATCGCTGCCGTGGTATTGCTCGGTGCCAACGAAGGTCTGCGTCCGGTGTTCACCATCAAGGACAAGACCGGCCCGCTCTCCATGAACCTGGTGATCCAGATGATGATGCTGATCGCCGGTGCCATCATCCTGATGCGCTGCAAGGTCAAGCCGGGCGAAATCGCCAACGGTGCCGTCTTCAAGGCAGGTATGGTCGCCATCTTCTCCGTGTTCGGGGTGGCATGGATGAGTGAGACCTTCTTCCAAGCCCACATGCCGCTGCTCAAAGAGACCCTGGCCCATGTGGTACAGGCCCAGCCCTGGACCTACGCCCTGGTGCTGTTCCTCATCTCCAAGCTGGTAAACAGCCAGGCCGCTGCCCTGACCGCCATCGCCCCCATGGGTCTGGCGCTGGGTGTCGAACCCAAGCTGCTGATCGCCTTCCTGCCGGCCAGCTACGGCTACTTCGTGCTGCCGACCTACCCGAGCGATCTGGCCTGTATCGGTTTCGACCGCTCCGGCACCACCCGCATCGGCAAGTTCATCATCAACCACAGCTTCATCATTCCGGGGCTGATCGGGGTGGTGACCTCCTGCTCGCTGGGCTTTATCCTCACCAGCATCCTGCTCTAATCGCAGCGGCATTTACCACGCTATTGCAATACAGGCCCCCGCTTCGGGGGCCTGCTCTTTTCCCCGCTCTGTTATCCCAACCATTTCCCCGCAGCCATTTCCGGACACTATGCCTTTACCTCTGCCCCCGCCGCTGGGTAGCATGCCCCCTCGTTCATCACCGGAATCTCATTCATGTCTCGCGTCATCCTGCTCTGGAGCGGTGGCAAAGATGCCATGCTGGCCCTCTGTCATGCCCGTCAAGCGGGCCATCAGGTGGTGGCACTGGCCACCTTTGCGCCACCAGAGCCCCGATTTCTCGCTCACCCCTTGCCGCTGGTGCGTCTTCAGGCGGAAGCCCTCGAGCTGCCCCATCTGCTGGTCACCATAGAAGCGCCGTTCGAGCAGAGCTATGAGACGGCGCTGAGCAGCTTGCAGCAGGAGTGGAACCTCGACGGGGTGGTGACCGGCGATATCGACAGCGTGGGCGGCGCACCAAACTGGATCCGCGAACGCTGCCGCCCGCTGGGGCTCACCGTCCACACCCCGCTCTGGCAGCAATCTCGTCAAGCCTTGCTGGCGGATATGCTGGCGCGTGGCATCGTCGCCCACCTCTCCTGCGTCGATACCCGGGTGCTGGCCCCCGAGTGGACTGGCCGCACCCTCGATGCCGCCACCCTCGCCGAGTTACAACAACTGGCCGAACGCGAGGGCTTCGATGCCTGCGGCGAGCAGGGGGAGTACCACACCATGGTGACCGACGGCCCGGGCTTTGCCGCCCCGCTGCGCCTCGATGGCTGGCAGGTGGCGCGGCAGGATTATCTGGCCTATCTGGCCTATCTGGCCGAGCCACAGGGGTAACGGCCTCAGACTATCTGGCCCGCTCCTCAACACACGGAAAATCGAGATAAAAAAACGGGAGGCAGCAGCCTCCCGTTTGGATTTGAACGGGCCTGTTTTAAGCAGACCAGTTTTGAGCGGGCAAATAACGACCCGAACAAGGGATAAACCGGCTTATTTCGCCAGCTTGCCCAACACCCGCTGCAGCAGGCGGATGCGCGGCTCGATGCTCTCCAGCAGCAGGAACTCCGCCTCCGAGTGGAAACCGCCCCCCATGGGGCCGAAACCATCGAGAGACGGCACACCTGCGGCGGCGGTGAAGTTGGCATCCGAGCCGCCACCGGCCTCCAGCCAGTTGAAGGGGATCCCCTCCTCTTTGGCTGCCGCCTCCACCAGCGCCATCAGCGCCTCGGTGTCACCGCTCGGGCGCATCGCCGGCTTGAAGGTCTGGCGATCCACCTTGACCCGGCAGCCCGCGAGGAAGGGGTTGTTGGCCATAAAGGTGAGCCGATCGTGCACCGCCGCAGCCTCTTCGTTGCTCCAGAAGCGCAGATCGACGATCGCCTCAGCAAAGTCCGGCACCACGTTGACACCGGTGCCGCCCTGTACCACGCCAACGTTCATGGTGGTGCCCGTGGTCATGTTGACCTGCTCGTTGATGGCCAGCACCCAATGAGCGAGTTCTGTGATGGCAGAGACCCCTTCGGTGAGGGCCGAACCGGCGTGGGAGGCCTTGCCGTGGAAGGTGATGCGGTACTTGGCATTGCCCTTGCGGGCGCTGATGAGATCCCCATTGGGACGGGCTGCCTCGGCCACCAGCACGCAGCCACTCTGTTTGGCTTTTTTCACCAGCCAATCCTTGGACCAGGGGGAGCCAATCTCTTCGTCGCAGTTGTAGCAGACCAGCACCTTGAGCTTGGCAAGCAATGCCGGATCCATCTCTTTGAGGGCATACCAGATAGAGAGCAGGCCGCTCTTCATGTCCGACACACCGGGGCCAAAGGCTTGATTGCCTTCGATTTTCAGCGGGCGCTTGGCCGCCGTCCCCTCGGGGAAGACGGTATCCATGTGGCCGCACAGCATCACGTCGTAGTGATCGGCACCCGGCGCATTGGTGATCTCGAGGCAGGGGCCGCACTCGGCAGCAAACTGGTGGCGAGTCACCTGCCAGCCGATGGCCTCATATTTCTCGGTCATGATGTCGGCCACCTTCGCTACTCCGGCCGGGGTGCGAGTACCGCAATCGAGGTTGATGAGCGGGGCCAAATCGGCCAGATAGTTATCGAGGGAAAACGGGCTCTTTACAACTGTCATTATCTTCTCCATGCAACAATCAGCGTTGATGGCCGATCGTCTATTGCAACAATGCGACACAGTGAGAAAAAGGCGGGCAGCCATGCCACCCGCCCGACCGGTAAATTCCAAACACCACTACATAACCCACATCACTACATGAACAGCAGATAGTTGAGGGTCAGCGCCGTCACCAGCGCCCCCGCCATCGGCACGCTGGTGCGCTTGACCACGGTAAAGGGCGACACCTTGGCAATCCCCGCACAGGCGATCAGCACCGCCGCGATGGGGGAGACGGTGCGGCCGATACTGGAAGCGAGCTGCATCGGCAGCAGCATGGTTACCGCAGGTACGCCAAACTTGGCCGCCACCGCCGGTGCCAGGGTCGAGAAGCTGAGGAACGCCGCGTTGCCGGAGCCCATGATGACCGCCGCTACCATGATCAGCGCCACCATCACCAGCGTCATCAGACCGCTGCCGATACCGGCATTGCTGGCAGAGTGCAGCAGGGTATCGATGGCGCCGATGGCCTTGAGGGATTCGGCAAACAGCTCGGCACAGACGATGAGCGCCACCACGGGGCCAAACACCTTGCCCATACCGTCGAGGAAGCTCGACAGCCCGGCAAACGCGGTACGCACCGAGCGGCTACGCAGCAGCTCGCACAGCATGCCGATAAAGACCGACAGCAGCATAGCCACCTCCACGCTCATCTTGATATCGCTCACCAGCAGCTTGGAGAAGGTCATCATCAGCACGAAGGGGATGATCGGCAGCAGGGCATACCAGGTAGGCGCCTGCACGCTCTCGGTGCCCTGCTCGTCCAGCTCGGCGTGATCGCCGCGATGCAGCGCCGGATCCCAACCATCCTTGCGATCGCAGTGACGCTGCCAGAAGAAGTGCAGCACCATGGTCACCAGCAGCATGGGGGCCACCAGCCAGATCTGGTAGTCGACGAAATAGCTGGTCGGATCCATGCCGGATTGGCCGGCGGAGAAGATGGCGTTGGTCTGGGTCGGGCCAATCTCGAACGCCTGGGAGGTGGCGATGACGCCACAAGCGGAGGCCGGGCTGATGCCGAGGTTGCGCATCACCGGATACATGGTGACCATCAACAGCAGGCCAAGGCCGGTAGCGGAGGTAACGAACAGAGAAACGAATACCGCCACCAGATAGCAGATAGATAGCATCAGGTAGCTGGACTGGATGCCCGCCACCGGTTTGACCGCCACCCGCACCAGCGCCTGGGAGGCCCCGATATGGGACATGTAGGTGGCAAAACCCGCCACCGCCATAATGGTGAGGCCGAGGCCCGCCGCGCGGTAGGAGAAGATCCCCTTGAACACTTCGAACAGGTCGAACAGGGCGAAACCGGTGCTCTTGTCAGCGGGGAGAATGGGGTGCAGCCCCAGCCAGTAGGCCACTGCAAAAATGGCCATGCCCGCCAGCGCCAGCACCGCCTGCGGGTTGTAATCTTTGATAATGCCGTAGACCACGGCGACCAGAACGAGCAAGACGAATAAAAGTTCCAATATTCACTCCTGATAAATTTATCGAAGAGCGAAATCTAGTGATCTGACCACTGTTTGCCTTTGATCCCTATCAATAAAGGTGCCGTCACCGTGATTCATTAGCATAATATGTCGGCCATGTAACAATTTTTCGTTATTTCAACTACCGAAAAACCTTTATCACCCCATATCCGGGAATTGTGTGACGCGACTCCCCTCTTTTTTGCGTTGGATCAACATCTGACGGCGCCGAACTGGCGAAGATGCGCTTCGACACATAGCGACCATTTCGCGCCGGAGAGAGTTATGACAAGCCAAGCCACCGCAGGTGCTTCGACCTGCGACTACAAGCTGTGGGACATCCTCGTCGAGTCTGCAAAGGAACGCACTACCATTCGTTACTCCAAACTGGCCAAGCAGGCCGGGCTGGAGCAGTGCCAGGATGAACTGCGCACCCTGCTGCAACGCATCCGCATGTACTGCACCGAAAATAACCTGCCGATCCTCTCCGCCATCGTGGTGGACGACGTGGGCAAATACACTGGCCTCTCTTCCAGCCTGCCTGATGCACCTTGGGAACGGGCCCGGGTCTTTGACCATGAGTGGACCACCCTGCACTGATTGAGGTGCTTGATGATGCCAACCAAAACGCGCCCGCTGGCGCGTTTTGGCTATCTGGCGTTTGCCCTTTCTCTTTTTCTCCTGCAAAAGCGGCTTTTCTCCCGCAATAGCCGCCCCATTGGGCACGCCCGCCCCACTGCTTCTGACCTTGTGCTCAAAATCGCCGTTCAGGTGTGACCAGTTCCGGTAAAACCCGCGAGCCGGACCATCGGCGTTGCCATGGGATTGCCACAATGCCAGAATCGGGCCCTTGCACTGCGTTGATTCGGATTTTCGGGCGCGGCCACGGCCAGCGCCCACAAGAGAAGGACTCCCCATGGCCATCACCCTCTATGGCATCAAGAACTGCGACACCATCAAGAAAGCCCGCAAGTGGCTGGATGAGGCCGGTATCGACTACCGCTTTCACGACCACCGCGCCGACGGCCTGAACCCGGACGATCTGGACAGCTGGCTGGCAAAACTCGGCTGGGAAGCCCTGCTCAATAGTCGCGGCACCACCTTCCGCGCCCTGCCGGATGAGGCCAAACAGGGGCTCGATACCGCCAAGGCGCGCGCCCTGCTGCTGGAACATCCGGCCATGATCAAGCGCCCGCTGCTCGACCGTGACGGCGAACTGACTCTGGGTTTCAAGGCTGATCACTACCAATCCCTCTTCTCCCGTTAAGGACAACTAAGGACAACTGATGTCGGATGTCATCGCACTGGCCAAGGATCTGATCCGCCGCCCCTCCGTTACCCCCCTCGATGAAGGGTGTCAGACCCTGATGGCGGAGCGCCTCGCCAGGATCGGGTTTGTCATCGAGCCCATGGTGTTTGAGGACACCACCAACCTCTGGGCCCGCCGTGGCAGCGAGGGGCCGCTGTTCTGCTTCGCCGGTCACACCGACGTGGTGCCCGCCGGGCCGCTGGACAAATGGCACACCCCGCCGTTCGAGCCGACCATCAAGGATGGCGTGCTCTACGGGCGCGGCGCCGCCGACATGAAGGGCTCGCTGGCTGCCATGGTGGTGGCGGTCGAGCGCTTCGTGGCCGAGCATCCGGATCACACCGGGTCCATCGCTTTCCTTATCACCTCCGATGAGGAGGGGCCCTTTATCAATGGCACCACCCGGGTGATCGACACCCTGGAAGCGCGTAACGAGAAGATCCGCTGGTGCATCGTCGGTGAACCCTCCTCTACCGCCGTGGTAGGGGATGTAGTGAAGAACGGCCGCCGCGGCTCCATCACCGGCGATCTGTTGGTTCGCGGAGTGCAGGGCCATGTGGCTTATCCCCATCTGGCTGACAACCCGATCCACAAGGCGGCGCCAGCGCTGGCGGAACTTGCCGCCACCGTGTGGGATGAGGGCAACGCCTACTTCCCCCCCACCAGCTTCCAGATCGCCAACATCTCGGCCGGCACCGGCGCCTCCAACGTCATTCCGGGCGAGCTGCAGGTCCAGTTCAACTTCCGCTTCAGTACCGAACTGACCGACATGGATATCCGTGAGCGGGTCGAAGCATTGCTGGATAGACATGGCCTCGATTATCAGCTGAGCTGGACTCTCTCCGGCCAGCCGTTCCTCACCGACACCGGTGCACTGCTCGATGCGGCTGTGGCGGCCATCGAGGCGGTGAACGGTCAGCGACCGGCCCTGCTCACCACCGGCGGCACCTCCGACGGGCGCTTTATCGCCCCCACCGGCGCCGAGGTGATTGAGCTCGGCCCCGTCAACGCCACTATTCACAAGGTGAACGAGTGCGTGAAGGCGGACGATCTGGATCTGCTGGCCGACATGTACCAAGGGGTGCTCGAGAGATTGCTGGCATGACGCAGGAACAACTGCTGGGGCTCGACGAGAGCCACCTTATTCTGGTGGGGCGAGGCCCTCATCGTCTGACTGCCGCCACCGCCGCGGCCTTCAACGACATGCAGGTGGCTGCCGCCTATGAGGGGTTCAACCTGCAGGCAGCCTCCAGCTGGCGCAGCTTCGAGCGCCAGCTCGCCATCTGGAATGGCAAGTGGCGCGGCGAACGGCCTCTGCTCGATGCCAACAGCCAGCCCATCGATGCCCTGCAACTCTGCGAGACAGAGCGGCTGCACGCCATCCTGCGCTGGAGCGCCCTGCCCGGCACCAGCCGTCACCACTGGGGGAGCGATCTCGATATCTACGACCCGGACTGTTTGCCTGCCGATACCAAACTGGCACTGGAGCCGTGGGAGTATGAAGCCGGGGGCTGGTTTGCGGATCTCAGCGAGTGGCTCAGCGATCATATGAGCGACTTCGGCTTCTTCCTCCCTTATGCCAAGCCGGTCGGGGCAGAGAGCGGGGTCGCCTACGAGCCCTGGCATATCAGCTTCTCGCTGGAGTCCGACGAGCTGCGACTCGATCCCGCGGCACTGGCGCTTTGCCTGCAACAGGCGGATATTGAAGGCAAGTCGACCATATTGGCCAACCTTGATGAAATTTTGGCCCGTTATGTCACCACCTGTCCTGACGAAAGGAAAATCCCATGAATCTCTGGCTGTGGATAGGGTTGCCGCTGCTGTTCCTGCTCGGGCTGTTTCTCAATGCCATCAAAGACATGAAACGGCTGGAGAAGCAGTTGCCCAACTACAAGGACAAGATCCGCGAAGTGAAGGATGACGAGGACGACTGAATCCCGCCCCATCCCTTGGGGAGCGCCCTTGTGCTCCCCTCTTCCTCTGCTGTGCCGTTTCACTTTTCCCCGCCATCTCCTCCCTGCGCATCCTGAAATCGACGCTCCTTTGACTCCGCTTTCGTTAACCCCGTCACTGTCAGAATATGGCGCGGCCATGCTGAAAAAAGGGATGAAAAATGTAAGAAAGTGCAAATTGATGCACAAATAAGCCACACAAGGGGGGCCTAACTGCATATAATGTGCCTACTTTGCACATTACCAGGAAGGAGTTCGCCCTTGGATGCCGCTACCATCAACAGTTTCTTTTTTGTCGCTGCCCTGTTGGTGGGAGCCAGCGTACTGTTGAGCGCCCTCTCTTCCCGCCTCGGTATTCCCATTCTGGTTATCTTCCTCGCCGTCGGCATGCTGGCCGGTGAGGATGGCCCAGGTGGCATCCACTTCGCTGACTACTCCATCGCCTATCTGGTAGGCAACCTGGCGCTTGCCATCATCCTGCTCGACGGCGGCATGCGCACCCGGGTCTCCTCGTTCCGGGTGGCGCTCTGGCCGGCCTTGTCGCTGGCAACGGTCGGGGTGGCCATCACCACTGGCCTGACGGGGCTTGCCGCCGCCTGGCTGTTTGACCTCAACCTGATGCAGGGGATGCTGATCGGCGCTATTGTCGGCTCCACCGATGCGGCGGCGGTCTTCTCCCTGCTTGGCGGGCGCAGTCTCAACGAGCGGGTGAGCGCGACGCTGGAGATAGAGTCAGGCAGCAACGACCCCATGGCGGTCTTTCTCACCGTCACCCTGATCGAGGTGCTCGCCACCGCCCAGCAAGGGCTGGATGGGGGCTTCCTGCTGCTGCAGCTGGTCAAGCAGTTCGGCCTTGGCGCAGGGATTGGCCTTGGCGGCGGCTGGCTGCTGTGGCGCCTCATCAACACCGCCCGCTTGGCGCCGGGGCTCTATCCGCTGCTCACCGTCAGCGGCGGCCTGCTGATCTTCGCCCTCACCACGGCGGTCGGTGGCAGCGGCATTCTCGCCATCTATCTCACCGGTCTGTTGCTCGGTAACCTCGCCCTGCGCAGCCGCAGCACTACCTTGTCGGTGCTGGACGGTCTGACCTGGCTCAGCCAAATCGGCATGTTTCTGGTGCTGGGGCTGCTCGCCTCCCCCCACAAGCTGCTGCCCATCGCCCTGCCCGCGCTGGCGCTGGCGATGTGGATGATCCTGTTTGCCCGCCCGGTGTCGGTCTGGATCGGGCTACTGCCGTTCAAGAACTTCGCCCCCCGCGAGCGCTGGTTTATCTCCTGGGTTGGCTTGCGCGGCGCCGTGCCCATCATTCTGGCGGTCTTCCCCATGATGGCGGGGCTGCCCAACGCCCAGCTCTACTTCAACGTCGCCTTCTTCGTGGTGCTGGTCTCGCTGATTTTGCAGGGCAGCTCGCTGCCGCTGGCCTCAAAACTGGCGCGGGTGGAGGTACCGGCCCCACCGTCACCCATCAACCGCTCCGGGCTCGAGATCGATCTCGACAGCCAGTGGGAGACCTTCGTCTACCAGCTGGGGGAAGAGAAGTGGTGCATCGGCTCGCCACTGCGGGATCTGCAGATGCCCGCCGGCACCCGGATCTGCGCCCTGTTTCGTGGCCGCGAGCTGCTCCACCCCTCGGGCAGTACCTGTTTGCAGGCCGATGACATCCTCTGCGTCATAGGTCACGAACGCGACCTCCCCGCCCTCGGCCAGCTCTTTAGTCAGGCGCCGGAGCAGGATCTCGGCCCCCGCTTCTTCGGTGACTTCCTGCTGGAAGCGGCGGCACGGCTGGTGGATCTCGCCCCTCTCTACGGGCTGGATGTGAGCGAGGTGGCGGATCAGACACTGGGTGATTTTATTGCCAGCCAGTTGGGCGATAATCTGGTGGTCGGTGACAACATCGAATGGCAGGGCCTGATCTGGACCGTGGCCGAAATGGACGAGAGCGTGCCGAGCAAGATCGGGGTGCGCTTTCAGGAAGAGGACCCGGTCTGACCGACCGTCCCGTATCAAGTCCCCAGCAAGAAGGGAGATAGTTATGCCATATCAAAGTTTGCTGTCCGGCCCCCTGCCCCCCGCTGCCAATCTGGGGGTGATTGAAGGCTTTTTTGGCAAGGGATGGAGCTGGCAGGCCCGCGCCCGCTACGCCCAGTGGCTGCCACGCCACGGCTACGGCTTCTATATCTATGCACCGAAAGAGGATGGCTATCTGCGTAAGCACTGGGCCCTCCCTTGGCCCGAGCAGCAGCTGGCCGCTCTCGCCGAGCTGGCGCGCCAGTGCCGCGCCAACGGACTCGCCTTCGGGGTGGGCTTGAGCCCCATGGGGGCTCATCACGACTACGATCGCAAACGCTCGGCGCTGCTTGAGAAAGTGCGCCTCATCGACGAGATGCTCCAGCCCGATATTCTGGCGGTGCTGTTTGACGATATGAAGGGGGATACCCCGGATCTGGCCCGTCACCAGCTCACCATCGCCCATGACATCGCGGCCCACAGCAAGGCGACCCGCCTCATCTTCTGCCCCAGCTACTACTCGACCGATCCGGTGCTGGAGAAGGTGTTTGGCGCCATGCCTCCCCGCTATCTGGAGGAGCTTGGCGAGCAGCTCGATCGCCGTTTCGAGATCTTCTGGACCGGCCCCAAGGTCTGCTCCAGCGAATATCCAGCCAGTCACCTCAAGCAGGTGACCGAACTGCTCGGCCGCAAGCCGTTCCTGTGGGACAACTACCCGGTCAACGATGGCAGCAAGGCGAGCAGCTACCTGCACCTGCGCGCCTTCGAGAATCGCCCTGCCGAGCTGGCAGAGCTGGTCTCTGGCCACGCGGTCAACCCGATGAAACAGGCGGCGCTCTCCGCCCTGCCCCTCGCCACCCTGCCAATGAGCTACCGACTCGGCAAACAGTACGATCCCGACAAGGCGCTGCATGCCGCCCTCAACGCCACCTGCGGCCCGCAGATTTCGGCGATGATCGAGGCCGACCTGCCGCTGTTTCAGGATCTGGGGCTGGCACAGCTCACCCCCGAGCAGATTGCCGCCCTCAAGGCGCGCTACCTGCCGTTTCGCGACCAATCCTGCGTTGACGAAATCGTGCGCTGGCTGGACGGGGAGTATGTGTTCGACCCCGACTGCCTGACCGATTAAACCACCCCCTGCGGGGGCAGAAAGGAGGTTGTATGGATGCACACCTGCTTTACCAGAATCTGGCGGTGATCGCCGCCTTCTTGCTGATCTACAGCCTGATCGCGGGGCGCTTCGAATCAAAGCTGGTCAACGGCCCCCTGCTCTTTCTGCTGACCGGCTGGCTACTGGGGCCGGGAGGGCTGGAGCTGCTCTCCCTCTCTATCGACAGCGCCGGCATCAAGCTGCTGGCCGAGCTGACGCTGGTTATCGTGCTGTTCAACGATGCCGCCAACACCAACTGGCAGGTATTGCTGGCCAACCGCCAGCTCCCCATCCGGCTGCTGCTGATTGGCCTGCCCCTCACCCTGCTTTGTGGCGCCCTGTTTGGCCACTGGATCTTCCCCGACCTGCCACTGCTGGAGATGGCCATCCTCTCCACCATTCTCGCGCCCACCGATGCGGCGCTCGGCAAGGCGGTGGTAAGCAACCCCGCGGTGCCGGCACCGGTGCGTGAAGGGCTCAATCAGGAGAGCGGCCTCAACGACGGCATCTGCGTACCGGTGCTGCTTCTGCTGCTGGCCCTTATCGCCCCCACCGAGCAGCATGCAGGCACAGCGACGCTGGCCATCACCCTGATGCTGGAGGAGATCGGCATTGGCCTGCTGGTCGCCTTTGTACTGACCAGCCTCACCATACGGCTACTGAAAATCTCCTATCTCAACGGCTGGCAACTGCCGCTCTGGCGCCAGCTCACCATGCCGGGGCTGGCCCTGCTCTGCTTTGCGCTGGCACAGACCCTGGGGGGCAGCGGCTTTATCGCCGCCTTTGTCGGTGGCCTCTTTATCGGCCACCGCCTCGGCGAGCACAAGCACGCCTATATGGACAGCTGTGAAGGGTACGGCGACCTGCTCTCCGTGGTGATCTGGATGGTATTTGGCGCGACCCTGATGCCCATTCTGCCGGAGCTGCTGCACTGGCAATACTGGCTCTATGCCACCGCCAGCCTTACCCTGCTGCGGATGGTGCCGGTTTGGCTGAGCCTCATCGGCACCGGCCTCAAGCCCGAACTCAAGCTCTTTATCGGCTGGTTCGGGCCGCGGGGCCTTGCCAGCATCGTCTTTGCGGTGATGGTGCTGCAAAACGAGCCTGCCCTGATTGGCCAGCGCCCCATCATCGCCACCGTGCTCTGCACCATCATATTGAGCGTCATCCTGCACGGCCTCACCGCCAACCCCTGGGTCGAGCGTTTCAAGCCTCGCTGAGCCACCCTGCGCCCATTAAAAATGCCACCGACCGGTGGCATTTTTCTTTTGTGGCGAGAGTCACTGACAGCTCTTACCCGAGCGCCAGCCAGACCCCCACCCCCAGCATCAGGGTACCGGCGATGCGGTTCATCAGGGTGACATTGCCGCTCTTGGCAAGGAAGTGGCGCAGGGTGCGGCCACCGCTGGCGTAGAGCAGCAGACAGGAGAACTCGATGACCAGGATCAGCGCCACCAGCGCGCTGATCTGCGGCGCCATCGGCTTGTCGGCAGAGATAAAGGGGGGCAGCAAGGAGATCATGAAGGCCCACCCTTTGGGGTTGGCGATAGCGGTGACGAAACCCTGCAGCGCCAGCCCCATGGCGCTGGTCTGTTGACCGGCCGAGAGATCCGCCGGAATGGCCATCTTCCCTTTAGCCTGCCACATCTGGATGCCAAGCCACACCAGATAGGCGCCCCCCACATATTTGAAGGCGGCGAAGATCCCCGGATAGTTGAGCATGATGGCAGCCACCCCGATCACCGACAGCACCGAGACCAGCCCGACACCGATCAGCTCCCCCCACATCATGTGCAGGGTGCGGCGCACCCCCAGGCTCATCCCCAGGGTCATCGACAGGGTCATGCACATGCCGGGGGTCACCGAGACAAAGAAAAAGGTCGGGATAAACAGAGCCAGAATGGCCGGATCGATCCAGCTGGACACAACACACCTCCATATGACGAGAGCGGGAAATCACGAAAACGGGACAGGATTGACACAATCCAGCCAGTTGTACCACATATTCAGGGGATAAAGCGCTCAATCATGCCTAAATGGCTCCTTTCTCACAAGAAAAAACCTTTTCTTCAGCACATTTCAGCAATAAAAGCCTGTGACAGCTCCTGACGTGCATGTGTAAGATGTCGGCTCCTCCAATTCCGGATTAGAGCCATTTATGTCATTGAATAATCTATCAATACGTGTCCAGGTCTTGATACCTTTGCTGCTGGCCAGCCTGCTGATGATGGTGATGATCGCCATCAGCAAACAGGGTCTGGATGAAGCCATCAATGACATAGATGAGACGACCCAGACCGTGGTCCAGCACAAGGACGATATTGCCAAACTGATCCACGCCACCTACCGGCTGCGCACCAGCGCCATCTATGGCCTCTACGATGCCAAGCTGTTTGCCGCACTACCCGCAAACCTCAACAGCGCCGAGCAGGAGATCAACACCATCCTCGGCCGTCTGGTGCTCCCCGGTGCCGAGCAGGATAACCGGCAGGTCGCTGCCGCCCTGCAGGCCTACCTCAGCCATACCCGCAGCAACATGCTGCCGCTGCTGGCGCAAAAACATCAGGGTGGCGGCGATCCGGTCGCCTACGAGGCGGCCCGCCTCCATTTCCGCGAGCTGGGTGAACAGCTGATCAAACAGATCGACAGCATGTCGGCCCACATCAACCAGCTGATCCAGCAAGAGCTGGCCGAAGAGCAGGCCCACTACGACGCCACCCTGCTGCGTACCCTGCTGCTCACCGCCGGTACCCTGCTGGCGGCGCTGATCTGCGGCTGGGTCCTCTCCGGGCGCATCGTCAGCCCCATCAGTCAGCTACAAGAGGTGATGCACGCCGTGGCGCAAGGGCGCTTCAACGTGCGCGCCAAAGCGGAGGGCAACAACGAGCTGACCCGTCTGGCCAAAGATATCAATCTCACTCTGGGGCAACTTGGTAGCACCATCGAGAACCTGACCGGGATCAGCAACAGCGTCGCCTCCGCCGCCACCGAGCTGGCCGCCGTGATGACCCAGTCCGAGGCCAATGCAAAGCAGCAGCACAGCGAGATCGAACAGGTCGCCTCCGCCGTGACCGAACTCTCCAGCACCGCTGACAATGTCAACCACAATGCCGCCATCGCCGACGAGCTGGCGCGGGATGCCAATGGCCGGGTCGAGCAGGGGCTCGCCCTCTTTACCGAAAGCATCGCCGCCAACAGCCGGATGGCAGGCAGTCTGGAAGATGCCGCCGCCATCGTGGCTCAGCTCAAATCCCAGTCCGAGCAGATCGGCAAGGTAATTGAAGTGATCCAGGGGATCTCCGAGCAGACCAACCTGCTGGCCCTCAACGCGGCCATCGAGGCGGCCCGTGCCGGCGAAACCGGACGCGGTTTTGCCGTCGTGGCCGATGAGGTGAGAATGCTGGCAGCCCGTACCCAGGACTCCACCAAGGAGATCCAGGCCATCATCGAGCGGCTGCAGAGCCAGTCCCAATCCGCCAACAACGGCGTGCAGGAAACTCTGGAGATCCTCAGCCATAACCAGCGCTTGTCCGCTCAGGTGCAGGATCTGCTGAGCGGCATTACCGGTGCCGTACGCCAGATCAACGACGCCAACGCCCAGGTGGCCACCGCCGCCGAGGAGCAGTCCTGCGTCACCGCCGACATCAACCGCAATATCACCAATATTCACGAGATTGTGAGCCAGAGCTCCGCCGGCATCAGCCAGAGCGCCAGTGCCAGCAACGAACTCTCCCAGCTCGCCGAGCAGCAACGCAAGCAGCTGGCCCAATTCCAGCTGTAAGCGCACAAAGTGAACCAGACAAAAAGGCCCGCAAGGGCCTTTCTTGTTGGTTAGCTGATACGGTATATGGCTTATACCTGATGAAAGTAAAAAGGCTCCCGCGGGTAATGCCGATAAGTTAAGGATCCATTGACCGCTCCTTCTGCTGTGTGAAAATCCGAAACCTGTTGATTGGTTTCGGATTTTTTTATGCGTATCGCCCAGGCTCTCGACTTCCTCCACGCCAGCAATGCAGCTCAGTTTGAGTCACTCTCAGACCTCATTGCTCCTGAGCTCATCACCACTCTGCTCGCCGAAGAGGATGTCGCGACCCTGCGTCGCCGCCGTATGCCCATGGAGCGTCTGGTCTGGGCCATTATCGGCATGGCTATCTTCCGCCAAGTCCCCATGACCCAGCTGGTCAATCAGCTTGATATCCTGTTGCCCGGCGACCGCCCCTTCGTCGCCCCCAGCGCCTTTCTGCAAGCTCGCCAAAAACTGGGGGACAAGAGCATCGAGCGGCTGTTTCACGAGACCGCCTCTCTCTGGCACCAGCAGGCCAATCATCCGGGTTGGGCCGGGCTGCAACTGCTCGCCGTTGATGGCGTGATGTGGCGCACACCCGATACCCCGGACAATGCCGCCGAGTTTGCCAAACCCGGCACCCAGCATGGCGAGACCACCTATCCGCAGGTGCGCATGCTTTGCCAGATGGAGCTGACCAGTCACCTACTTGTGCAGGCCGTCATGGAGAGCTGCGCCGTCAACGAGATGGTGTTGGCCGAGCAACTCATCGCGCGTACACCGGACCACTCGCTCACCCTGTTCGACAAGGGGTTTTACTCCCTCGGCTTGCTCCACGCATGGCAGAGTGCGGGCGTTGAGCGGCACTGGCTGCTGCCACTCAAAAAAGGCACGCAATACGAGGTGGTGCGCAAGCTGGGGCGTCAGGATGTGCTGGTGCGTCTCAAAACCAGTCCACAGGCGAGGAAGAAGTGGCCGCACCTGCCAGAGACACTAGAAGCCCGCTTACTGACCCGCACCATCAACGGCAAAGAGCGGCAAGTGCTGACCTCGATGGTCGACCCGATGCGCTTTGTGGGCGCCGATATCGTCGACTTGTATGGTCATCGTTGGGAAATCGAGTTGGGCTATCGGGAGATGAAGCACAGCCTGCAACAGCACCGGCTGACCCTGCGCAGCAAGAAGGCGGCGGGGATACGGCAAGAGCTGTGGGGTGTGTTGTTGGCATATAACCTGCTGCGCAGCCAGATGGTAAAGATGGCGGCGAGTCTGAAGGGATACACGGCGAGCCAGCTGAGTTTTCACATGGCGTCGGTCTATCTTATCCATGAACTGAGCTGCATGCCGTACCTGTCACCGGGGAGTATTCCGAAGCGGGTGGCAGAGCTGGAGAAACAGGCGGGGCAGTTTGTATTACCGGAGCGAAGGGAGCGAAGTTACCCCCCAGTGTGAAGGCAAGACCACAAAAGTATGCGGTGCAAAAAGCCAATAAAAACAATGCCAGTCAGGCTTAACTGACTGGCATTAGGCTCCCGCGGGAGCCTTTTTGTTATCTGTGGTTTTATCCGTGCCATCAGCCGTGCAGCAGGGCACCGGCCACCAGCACCGCCATGGTGATGAGAGCCACCCCGATGATGAAGGGCAGCACCCAGCGCACGAAGCGATCGTAGGGGATCTTGGCGAGCGCCAGACCCGCCACCAGATGGGCAGCGGTGGGGGCAAACAGGTTGATCCAGCCGGAGGCGGACTGATAGGCGGTGATCACCAGATCCCGGGAGATGCCGGAGAAGTCCGCCAGCGGCCCCATCAGCGGCATGGAGACGGTCGCCAGCCCCGAGGTAGACGGGATGAAGAAGCTCAGGATGATGTGCACCAGATAGGCCATCAGGATGAAGACCGACGAGGAGAGTCCAGTCACCAGCCCTTCGGCCCAGTGCAAGATGGTGTCGATGATGACGCCCTGCTCCATCACCACATAGATGCCGCGCGCCACCGCCACCACCAAGGCCACCCCGATAAGATCCCGAGCGCCGCTCAGGAAGGTCGCAACGTAGTTGGACTCCGGCATCCGGTTGATCAGCGCGATCAGGATGGAGGCGCTGAAGAACAGGGTAGAGAGCTCGTCAAACCACCAGCCAAAGGTGGGCAGCACATCGATCCCCAAATCCGACCAGGGCACCACCGCATAGATCATCAGCAGGAAGGTGCCGAAGAATACCAGCATGGTAAGCTTCTGCTTGCCGGTGAAGGCGAGGTTGCCGCTCTTCATCTGGGAGAACTCGTCGTCATAGACAATATCGGCCAGCACGGAGCGGGACTTGTCCTGCTGCAACTGCTTGGCGTAGCGCATCACGAACCAGGAGGCGAAGATCACCAGCAGCAGCCACTGGATGACCCGCAGGCCAATCCCCTCACCGATGGGAATGCCGGCAAAACCGGAGGCAATACCGGTAGCAAACGGGTTAACGGTGGAGGCGAGCACCCCGACCCCGGAGCCGAGCAGAATGATCCCCGCCGCCACCATGCGATCGAAGCCCGCCGCCATCATCACCGGCACGATCAGCGCCCAGAAGGCCACCGTCTCCTCCGCCATGCCGAAGGTGGAGCCGCCGAGGGCAAACAGGGCGATCAGCACCGGGATAAGCAACCGCTCACGGCCGGCAAAGCCGCGCACAATGGCCCCCACCCCGGCATCGAGCGCACCGCTTTGCATGGTCACAGCAAGAAAACCACCGATGATGAGCACGAACAGCGCCACGTCGGCCGCCTTGTGAAAGCCCTGAATGGGGGCCTTGAGCACCTCGAACACTCCTTGCGGGTGGGCGGGTAACTCGGTGTAGCTGCCAGGCACCGGCAACAGCCGCTCGTCGCCGCTGTAATCGGCCACGGCCGCTGCCGCAACCGGCTGCTGGGTCTTGGCGGTGACATAGTCATATTTGCCCGCTGGCAGCACCCAGGTGAGGGCGGCCATCAGGGCGATGATGATGAAAAGCAGGGTATAAACTGTGGGGAGTTGGCGCTTCTTGGGCGCCTCGTTTGGAGTGGTCATAGCTTCCGTACCTCGGCAATGCCGTCTGTGATCCGATCAGCGCAAGACTAGCGGGTTTGATATGGGAAAAAGGTGATCGCTGATAATAAAATTCCGCAAATTAGCGGAATGCTTGCCAAAAAAACAGGGCCCCGCGGGGCCCTGTTTTCACTTGAGTCAGACTCAGAGCTCGACCACGTCGAATTTCACATCCGGATTTACATCCGCATCGTAATCGACCTCGTCCAGACCGAAACCGAACAGGCGCAGGAACTCCTGCTTGTAGCCGGTGTAGTCAGTCAGCTCGGAAAGATTCTCGCTGGTGATAGATGGCCACAGGTCGCGGCAGGTCTGCTGCACATCTTCACGCAGTTCCCAGTCATCCATGCGGATGCGAGCCTGATCGTCCAGCGCCATGTCAGACGCGTAGAGACGGGTGCGCATCATGCGATCCACCTGCTCCATGCACCCCTCGTGAATACCCTTCTCCTTCATGATCTTGAAGGCCATGGAGATATAGAGCGGCATCACCGGAATGGCGGAAGAAGCCTGAGTCACCACGGATTTGAGCACGGCCACGTGAGCGGTACCGCCCTTGGCAGCCAGATCGCCACGGATGGCGGTGGCGGCGCGATCCAGATCTTCCTTGGCGCGGCCCAGAGTGCCATGCCAGTAGATTGGCCAGGTCAGATCGGTACCGATGTAGGAGTAGGCCACGGACTTGGCGCCGTCAGCCAGCACGCCGGCATCACGCAGGGCAGCCATCCACAGCTCCCAATCCTGACCGCCCATCACTGTGATGGTGTTCTGGATCTCTTCCTCGTTAGCCGGCTCGACGGTGGCGGTGATGATCTGGTCCTTGTTGGTATCGATGGCGGTGGTGGTGTAGACCTCACCGATCGGTTTGAGGGCAGAGCGCACCACTTCGCCGGTTTCCGGCATCTTGCGCACCGGAGAGGCCAGGGAGTAGACCACCAGATCAATCTGACCCAAATCCTGCTTGATGAGCTCGATCACCTTGGCGCGGCACTCGTTGGAGAAGGCATCGCCGTTGACGCTCTTGGCGTAGAGGCCCGCCTCTTTGGCTGCCTTGTCGAAGGCGGCAGAGTTGTACCAGCCGGCGGTACCGGTCTTGGACTCGGTGCCCGCTTTTTCAAAGAAGACGCCGAGGGTGGCGGCGCCGCTACCGAAGGCAGCCGCAATCCGGGAGGCCAGGCCATAACCGGTGGAAGCGCCGATCACCAGCACCTTCTTGGGGCCATTCTCGATGGTGCCCTTGGCCTTGGTATAAGCGATCTGGCGACGAACATTGGCTTCACAACCGACCGGATGAGTGGTGGTGCAGATAAAGCCGCGAACCTTGGGTTTGATGATCATATGGGGTCTCGGATCCGTTTAATGGATGAAATCGGGGCATAAGATACCTCATCTTGCCGCGATAAGGTGCTCTGATGTGTTGAACTGCGGCAAAAATGGGCATCCGAAGGTGGCAATCATGGTCCATGCCATGGTGCCACCTCACGGCAACTAGCAGGCAATGCGGGTGATGTGGCCATCCTGCAGCTTATAGAAGGCATCTTGCGGCAACTCCTGTGACCAGGTCGCCTCATAGTCGAGATCGGCATAGACGCCACGTAGCATGGCACCGAGCAGACCGTGGGAGATGACGATGGCCCGCTCGGTGATGGCGGGATCCTGCAACCACTGGTGTGCCCGGCGCTGAATGCTCTCGAAGCTCTCGGCCCCCGGTGCCTGCAGATACCAGTCCCCTTTGCCGGTATCAAGCTCGGGGTGGGCAAGACGCAGCGCCGGTATCTGGCAGCTCTCCCACTCCCCCATCCCCAGCTCCATTAACCGGTCGTCCCAGACGATGCGCTCTGCCGCCAACCCCAACTGCTCGCACACCAGCAGCGCAGTCTGGCGAGCACGGCCGAGCGGGCTGGCATAGACGGTCCAGCGGGCGGGTTCCGCCAGTTCGCCAGCAAGCCGCCGCCCCATGGCGATGGCTTGCGCCTCCCCCTTGTCGGTCAGATCGGAGTTGCAACGCCCCTGCAGACGCTGCTCGGCATTGAAGCGGGTCTGGCCGTGGCGCAGCAGATAGATGAGTCGAGACATGATTTCTCCAGCACGTTCAGAGAGATAGAAAAATAAAGGGGGAAGATGATAGCAGATGAGCCCGAACGATGACCCACACAGAGAGGCTAAAGCGGGCGTAAAAAACGGGTCAAGGCTGACCCGTTTGCTGCTAATTTGGCCAGATTAAACCGGCTCAGCCCTTCTTGATCTCCCGCAGATAGCGGTAGATGGAGTGGACCGAGATGCCGAGCTGGCGCGCGGCGATCTGGGCACTGTCTTTAAGCTCGAAGATCCCCATGTCGTGCAGCTGATTGACGATGACCCGTGTCTTCTGGGACGGGGGCACCGCCTCGTTGCCGCGCACCTCGGCACTGACGGTGTCGATGGTGCTGTTGAGCGCCTCGTCGATGTTGCGGGCGAACACCTCCGGGGTGGCATGGCTCTCGTGGGGATGCATGCACTCCGGCATCATGGTCCGCAGCACGGATTGCAGCGGGGCATCCATGTCGCTGTTGATACAGAGCAACCCGATGGCCCTGTGCTCCCCGTTGCGGATCACGGTCGTGATGGAGCGCAGCGTCTTGCCGGTGGCGCACTTGGTCATGTAGGGGCTGGAGATATCCTGCCCGCTCTTGAGCTTCATCATCGCCAGATTGGTGATGGGGGCGCCGACACTGCGGCCGGTGATATGGCCGTTGGCAATCTTGACGATCGAGGGATTGCGCGCATCCAGACTGTGGAGCAGCACTTCGGTGTGCGGGCCATACATGGCGGCGATGCCATCCACTATGTTCTCCATCGACTTGAGGATCTCAAAATCGCTCGGACTCAACTCTTGCAGCTTCACAATGGGACCTTCTTGCAAGGGTTGCTGCCGGACAATGGGCACCGGGCAGCAACCGACAGGGACATCAGGCGGACATGATATCAATAATGGTGCTGTCTGTGGCAGACATGCCCTCCTTCACCATCTGGCCGACGTTGCGGATGGTCTGATCCACGTCGCCGGCGACGATCCCCTGCCCCGACACTGAGTGGCTGTTGAGGGCCATCAGGAAACCGCGCACCGCCGCACCGGAGGAGGTACTCACCTTCATGGCGCAGGAGGCCTTCGCCCCGTCGCACACCATGCCGGCACTGTCGCTCAGCACGTTCTGGATGGCGAAGCAGGATTGCTCGAAGCTGCCACCCGCCAGATAGACCATGGCCATGGAGGCAGCCGCGCTGGTCACGGTATTGCCACAGAATGCCGACAGCGGCGGATAGTGGGACTTGATATAGATGGCCCCCAGATGGCTCATTATGAGGGCGCGAGCCAGCTGCTCTTCGCTGGCCGCAAAGCGCTCGGCAATCACCATCACCGGAATGGTGGCGGCAATGCCCTGGTTGCCGCTGCCGAAGTTGCTCATGGCTGGCAGGGTCGCCCCCCCCATCCGGGCATCGGAGGCAGCCGCCGTCATCATCACGATGCGGTTCATTACATCCTCGCCGATAAGACCGGCATTGATGTTCTGCTGCATGGTGCGCCCGATCTCGAGACCATAGGGGTTGTTCATCCCCTCGGCAGAGAGCTTGCCGTTGAGCTCGGAGGCTTTGAGGATGAACCGGATCTGCTCGAACTCCACCTGGGTGGCGAACTCGTAGATGGCGGCGATGCTGATATCGACGCCATCGCAGATGGAACCGGTGGCACCGCCTTGGCTCTGATCGGCGGTGAAGGTCATCTCGCCATCGCGGCGCTGCTCGACGATGCGGGTATGACCGCCGCACAGGGTCACTTCGGCGCTGTGCTCTTCACCCTTGTCATCAGTGCCATAAACGGTCACGCGGCAGAAGATAAACTCGGGGGCGGCGGTGCGGCTCACCTGCACCTTGCCGGCATCGATCATCTGCTGGGCACGATCCACCTGTTCTGGCTGGATCGCGGCCAGCACCTCCAGCCCGGCATCGGCGTTGCCGCCGATGGCACCGGCCGCGGCCGCAATGGCCAGACCGATCTTGCCGGTGCCCGGCACATAAACACCCATCGAGTTTTTATAGAGATTGTCCGACACCACAACCTCGAGGCGACCGGGCTCACAGCCCAGTTGCCGGGTGGCGACCGCTGCGGCATAGGCGGCGGCGATTGGCTCGGTACAACCCAGCGCTGGTTTGACAACCTGTTGAATAATCTGCAGATACTGCTGCCACGCTTGTTTCATCACTTGAACCTTTTTATCAGCATTAACGAGCGATATGGGCGATCGCTTCCACTTCAACCTTGACGCCCATCGGCAGATCCTTCACTGCGAAGCAGCTGCGCGCCGGACAATCTTTCTGGAAATAGGCTTTATAGACCTCGTTGAACGCGGCAAAATCGCTGATCTCGGCGAGGTAGCAGGTGGTTTTGAGCACGGTATCCAGCGAGCCGCCAGCGGCTTCCAGCACGGATTTCAGGTTTTCCAGTGACTGGCGGGTCTGGTCGGCAATGCCCCCTTCCACCACACCACCCTGCTGCTTGCAGACCGGCAACTGACCGGAGGTAAAGATGAGGTCGCCATAGGCAGTGCCGTGGCTGTAGGGACCGATAGCGTCAGGTGCCGCTGCTGCTGTGATGATGCGTTTCATATAGCCACTCCTGTTTGTGCAATTTTTTTTGCAATCATGAATCTCATTCCGTTCAACATTATTTGCTTTTTATTTTATCCATTCAACAAAAAGATACAAAAATGGCGTTTAAAGGCACCTTTCGGCCTCAATATAAACCGTGATCACCATCCTGATTTGAACAAAAGTACTCTTATGGGCATTGTTTATGACAGTTTTATTCAACTATATTTGCGCCGCTTTCCCACATCCCTACAAAAAAGAAGGTTTTAATGGACGCGCATAGCACTACACTCGCCAGCCCCGTGATGGGCACGCTGGAATGGAAAGAAGCGGTTCGCTTCGACAGCACCGACTGGGGCTGGATCATCATGAGCATCGGCATGGCCATCGGCGCGGGGATCGTCTTCCTGCCGGTACAGGTGGGTCTGATGGGCTTGTGGGTCTTTCTGCTCTCGGCTGTGATCGGCTACCCCGCCATGTACATGTTCCAGCGCCTCTTTATCAACACCCTGGCCACTTCGCCGGAGTGCAAGGATTACCCCAGCGTCATTACCGGCTACCTTGGCAAGAACTGGGGTGTGCTGCTCGGCGCGCTCTACTTCGTGATGCTGGTGATCTGGGTCTTCGTCTACTCCACCGCCATCACCAATGACAGCGCCTCCTTCCTGCAGAGCTTCGGCGTCACCGACGGCCTGCTCTCCGAAAACCCGCTCTACGGTCTGGTGCTGATCTGCGGTCTGGTGGCACTGGCGTCGCGCGGCGAAAACCTGCTGTTCAAGATCTCCACCTTTATGGTGCTGACCAAGATCAGCGTGGTGGCCGTGCTCGGCCTTATGATGGTGGACAAGTGGGATGCGGCAAACATCACCGCCATGCCCACCGCCGGTGACTGGATGAAGGATGCCATCATCATGCTCCCCTTTACCCTCACCTCCATCCTCTTTATCCAGAGCCTGAGCCCCATGGTGATCTCCTACCGCTCGCGGGAAAAGTCGCTGGAAGTGGCCCGCTTCAAGGCGATGCGCGCCATGAATATCGCCTTCGGCATCCTGTTTGTGGTGGTGTTCTTCTACGCGGTCTCCTTTACCCTGGCCATGGGCCACGATCAGGCGGTCAAAGCCTCCGAGGAGAATATCTCCGCGCTGGCGATGGTAGCCCAGGGGATGCCCGGCCAGACCCTCAAGCTCCTGAGCCTGACCCTCAATATCTTTGCGGTAATGACCGCCTACTTCGGCGTTTATCTCGGTTTCCGTGAAGCCTGTCAGGGTCTGGCGATGAACCTGCTGCGCCGCGTCATGCCGGAAAACCGCATCAACAAAGGATTGGTGGGCAAAGGGATCATGGTGTTCACCGTCATGCTCTCCTGGGGTGCCATCGTGCTCAACGCACCGGTACTGAGCTTCACCTCCATCTGCAGCCCCATCTTCGGCATGGTGGGTTGCCTCATACCGGCCTATCTGGTTTATCAGGTACCGGCGCTGCACAAGTACAAGGGCACTTCTCTTTACATCATCATCGTCACCGGCCTGCTGCTCTGCGTCTCGCCCTTCCTGGCGTTCAACTGACGGTTGCAGGCGGATATCCCCTTATCGACCACGGGTCACCTTCGGGTGGCCCGTTTTCTATTGGTGCGGCTGACCGCGCCCGGAAGTAAAAAGCCAAGGGGATCACAACTTGCAACCGGCCATCACCCAAGGGAGGCCGCTCGGAGTACTATTCAGGCAACACGAATCACGCCCGCACTCAGGTATCGAGGCTTAACATGAAATGGATTTTCAACCCCGCCATCCGGCTGGGCAATCAGCTCTCCTTCAAATACAAATTTCTGCTCTGGTCCTGTCTGATGCTGCTGCCGCTGGCCTACAGCATGGCCAATCTGCTCGGACGGCTGCAGGATGACAACGTCCAGGCCAACCGCGAGCTGGCGGGAGTGGCTAATCTCACCCCCGTGCCCGCTATCGAGCAAGCCCTGCTCACCCATCGCAATCTGGTAACCCGTCACGCCTATGAAGTGGATCCGGTCGGTGACGATCAGGTCAAGGAAGCCGCACAAGCCGTTGATCAGAGCCTGCAAGCCTTTGCCGACACCCGCCAGAACAACCCCTCCTTTGAGGTGATCCAGCAGGGCTGGGCCGCCCTGCAGAGTGAAGCGGGCAAGCTGGAAGTGGAGCAGAGCAACCTGCACCACGACAAGCTGCTGACCGAGGTGCGCCACCTCTACAAGCACATTACCGCCAGTAGCAGCCTGATCCAGGATCCGGCGCTCGGTACCTACTACATGGTGATCCTCGCCAGCGAGCGGTTGCCGCAGCTGCGCGACCTGCTGGCTCAGGTGCGGGATCGCGCCGCCACCATCGCCGATTTCGGCCTGTTTCAGGCAGAGGGCTACAGCGGCCTGCGTTTTCGTCTCGACCTTATCAGCGCCACTCTGCAAGAGCTGGAGGCCGATCTGACCCTGCTCTACCAGATTGAACCGGCCTACCGCGCCGAGCTGGGTCAGCAGACCGATGCTCTGATACAGCTGGTGCGTCAGGGGGTCGAGACCATGGAAAACAAGATGATGAAGGATCAGCTGGTGCAACTCTCCACCAAGGAGGTGCAGGCACTGGGGGATAAGATGGACGAGGCCATCACCGCACTGGCAGGCCAGGTACGCCAGCGGCTGGAGGCCGATCTGCGTCAGCGGCTGGCCGCCAACCAGCGTCACTTCTGGTGGGTCACCGCACCTCTGACCGCCAGCTTGCTGCTCTACCTCTACCTGATGATCGGCGCCTATCTCTCCCTGCGCGAAACCGTGGCGCGAGTGCGTGATATCGCCGCCCGGGTCAACGCCCAGGATCTCAGCCAGCATATCGAGATCGTTGGTCAGGACGAACTGGCCGCCATCAGCCGGGATTACAACGTGACCCTGGAGACCCTGCGCACCCTGATGCTGCGAGTGCGGGAAAATGGCGTCACCGTGGTGGAGAGCGCCACCGACATCGAAGCCCGCACCTGCCGCTCGCAGGAGGTCATTGCCGATCAGCAAGGGGAGACCCATCAGGTCGCTACCGCCATCAAGGAGCTGGCCGCCACCTCACAAGACATGGCGGGCAACGCCCTGCAAGCGGCCCGCATGACCCAGGAGGCGCAGAACGTGGTCGGTCAGGGCGAGGATGTGGTGGAGCGCACCATCAAGGCCATCGACCATATCAACCGCGAAGTGCTGCGCACCGCCGACACCATCGGCCAACTGGAGCAGCAGTGCAGCCAGATTGGCGGCGTCATCAGCGTGATCCGCGGTATCGCCGAACAGACCAACCTGCTCGCCCTCAACGCCGCCATCGAAGCGGCCCGGGCCGGTGAGCAGGGTCGCGGCTTTGCGGTGGTGGCCGACGAGGTGCGCTCTCTTGCCAACCGCACCCAGGGGGCTACCGTCGAGATCCAGCAGATGATTGAACAGCTGCAATCCGGCGCTCGCGCCTCGGTCACCGCCATGTCGGCGGCCAGCCATGAAGCGCAGGAGGGGGTCGGGCTGGCGCAGGAGGCAAAACAGGCTTTCGGCGCCATCACCGAGAAGGTGGATCGGATGGTCGATACCAACGCCATCATCGCCAGCGCCATCGAGCAGCAGGGCACCGTGGTCAACGAGATCGAACGCAACGTGGTGCGCATCTCTGATGGCAGCGACGAGGCGCTGCAAGTGGCCAACGCCGCCCGCGATGCCGCCCGCCAGATCCACCAGCTCACCGAACAGCTGCGCGCCATGGTACAGAGCTTCGTGCTGTAACAGAGCGCTGACAAGCCGGGCTCAACGTGAGCCCGCCATTATCTCGGTCTCGCCCCTGCCCACAACATCTCGGTTGCACGGATCATCCAGAAAATCTCTGCGACCCACTTGCCGGGCAAACGCCAACAAAGTAGTCTCGAACGAAAACAAAATGCGGCATTCCCGACACGCACGGTCTGCGACGTCGAGGCAAGCAAGCCGCCTGCGAGCCACAGATTAAAACCAGCGTCACGTCATCTATCACCCGCTTCAAGCGAGGATTTACCCATGGCCAGATACCAGTTTTTTACCATTCCGGCGTCCAATCGGCAGCAATACACCTTTATCGACATGGCATCTCCGACTTTTCTGAGTGAAAAGGCGGCACTGCTGACCCAAGGATTCGAGGTGGAGGAGGACTTTATTGACGCGACCAGTCCACGGGAGGCCGTCGAGAAGTACCAATCCAATTTTCTCTATGTGGCGGATGAGATAGGCAAGTCCGATAGCAGCTACGCCGCGGCCGTCGCCATGCTGGAGATTGGCAAGGGGTTATTGGGCAATAAAACCCGCCGAGATTAGGTGCAGCGGTAAAGAGTGGTGGCCATCGTGGCAACGCGCCCGATGGCCATATGGCAAGACATCAATTCGGTAGTCAGAAGTGCCCCAGCTGCTGGAGCATCTCGATCAACTCCTCTTCGCTGCTCGGCTCATAGGCCAGCTGAAGGCTCGGCGCAGCGCCTCCCATCAGCATGTAGACGTTGGTGCTGCAGTGGTCGTAGTGATACCACTTACCGTCGATACAGACGTCGGTATAGCATCTCGGGTCCCTTTTCAGTTCCATATGCACATCCTTTTGTTGCATCCCATCAACATCACTCCTGACCGTAAGACAACCCGCTGCGACCTATCTTGATACAGATCAAGATGTGCAACGGCTGTGCTCCTGCGGACGCAATTCCCGCAGTTTTCCTCCCGGATGGCGTTGTGTAGCGCAAGTCCTCCTTTCTTCTCTTCCCTGACTTGAGCCTGACTACACTGAGCCCTGTCGACCCACACCACCATCTGGAGTCATACCGATGAAACCGAGGCTTTCCACCCCCACGATTTTCTCGCTTTTGCTCTGTGGCACACTGCTTATGCAACCTGCTCTTGTGCAGTCGGCCAAGGCCGCCATCGACCCCAAGCCTGCCAGCGAATTTACCATCAAGGCAAACCAGCAGGTGCTCAATACCCTGCCCTTCAATGACAAGCAGGATTTCGAGGATGCCCAGCGTGGCTTTATCGCCAAACCGGAGACCCTGACCATCAAGGATGACAAGGGCAACGTGGTGTGGGATCTGGAGCAATACAAGACCTACATCGGCCTCGACAAGGCCGCGCCGGAGACCGTCAACCCCAGCCTGTGGCGCAATGCCCAGCTCAACATGCAGTACGGCTTGTTCAAGGTCACCGACAAGATTTACCAAATTCGCGGCTTTGATCTCTCCAACATCACCTTTATCGAAGGCAACAAGGGATGGGTGGTGTTCGATCCGCTGATCTCCCCGCAAACCGCCAAGGCGGCGCTGGCCTTCATCAACAAGACCCAAGGGGAGCGCCCGGTCACTGCGGTGGTCTACAGCCACTCCCACGTGGATCACTACGGCGGTGCCGCCGGTCTGTTCAACTCGCTGGACGAGGTGAAAAAGAACGGCGTCGAGATCATCGCGCCGGAAGGATTTACCGAACACGCGGTGTCGGAGAACGTCATCGCCGGCAATGCCATGGCCCGCCGCGCCGTCTACATGTACGGTGCCCTGCTGCCGCGCAACCCGCAGGGGGGCGTCAATGGCGGTCTGGGGCAAACCACCTCCACCGGCGTGCCCTCGCTGCTGCTGCCGACCCGCTTTATCACCAAAACCGGTGAAACGCTGACGGTCGATGGCGTCAAGATGGTCTTCCAGATGACTCCAGGCACCGAAGCCCCGGCCGAGATGAACACCTGGTTCCCGGACAGCAAAGCATTGTGGATGGCCGAAAACACCACCAACACCATGCACAACATCCTCACCCTGCGCGGCGCCCAGGTGCGCGATGCGCTGAAGTGGGCCAGCTTTCTCAACGAGACCATTGAAACCTGGGGTGATCAGGCCGAAGTCAAGTTCCAGAGCCACCACTGGCCACGCTGGGGCAATGCCAATATCGTCGACTATTTCAAAAAGCAGCGGGATCTCTACAAATACATCCACGATCAGTCGGTGCGCCTGATGAACATGGGCTACACCGGCGAGGAGATCTCCGAGCAGATCACCCTCCCCCCCGAGCTCAACGACTTCTGGCCGAACCGCGGTTATTACGGCACCCTGCGCCACAACAGCCGCGCCATCTATCAGCGCTATATGGGCTGGTACTCCGGCAACCCCTCCGATCTCGACAACCTGCCCCCAGAAATGGTCGGCCCCAAATATATCGAGTTTATGGGGGGCGAGCAGGAGGTGCTGAAAAAGGCCAAGGCCTCGTTCGACAAGGGGGAATATCGCTGGGTAGCAGAAGTGCTCAAGCATCTGGTGTTTGCCAACCCGAACAACACAGAGGGCAAGCTGCTGCTGGCAGATGCACTGGAGCAGCTGGGCTATCAGGCTGAATCCGGCCCGTGGCGCTCCGTCTATCTGCAAGGCGCCTATGAGCTGCGCAATGGCGTTCCTAATGTTGGCGGAACAGTCACCGCCTCACCGGACACCATCCGGGCCATGAGCCCCAGCATGCTGTTTGACTATCTCTCGGTGCGCATTAACCCCGAGAAAGTGGCGGGCAAGAAGATGGTCATCAACATGGCGTTCACCGACATCGGGGAGAAACATACCCTGAGTCTGGAGAACTCGGTGCTCAACCACACAACCCGCTATGCCGCCAAGCCTGATGTGACCATTACCCTGAGCAAGAAGACGCTGGATGATATCCAGCTCGGTCAGGGCACCATGGAGCAGAAGATCGCCAACGGCGAGATCAAGATCGAGGGTGATCAGCAGACGTTCAGCGACTTCATCAGCCTGCTCGACAAGTTCAACTTCTGGTTCAACATAGTGACGCCATGATGCAACGCACCTTGCGCGCATGCATGGTCCTGCTCTGCCTCATCCCCGGGATGGGGCAGAGCTGTGGTTATGATGCCCTTTATCCCAATCCGTTCGAACAGAGCTGGCCTGGCACGGTCAATATGCATATTCCGGCCGATCATGAACACCGATTCCGGTTCAACGTGAACACCATTTCCGGACCAATGTGAACGCTCATT
>NZ_JANFNV010000032.1:0-48229 GCF_024436075.1 Aeromonas sp. JL9 | reverse complement strand
AAGGAAGTGCGCACTAAAGTAGCGTAAACAAGACACCGGTTTGAGGCCGGTGTCAGGTGATAACTAGATCTGTACATTAAGTCCTTACCAATATATTTAACATTCACTAATAAAGCAGGAATTGCGGTGATCAATAAACAACCAGCGGCTCTACCTAATAGGTCCGCCCATGCGATGTAGATTGCCAGTTAGTTGGTCTGAGTTGGAGTCCCCATGACAACTTCCATAGACTTTTTTTGAATCACTCTCAGGGGAATGAAATTCATAAAAAATCGTTTGAGGCATCCAAGGTCAATATAATCTCTAAGGGCTTTTGTAAACTCTTGTATCTCAGAAAACTTATTTTTAAGGTGCCTATCATATTCGAGCCTTAGCCCTGTTAATTCCCACTCCTGCTCACCTTGGGAGGCTTTTCTAATCTCTATATCGAGCCTAGCTCTTTGTTCTAGCATTGACGCTAGTTGCGCATGATGTGAGTTCAATGCTGTGGTTTGCATGCGGATTAAAAAAAACTCTGTAGGTCTAAATTTTGCGGGTGTATAAAGCAACGTATTTTCGTAGTCTTGCAGCAAAGCAAGACCATTCAATGTGAATTTTCCCCGAGAAGATAATCCATCAATCTCATTATCTAGAACACCTATATTCACTTGACATCGCATGATATTAGATTCTGTTAAATCATGAATTTGCATTCTTGCCGACTTGTTATAGCTTAATTTATTCAGAAAGCCTGAGAGAAGCGACACAAAGATTGTAAGTAGTACTCCGACCACTGCACCTAATAAAGCAGCAAAGATCGTGAGGTATAAGTTTGATGCTTTCAATTGCACTGATAACTCAAAAATGAATTGCCTTATAAAATCTACAATATCCATAATTGCGCCCCATATACCTGAAAAAATTTAATAAAAACACATTAACACAATTAAAAACTGTGACACCCACCTATTTTTCCCTCACCCGAGCAACTCGTACGTCAGGCGTAATCGGACATTCGCGTAAATGGATTCTCCCGCCATAACGGCCAGCCGAATTCCCCCCTCCGGCTGGCCGACGCTGTTGCACGGTAACAACCGCAATCAAAGCTTCTCGTTCGTCCAATTACGCTGCGCTAATCGAACCTACAGGGGGGGTAATGAGCTGTTATCATTTGAGACAGCTCGTAGGTTCGATTAGCCGTCAGGCGTAATCGGACGTTCGCGTAAATCAACTCTCCCGCCATAAAAGCCAGCCACATTCCCCCTCCGTCTGGCCGCCCCTGTTCCACGGCAACAACCGCAATCAAAGCCTCTCGATCGTCCGATTACGCTGCGCTAATCGAACCTACATAAGGTGGTGAGATATGGTTGATACCGGTCGGTGCCGAACATCGAGAAGCCCAACATTGACCTTGGGTTGGCATAACGCCCCCTCATCCCCAACCCTTCTCCCACAAGGGGAGAAGGGAGCAACTCGTAGGTTCGATTAGCCGTCAGGCGTAATCGGACATTCGCATAAATGGATTCTCCTGCCATAACAGCCAGCCGAATTTCCCCTCCAACTGGCCGATCCTGTTTCATGGCAACAACCGCAATCAAAGCCTCTCGAGCGTCCGATTACGCTGCGCTAATCGAACCTACAGGGGGGTAATGAGCTGTTATCATTTGAGACAGTGCCCAGCGCCGCCACGCCCAAGAGGAAAGTCATGGATATACCTGCCGCCCCGTCCCCCGCCATCTGCCAGCTGTGTCAGGAGAAAGCAGAACTCGACTTCGACTTCACCATGGCCTTTCAGCCCATCGTCGATTGCAGCCAGCGTACCGTCTTCGGCTACGAGGCGCTGGTGCGGGGGATCAACAACGAACCCGCGCAGAGCGTGATTGCCCGGGTCAACGACGACAACCGCTACCGCTTCGATCAGCTGTGCCGCATCAAGGCCATCGCACTGGCCGCCCGCCTCGATATGCGGGGCATGCTGAGCATCAATTTTCTACCCAATGCGGTCTACCGTCCGGAGCGCTGCATCCGCACCACCCTGCAGGCGGCCCGCGAGCACCACTTCCCTATCGAGCAGATCATGTTCGAGTTGACCGAGGTGGAGCAGGTGCAGGATAGCCAGCATCTTCGCGGTATCGTCGATCACTATCAGGCCCTCGGCTTCAAAACAGCGATCGATGACTTTGGCGCCGGTTACTCGGGTCTCAACCTGCTGGCCGATTTTCACCCCAATATCGTCAAGCTCGATATGCACCTGCTGCGCGGCATCGACCATGACCCGACCCGACAAGCCATAGTGCGCCACTGTCTGGCCCTGTTTGCCGAGCTGCAGATCACCCCGCTGGCGGAGGGGATCGAGACCCGCGAAGAGATGGCCTGTCTGCGGGAGATGGGCATCAACCTGATGCAGGGCTACCTGTTCGCCCGCCCCGGCTTTGAAAACCTGCCGGAAGTAGATTTCGCCAGCCTGTAAGCCATATCAACCGCGGCTGCGCAAACATCCGGCTCCATTGCGCTGGACGACAAGCGCTTTAGCCAGCACCACTGCTATGATGCTGGCACCTGTTCATCAACGACCGAGATATCATGAGACGCAAAACCATGGCCCTGCTGCTGGGTACCCATCTGCTGGTCGCGGCGGCAGGCTTTGCCGCCGGTGTCTACACCCTGCCAATCCTGATCGCGCCCCCCGCACCTGATACCGAGCAGGTCGCGGCCAGCCAGCAGCAAGCGAGTTTCCACGGCACCTTTCGCCGGGATCTGAAAGACAGCGATCGGCTGCACTGGGGGGAAGGCAAGGTGAGCATAGGGCCGGATGCCGTCAGCCTGATGGGCAAGCTGGCCCCCGAGCCGGACTACCAGCTCTACCTCTCCCCCGAGTTTGTCGAGACCGAAGCCGATTTTGCCCGCCTCAAGGATCAGATGGTGCGAGTCGGGCCGGTGAAGACCTTCGACAACTTTATCGTGCCGCTGCCCGCCACGATCGATCCGGCCCGCTTCAGCAGCGTGATCGTCTGGTGTGAAACCTTCGGCCAGTTCATCACCGCCGCCCGTTATCAGGATCTGCGTCCGGAGCAGTAACCTCGCCCCTGACCCGCACCATGAAAAAGGGCTGACATCGCTGTCAGCCCTTTGGCTATCCGCCCCTTCGTCATTAACGCTCCGGCTTGGTCATCTCCCGCAGCAACTGATCGATGCAGCCCACTACCTGTTCTGAGTTCTGCTCGATTTCGCGATAGAGCGCCTCCGCCTCTTCATGCTTGTGCTGATTTTTCAGCTCGATAATCTGCTGGATCACCTGATGCAGTCTGGCGTGGGGGGCGGCCATCGCCCTGAAGGCCGGTTGATCGCCGCAGCATGCCTGCCCTTCGCTGAAGTACCAGTGGCCAAGGCGGCACTCCTTGTCACTGACCGCCTCGCTGCGCGACAGCCCCTCCTGCCCATCCAGATAGGCACGCACCCGAGTCTTCCAGCCCATATGAGCGGCGCGGGCGCGACTCAGCACCATCCGCACGTTGGAACCATCCTGGAACTGCCCGGCCAGATCCCCCAGCTTGTCCACCAGGGTCGCCACATGGCTGGCGATATGGGCGGTATCCCGCGCCACCAGGGTGGTGGCCTGGGAGATCTCGTGGACACTGACGATATTGCGGGTGATCTCGTCGCTCACCGAGGATTGCTCTTCCGAAGCGGCGGCGATCTGGGTGTTCATGTCGCGAATGCTGTTGACCGCCCCCTTGATCCGGCCGAGGGCTTCTCCCGCCTGATTGGCCCGCTCTACCGACTCCCCCGCCCGCGAGACGCTGTGTTCGATCATGGTCACCGTGGTGCCCACCGCCCGTTGCAACTGCTCTATGGTGCCGCGGATCTCGGCGGTGGAGTGCTGGGTGCGCCCGGCCAGCGAGCGCACCTCGTCGGCCACCACCGCAAAACCACGCCCCTGTTCACCGGCCCGGGCCGCCTCGATAGCGGCGTTGAGGGCCAGCAGGTTGGTCTGCTCGGCGATGGACTGGATCACCGCCAGCACAGAGCCAATCTGCTCGCTGGCCTTGGCGACCTCTTTCACCGTGTTGCCCGCGCTGGCGATCTCCTCCGCCAGCTGTTCGATCATGTTGACGCTCTGCTGCACCACCTCATCACCAGTGACCGCCTGATTGTCCGCTTCGTTGGCCGCTTCGGCCGCCTGCGCCGTGTTGTTGGCCACCTCGTGTACCGTGCTGGTCATCTCGGTCATGGCGGTGGCGAGCTGGGTGGTTTGCTCCTGCTGACGCGTCATGCTGCCAAGGTTGCCCGCCGCACTGCGCGACAGCCGCTCGCTCTCGCCAGCCAGTTCGCCCAGAGTGGCGGTGAGCTGGCTGATGGTGTCGCGGATCTTGGCAACAAAGCCATTGAACGCCGACCCGAGGCGGCGGATCTCCTCCGGCCCCGCCACCGGCAGCTTGCTGCCAAGATCGCCGGAACCATTGGCCAGCGCCTCCAGCGCCTTGACGCTGTCGAGCAGCGGTCGATTGATGCGATTGAGTGCAAACGCCATCACCATGGCAATCACCAGAGCCCCTATCAGAGAGATGATCGCCATCTGCCAGCCCTGACGAGCCAGATCGGCCGCGACCAGACTGTGATCCCGAGTCAACTCGATGATACCGACCGCCTTGCCGGAGTAATCGCGCAGGGGGGCCGCCATCACCAGCAAATCACTCCCCTGTTGCGTCATATTGACGAAACGTTCCTCACCGGCCAGTACCGGCTGATACCACTCCATCGCCTCACCAAGCCGGGATGTGCCAACCAGCGTCACCAGCTTGCCCTGCTCAAACAGATAGATGGCGAGCTGCACCTGCTTGTCCAGCAGTTGGCCAAACAGCTTTTCATCCAGAGCACGACCGAACTCCACCGAACCGACCGGCTGCCCGTTGAAGGTGACCGGCACAACCCCGCGCAAACCGGTACCAGCCACGCCAATCTCCAGCCCGCCAACGGCATGATGCTCGCGATTCACCTCAACCACAGTGGGGCGAATGGCAGAGAGGTCATCACCGTGTTTTTCAGGCTTGTGTACCCGATAGAGGGAAGTGGCTGGCGGCAGGTGGAACTGGAACTGCTCGATCCCCTGCGCCTTGATAGCTGGCCAGAGCGGATCAAACAGATTGGCGAGGGTCTGCCAATCCTTGTCGGCCACCGCCTTTGCTGCATCCGCCCGCTGGGCGATCAGGGTCGCCGCCAGCACGGTTTCATGGCTGGTGTTTTTGATCACCGCTTCCACGTTCTGGAGCTGGCTACGCAGTGCAGCCTGCTCGGCCGCGAGCGCCCGCTGGCGATTTTCAAACAGATTAAAGGTAAGCAGCACCACGGCGAGCAATACGATGCCGCCGATTGCCAGCAGCGTGATCTGGTGACCCAGCTTGCGAGGGGGGAACATAAGACACCATCCTTGACAGTCATACCCAACCTACAGGATGGAACGGTTAAGTCGGGAGTCCATCAGAACTTAACCCTTTGTTGATATTGATCAAACGATTAACAGGCAAAATGCGAGGTGGGTCAAACGGGGGGAATATTCACTCACAAGGCCGAGATCGGCACTACGAGCCACAGGTTGAAAGTAACCCGCCCATAAACAAAAACCCCCTCGTGACAGAGGGGGTTTTTCGTTTTGGCAACGGGTGCAGATTAACGCAGCGGTTTGACCGAGCGACGGACGATCAGCTCGGGCTGTACCGTCATCGATTCCACTTCCAGCTCCTTGTTGCGGATCCGGCTGACCAGATGCTTCACCGCCAACTGGCCCAGTTCGGCCTTAGGGTGACGGATGGTGGTCAGCGGCGGGCTGGAGAAGCGCGCCATCTCCACATCGTCGTAGCCGATGATGGAGATATCGTCCGGCACCTTGACTCCCGCTTCCCAGGCAGCGCAAATCGCGCCGATCGCCATGGGATCGTCGAAGGCAAAGACCGCGGTCGGACGAGGCTGCAGGGCCAGGATACGCTGCATGGCATCGAAGCCGCTCTGGCTCTCGTAGTCCCCTTCAAAGACCTGTTCATCTTTAAGGGTCAGACCGTGCTCGCCCAGCGCATCACGTACCCCGTCCAGTCGCTGCTGGGTGGTCGGCTTGGAGAGCTGGCCAGTGATGCAGACGATGTTGCGGTGCCCCAGCTCCAGCAGATGGCGAACGGCCATGCGGGCGCCGATGCGGGCGTTGTCGTTGATAACGTTGGCGAAATCGCACTCCGTGCCCCAATCCAGTACCACCTGCGGCACGTTCTTGTGGATGCGCAGCATGTCGCGCAACGGGGTGTCGATATCGGTACCCAATACCAGCAGGCCATCCACCCGTTTTTCCATCAGCATTCTCAGGTAATGCTGTTGGCGAGGCGGCTGGTTTTCGGTGTTGCAGAGGATCAGGCTGTAGCCCTGTTCGAAGCAGTACGCTTCAACCCCTTGCACCACTTCTGCGAAGAAGGGGTTTACGCTGGTGGTCACCAGCATACCAATGGTCTTGGTCGAATTTATTTTAAGACTGCGCGCTACCGAGTTGGGCGCGTAGTTGAGTTCTGCCACCGCCTCAATCACTTTCTGGGTCGCGTCTTCGCTGACCCGCCGAGTGTGGTTGAGCACATGTGAGACGGTGGAGATGGATACGCCTGCGCGCGAGGCGACATCCTTGATAGTGGCCATCTCTGTCTCCTGACTGTCAAAGGCGGAACATTAGCAGATTTCCCGAATAAAGGCTTGGTTTTAACGAGCTCTGCCACGGAATTGTCAATGCCGGCTAATTTAGGCGCTCATTTCTGTTTGCGCAAATGGATTGTGGTCAAAATGGGAGCGCTGTCAGAGTAAAATATCGCCAGATTAATCCTCTGGCGTTTGTCAGAATCGCCTCTCGTTACCAAGATGTTAAGTCAACAAATCAAAATTAAGCTCTGATTAGCCGAAAATAACAGGTCATTTATTTCAAAATCCGCCCATCCAACCCCCTCTGGTTAGTATCTTTAACAGCTTGTTATTGCCCCGTGAGGAATGATAGAACCATACCTATAGCCGGATGCACGGGATGTAGATCCGGAATGGCACACGGAAATGAAACAATCCACTGATTAAGGGACGAATCAATGCATAAGTTGAGCAAAATCACAGTTGGCGCAGCGGTTTCTTTGGCTCTGTTTGGATCGATCTCCATCGCCCACGCGGCAGACACCATCAAGATAGGTATCGCAGGCCCGGTTACCGGCCCGGTTGCCCAGTACGGGGACATGCAGTTCACCGGCGGCAAGATGGCGGTCGAGCAGATCAACAAGGCTGGCGGCATCAATGGCAAGCAGATCGAAGCGGTCGTCTATGACGATGCCTGCGATCCCAAGCAGGCGGTGGCCGTTGCGAACAAGGTGGTGAACGATGGCGTCAAGTTCGTGGTCGGTCACCTCTGCTCCGACAACACCCTGCCCGCCTCCGACATCTATGAAGACGAGGGGATCCTGATGGTCACCCCCGCCTCCACCAACCCCAAGATCACCGAGCGCGGTTACCAGCTGACCCTGCGCACCATCGGCCTGGATAGCGATCAGGGCCCGACTGCCGCCAAATACATCATCGAGCAAGTCAAACCCCAGCGCGTGGCCGTTATCCACGACAAGAAGCAGTACGGTGAAGGGATCGCTTCCAGCGTCAAAGCCGCGCTCGACAAGGCTGGCGTGAAAGTGGTGGCCTTTGAAGGGATCACCGCCGGTGACAAGGACTTCTCCGCCCTGATCGCCAAGCTGCAGAAAGAGAACGTCGATTTCGTCTACTACGGCGGCTATCACCCTGAGCTGGGTCTGATCCTGCGTCAGGCTGGCGAGAAGGGGCTGAAAGCCAAGTTTATGGGCCCGGAAGGGGTGGGTAACAAGGATATCTCCGCCATCGGTGGCCCGGCTTCCGAAGGCCTGCTGGTAACCCTGCCGAACAAATACGATCTGGTTCCTGCCAACGCCCCGCTGGTCGCTGCGTTCAAGGCCAAGGGTCAGGACTCCTCCGGCCCATTCGTCTGGACCACCTATGCCGCAGTGCAGAGCCTGGCTGCCGGTATCGCCAAGGCGGGTGAAGATGACCCGGCCGCCGTTGCCGCCGCCATCAAGGCCGCACCGATCGATACCGTGATGGGCCCCCTGACCTGGGCACCGAACGGTGACCTGAAAGGCTTCGAATTCGGTGTGTTCCAGTGGCACGCTGACGGTACTTCCAGCCAAGTCAAATAATCTGCCGATCGGGGGTGAGTACGCTCACCCCCTCCTCTCTTTGCGGGCAAGTACAGGGAACGCAGTATGTCCGAACACCTCCTCTATCTGGTTCAGCAACTGCTGAACGGATTAACCATAGGCAGCACCTATGCGTTGATCGCCATTGGCTACACCATGGTCTATGGCATCATCGGCATGATCAACTTCGCCCACGGCGAGGTGTATATGATTGGCTCCTATGTCGCTTTTATGGTGATGGCGGGGCTCATGATGATGGGCATCGACAGCACCTTTCTACTGCTGGGAGGCGCCTTCCTGGTCAGTATCATCATCACCGGCACCTATGGCTGGAGCATCGAGCGGGTCGCCTACCGGCCACTGCGTGGTGGCAACCGGCTGATCCCCCTCATCTCCGCCATCGGTATGTCGATCTTCCTGCAGAACATGATGCGCATGGCTCAGGGCTCGCGGGATATCGCCATGCCCAGCCTGATCTCCGGTGGCTGGACTCTGGGGGGTGAGGATGGTTTTCAGGCCAGCCTCTCCTATATGCAGCTGATCATCTTCGTGGTGACTTTCATCACCATGCTGGCGCTGACCCAGTTCATCGGCCGCTCCCGCATGGGCCGCGCCTGCCGCGCCTGTTCGGAAGATATCAAGATGGCCAACCTGCTGGGGATCGACACCCACGTGGTCATCTCCATCACCTTCGTACTGGGGGCCGCGCTGGCCGCCGTCGCCGGGGTGCTGCTCGGCATGTATTACGGCGTCATCAATCCCTACCTCGGCTTTATGGCCGGTCTGAAGGCCTTCACTGCCGCTGTATTGGGCGGTATCGGCAGCATTCCGGGCGCCGTACTGGGCGGCCTGCTGCTCGGCGTGGTTGAAGCGCTCACCGCCGGTTATCTCAGCACCGAGTACAAGGATGTGATGGCGTTTGCCCTGCTCATTTTTGTGCTGCTCTTTATGCCCACTGGCATCCTGGGTCGTCCGGAAGTGGAGAAAGTGTGATGAAACATCAATTTATCCACGCCTGTATCGCCAGCCTGGTGTTGCTGGTGCTCTCCTTCTGGCTGCTCGGCTTCAAGCTGGAGACCGATGGCTCCAGCCTGCAGGTAGTGAGCCGCCTCGATGTGTCGCTGGCCTGGCTGCTGGGGGGAGCCACCCTTGTTTTCTGGTTCCAGATGCTGCGCGGCCAGATCGCCAAGCTGTTTCAGGCCTCCATCAGCGGTTTCTCGGTCGGCTTCACCAAGCTGGTGCTACCGAGCCCGGAAGAGGCGCCCAAGCTCTATAACCTCACCGCCGTGCTGGTGCTGCTGTTCGCGGTGAGCTGGCCCTTTATGGCCTCTCGCGGTGCCATCGATCTCGCCACCCTCACCCTGATTTACATCATGCTGGGGCTGGGGCTGAACGTGGTGGTCGGCCTCGCCGGTCTGCTCGATCTCGGCTATGTCGGCTTCTACGCGGTCGGTGCCTACAGCTATGCCCTGCTCAACACCTACTTCGGGCTGAGCTTCTGGGAGTGCCTGCCCATCGCCGGGCTGATGGCCGCCACCTTCGGCTTCCTGCTCGGTTTCCCGGTGCTGCGGCTGCGGGGGGACTATCTGGCCATCGTCACCCTGGGTTTTGGCGAGATCATCCGCATCCTGCTCAACAACATGACCACCCTGACCGGCGGCCCGAACGGGATCTCCGGCATCCCCAAGCCGACGCTGGGGGGGCTGGAGTTCAACCGCACCGTCAAGGATGGGGGCTTTGATACCTTCCACAACTTCTTCGGCATTACCTACAACGCCAACCACAAGGTGATCTTCCTCTACCTGATGGCGCTGGTGCTGGTGGTGGTGACCCTGTTCGTCATCAACCGCCTGCTGCGCATGCCCCTTGGCCGCGCCTGGGAAGCGCTGCGGGAAGACGAGATCGCCTGCAAATCGCTGGGGCTCAACCCCACCATCATCAAGCTGACCGCCTTCACCATAGGCGCCACCTTTGCCGGTTTCGCAGGCAGCTTCTTTGCCTCGCGGCAGGGCTTTATCAGTCCGGAATCCTTCGTCTTTATCGAGTCGGCCATAGTGCTGGCGATTGTGGTGCTGGGTGGCATGGGCTCCCAGATCGGGGTGGTGCTGGCTGCCATCGTGATGACGGTGCTGCCGGAGCTGGCCCGCGAATTCAACGAGTATCGCATGCTGATGTTCGGCCTCTTGATGGTGTTCATGATGATCTGGCGGCCACAAGGACTGCTGCCGATGACCCGTCCGCATCTGGAGTTGAAGAAATGAGTACACATCAGAAGTTAATGGAAGTCTCTGATTTGTCGATGCGCTTTGGCGGCCTGCTGGCCGTCAACGGGGTAAAACTGGATATCGACAAGGGCGAGGTGATCTCCATCATCGGCCCCAACGGTGCGGGCAAGACCACCATCTTCAACTGCCTGACCGGCTTCTACTGCCCAAGCGGCGGCACCATCCGCTACAAGGGTGAGGAGATCCAGGGGCTGCCCGGCCACCTCATCGCCCGCAAGGGGATTGTGCGTACCTTCCAGCACGTGCGGCTGTTCAAGGAGATGACAGCGGTGGAGAACCTGCTGGTTGCCCAGCACCAGCACCTCAACACCAGCTTTATCGCCGGTCTGTTCAAGACCCCGGCCTTCCGCCGGGCGGAGCAGGAGGGGCTGGAGCGGGCCGCCTTCTGGCTGGATAAAGTGGGGCTCAAGGATCTCGCTAATCGCGCCGCCGGCAACCTGGCCTACGGTCAGCAGCGCCGCCTCGAGATCGCCCGCTGCATGGCGACCCGTCCCGAGCTGCTGATGCTGGACGAACCGGCCGCCGGTCTCAACCCGAAGGAGACCGACGAGCTGGACGAGCTCATCATGAGCCTGCGGGACGAGTTCGGGGTCTCGGTGCTGCTGATCGAGCACGATATGAAGCTGGTGATGGGCATCTCCAACCGCATCTTCGTGGTCAGCCAGGGCACCCCGCTGGCCCATGGCAAGCCGGATGAGATCCGTAACAACCCGGCAGTGATCAAGGCCTATCTGGGCGAGTCGTAAGGAAAACAAGATGTTAGAACTTCGCAACGTATCGACCCACTACGGCAAAATTCAGGCATTGCACGATGTCAGCGTCGAGGTGAAAGAGGGGGAAATCGTCACCCTGATCGGCGCCAACGGCGCGGGCAAGACTACCCTGCTGATGACCCTCTGCGGCGAGCCCAAGCCCAGCAGCGGCTCCATCTGGTTTGAGGGGGAACAGATCAGCTCCCTCACCACCGCCCGCATCATGCGCAAGGATATCGCCGTGGTGCCGGAGGGGCGCCGTATCTTCGCCCGCCTGACGGTGGAGGAGAACCTGCTGATGGGCGCCTTCTTCGTCGACAAGGCCGAACAGCACGGGTTGCTGGACCAGGTGTTCACCCTGTTCCCGCGCCTGCATGAGCGACTGGAGCAGCGCGCAGGCACCATGTCCGGCGGCGAGCAGCAGATGCTGGCCATCGGCCGCGCCCTGATGAGCAAACCGCGCCTGCTGCTGCTGGATGAACCCTCGCTGGGGCTTGCCCCCATCGTCATCCAGCAGATCTTCGACACCATTGAGCAGTTGCGGCAGAAGGGGATGACCATCTTTCTGGTGGAGCAGAACGCCAACCAGGCGCTCAAGCTGGCCGACCGCGGCTATGTGCTGGAGAACGGCCACGTGGTGCTGCAAGACACGGGCGCCGCCCTGCTGGCCAACCCAGCGGTGCGGCAGGCCTATCTGGGCGGTTAACCCACTGACCCGCATGCCATATCAACAAGGGAGCCACCGGCTCCCTTATCTTTTGTGGGGTTAGTTTGCGCCCAAGCTTGCGGTACACTGGCCCGTAATCAACCTATTCGCAGGACATCCCGATGGACCAGTTTGCCCATATCAATGCCCATGATGCCCACCAGAAACTGAGCGCGGGTGAAGCCCGTCTGGTGGATATTCGCGACCCGCAATCCTTTGAAGCGGCCCACGCGGTCGGCGCCTTCCACCTCACCAACGGCACCCTGGTGCGCTTTATGAACGAAGTGGATTTCGATACCCCGGTCATCGTGATGTGCTATCACGGCAACAGCAGTCAAGGGGCGGCCCAATACCTGCTGCAACAGGGTTATGACGAGGTCTACAGTCTGGATGGCGGCTTCGAAGCGTGGCGCCGGGAGTTTCCCATCGAGGCAGGCGAGGCATGATCCAGCTGCTGGTGCTCGACAACGCCCGCATGGCGCAGGCGCTGGTGGACTATCTGGCGACCCTGGGCATCTCCTGCGAGCTGACCCAGTCCGAACTGGGGGTCACCATCTGGCTGGCGGACGAGCAACGCCTCGCTCAGGCCCAGCTGGAGGTGAAGCGTTTTCTGGCCGAGCCTAGCCACCCGCGCTACATGGAGGCCTCCTGGCAATCAGGTAGCGCAGATGCCCGCATCGACTACAGCAAGGGGATGACGGATCCCATCACCGACTTCCTCCATCAGGCGGGGCCACTAACGCTGATGGTGATCATCGCCTGTCTCGCCATCTACGGGATCGAGGCCATCGGCCTGCCCATCTACGACGAACTGGCGTTCCACCCGACCCTGGCCCAGTTCACCGACTGGCAGGCGTGGCGTTATTTCACCCCCGCCCTGATCCACTTCTCGGTGCTCCATCTGGTGTTCAACTTGCTCTGGTGGTGGTATCTCGGCGGCCAGATCGAGCAGCGCCTCGGCAGCGGCAAGCTGCTGATCCTGCTGCTGGTGGGCGCCGCCCTGCCCAATATCGCCGAGTTCTTTGCCAGCGGCCCGCTGTTTGGCGGCCTCTCCGGCGTGGTCTATGCCCTGCTCGGCTACTGCTGGCTGCGCAGCAAGCTGCAACCGGCCTGTGGCCTCATTCTGCCACCGGCATTGATGGGTTTTATGCTGTTCTGGATGGTGCTCGGCTTCTTCGACATGCTCGGCACCAGCACCGCCAACATCGCCCACCTGACCGGCCTGCTGGTCGGCCTGCTGCAAGGCTGGCTGGATCGCAACCACCAGCCGACCTGATTTTTCAGCAGCCGCAGAAACGAGAACGCCGCCCCGAAGGGCGGCGTTTTTTTACGCGCTAGGCAGTTACTGCTTGATCAGGGTGTCATCGGTTACCTTGACCGCCGCACCGCCACTCATAAAGAAGCTGGCGAACTGGGTCTGGATCTCGGTGGTAACCGCGCCAGCCTGATCGAAGTTCTCGTCAGGAGCCAGCAGCGAGCTATGGCCACCTTTCAGGAAGCGCACAGCATGGTGACCCGCCGGGAGCACGCCGGAACCCTTCAGCTCTTGCAAACCCAGCCCCCGGAACAGCGGCTCGGTGCCACCCAGCGGCGCAGAGGCGATGCTGTTGGGGATCACCTGATCCGGCAGGTTGAGGGCACCATCGCCCACAATTTCGGTGGCGAACAGCGGGAGGCTCTTGGCGACGCTACTGCCCAGATTGATCGGGTCTGCAGAGTCCAGCACTGACTGGGCAGCAAAGGTATAGCTCTGCAAGGTGCTCGCCGCACCCGCCTGCGTGGCCGCATCCAGACTGGGCAGGAACTCGTTGACGAAGCAAGTGGCGGCAGCCGTTTTGCAATTCGGTGCATAGGCGGTAAAGCCCGCTTTCAGCGCCGGACTGCCCGAGGTTAGCACGCTCATCTTGATGGTCGGCCCGAAGCTCGGCGAGTTGAGCAACAACGGCGCGATGCCGCCACCCGGCATCGCCAGACCACCGGTATCGAACTTGAACAAGGCATCAGCCTGAGCACTGCCGGTGGTCTGGTTGGCGACAGCCAGCAGATTGGCCCCGGTAATGGCTCCGAGTGAGTGACCGAGGAAGTGAACTTTCAGACCGCCACCACCCAATTGGCCACCCAGCCCCTTGGCATTGGCCAGACCGACAGCCAGGCGAAGGCCCAGCAGATCCGCCACGCTCTGTTTCAGGTTGTCCCGCGCCACCGTCAGATAGTTGAGGTTCAGATAGGGGAGCGGGTTCTCCGATGTGGTCACCGTCGCCATGCTGTTGCTCAGGGCATAACCACGCTCGCCGTGCAGCGGATGATCGATCACCACCACAGCGACATTTTTGGCTGTTGGTGTGACTTGCAGACCAGCACCAATCTGGCTCAGCGCCAGCGCATAGGCGTTCTCCTTGATGGAGGTAACCCCGTGCTGATAGATGATCACATCGGTGATGGTATTGAGCGGTGCAGCGGCGAAGATCCGCAGCGGTACCGATTGTACTTCGCTCAGGGTCGGCAACGGGTTGAAACGGCCGATATTGCGCTCGGCATCCAGCGGCTTGCCACCGGAGGTGAGGGTCACCCCGATCAGCTTGCTCGCCTCGGTCAGCAGTTCACTCTGACGGCTCGGGTCGGTGATCAGCTCACCCAGCAATGCCGGGTCCACGCCCGCCCCGACCAGTCCACCGATCACCTCGGTATCGCCCGCTTTCAGCGCGTTGGCGATGGCATAGAGGCTGGGAATGGCGCCGTGCCAGGATTGGGTCTTGGCCTTGTCCCAGGAGCCTGCTATCGCTGGAGTAGAGAGGAAGTAAGGGAGCTTGACGGTACCGGTATACACCTTGGTCACCGCTGCAACTCCGTTTAGGGTGCCATTAGCCGCCACAGCGGCAGCAATCGCATCACGATCTTTCTGCGGCAAGAATGGCTCATTCGCCAGCTGGGTCAGAAAATCCACCCCGCTATTAAGACCGCTGATGGTATAGGTTGCCGGCAGACTGGTGTTGCCCTTGGCATCCTGTTTCCACAGCGCCGCGGCGTCCAGACTCGGGCTCTTCAGCACGGAAGCGGCGGCACTCTTCACCGCCAGCAGCACATCGGCACCAGATTGGGTGGCAAACCAGTCGGAGAAGATCACCCGATCGCTGGTGATCCCGGTGGCCGCCTTGAACAGACCTTCCTGCAGCGAGATCAGGCCGTTAATGGTCTGCTCCTGAGTGGTTGCGCCAGCTGTCGATTTGAAGCTGCTGTAATCGCCGCCCGCCTTGAGCGGTGTGCCACGACTGTCCTTGAGGGCATCGGTCGCCACGATCATGTAGTAAGAAGAGGGATTGAGCGGCTTGAGCGGAACCAGATTGAGCTTGCCGTCCCCGCCAGTGACCACAAAGTCGGTCCCATAAACCAGTGGCTTGCCGCCCTTGACTCCGTTGGGTTGCAGAGTGACCGGATCCAGCGTGAGCTCGAGCAGGTAGAGGGGCGCAACGGCAGAGGCATACTCGCTGACCCCCGGTGCCGGCACAGAGACACCGGTCACGGTCGCCGTTACCAGCTGGACGGGTTGGGTGGTTGACCAGCCATCCAGGGTAGAGAGAGCAGATACCGGGTTCGACAGAACCTGAGTCTCGGTTGAAAACTTCAGAGTACCGTCGCTAGCACGGGGAGCCAGTACACTCGGGCGAAGACCACTTGCACCACTCAGGGCATAATCGAGGGAGCTGGTGGTGTCTCCCTTGTTGTCATCTCCACCACATCCGGCCAGCAGGGCGCTGACAACAGCTGCATAAATTAGCTTCTTCTTCATTTTTTATTCTCTTTTTATAAGGTTGTTATCCATCACAAGCCAACGGGGTCATCACGACCTCGACTGCAAAATGTTAACATAAAACCAACACCAAATAAGACTCATGCCGGACAGTTCTGGCTCAGCTTTGTGGTGCATGTCATGGTTTCAGGTTAACAAAGGGGCGCAAGGGTAGCAGTTGTAGCCCCATCACCAGACCCGACCAGCCAGCGGGCACCATCACGACTAAAAAGCCGCCGCGATCTCGGCAAAGTGAGGGAATTGTCGGTAGAATGTCCGCCAACGCTTAAGGAGGACATCATGATCGACCCGAAGAAACTGGAAGAGATCGCCAAGCAGGTGCACAACTCCCTGCCGCCCGGCATTCGCAGCATGGGTGAAGAGGCCGAGAAGAAGATGCGTCAGGTACTGCAAGCCCAGCTGGGCAAGCTGGATCTGGTCAGCCGCGAAGAGTTCGACGTGCAGACCAAGGTGCTGCTGCGTACCCGTGAAAAACTGGCCGCCCTCGAAAGCAAGCTAGCTCAGCTCGAGCAGCAGCTCGGCGCCAAAGGCGAATAACAAAAACCCCAGCTCGGCTGGGGTTTTTGCTTTGAATTGAACCTGTAAAAAGCATCACACCTGAAGCAGATACCAGGCTCGCTTGCCGCGTGCCTTGGCCTCATACATGGCACGGTCGGCAACCTCCAATGCCTGCCGGAAGCTCAATGGCTCCTCCTCCCACAGGGCGATGCCGATACTCAGCCCCACCCGTTGCGGGCAACCGGGTTTGGGCACATAGCCGTGCATCCGGCTGATCAGGGCGTCAGCCAGTTGCGCCAGGCCATGGCTCGACACATCCCGGTGCAGATGCACCACAAACTCGTCGCCGCCGTAACGGCCACATAGCGCCGAGCCCGGCATAATGAGGCGCAGCCAGTCCGCCATCTGCTGCAACACCAGATCGCCGCAGGCATGGCCCAGCTGGTCGTTGATCCCTTTGAAATCATCCAGATCGATAAAGAGCAGCGCCCCCGCCCCTTGCGGCTGCAGCTGGGCAAACGCCTTGCCAAACCCCTGCCGGTTGAGCAAGCCGGTCAGCGCGTCGCTGTTGGCACGCTCCGCCAGTCGCTGCTCATAAGCCTTGCGCTGGGTGATATCGATATGGGAGCCCATGATCCGCAGCGGCTTGCCATCGCCATCCCGATCGACGACCCGGCCCCGATCCCACAGCCAGGTGATCTCTCCGGCCGGGCTGATGGTGCGGTATTCGGCTTCATAGAAGGGGATTTTGCCCTCAAGGTGGGCAAAGTAGCTGCCCATGGCATGGGCGCGATCGTCGGGATGGAGCTTGGCGCTCCACTGATCGAAATGAGGGGCCATGTCACCGGCCTGAAAGTTCTGCAGATTGAAGACCCGCAGCTCGCCAGTGGGAATGGTGCCCTGCCAGAGACAGATGCCGGTGCCATCGAGGGCAGCATTGAGCTTCTCCTGCAACAGGCCATTTTCATGCTGCAAAGCGGCGATTTCTGCCTGCAAACGGGCCATTTCAACGCCATGAGGGGACGGGATCAGCGTTGCGACCCGCTCGACAGAGCCGGTCTCACCCCTGTCATCCTCCGCAGATGCCCTGCCCTCTTCACTCAACACTGCGCCTCCTTGTGCTTGCTCTATGGATGCTCTTGTCAATCCCCCACAAAGATGCCATCAGCTAGGCTCGATTAGTAGCCACTCATAGCCAAAATATTGAAAAATAATGGGATAACGCCGCGATAATCCAACCATTCGATATGATCAGGTACTGCGGCAGCCACAAAAACAAAAGCCCCCGGCAAAACCGGGGGCTGCGTCATCCAGACGGGGATCCCGTCAGATAAATTCGTAGGCATCACCAAAGATGCGCTCCGGCTCGGCGCCGAGGATCTTGAACTCCTCTCGCGCGGCACCCGCCATCTCGAAACGGCCGGCGACATAGATGTCGTAGTCGTGGAGACTGACGAAATCATCCATGATCGCCTTGTGCACCAGGCCGCTCTTGCCGGTCCAGTCAGCATCAGGCTCCTGCACCACCGGGATAAAGGTGAGCGGCGCATAGTCACGCTCCCACTGCTGCATCTGCTCCAGCTCATAGAGCCAGTGAGCCTGACGCACACCCCAGTAGAAGAACACCGGACGCTTGCTGCCCGTGTCAACCAGGTACTCCAGAATGGAGCGGGCGTAAGAGAAGCCGGTGCCGCCCGCCATCAGGATCAGCGGACGGGGGGATTCATCGCGCAGGAACGCCTTGCCAGCCGGCAATTCGACCTCGATCTCCCCCTGCTCGCGCATGCGGGCCAGCACCTGACCGGCATAGGCGTTCTCGGGAGTGGCACCGATTTGCAGCTCCAGCACGCCCGGGCGGGTCGGCGAGTTGGCGATGGAGAAGGGGCGCTTGTCCGAATCGCTCATCACCACCAGCAGATACTGGCCCGGCTTGAAGCTGATCGCTTGCTGCGGCGTCAGGGCCACATGCCAGATGGTGTCGACATATTCGCGCAGTTCCTCTACGCGGCATTTGATACGTTGCATTCTTGTCCTTGTGGCGGGCTCGCTCGGCCCGCTTCGCTCATTGTTTCACTATGGAGTGACGACCAGCAGCCCTGGCCCCGTCAGTCGAGAATACTCAAATCGGTGCGGATCGCATCACTTTTTGCAGCAAAACTGTCATGTTTGCCTCATCCGAGGATATTGAGCTCATCCCAGATGGCATCGACCTTCTGCTTCACCGCCTCATCCTGAACTATGGGCTGACCCCACTCCCGATTGGTCTCGCCCGGCCACTTGTTGGTGGCATCCAGCCCCATTTTGGAGCCGAGGCCGGAGACCGGCGAGGCGAAGTCCAGATAGTCGATCGGGGTGTGCTCGATCAAAGTGGTGTCCCGTGCCGGGTCCATCCGGGTGGTGATGGCCCAGATCACATCCTTCCAGTCGCGAGCGTTGACGTCATCGTCACACACCACCACGAACTTGGTGTACATGAACTGGCGCAGGAAGGACCAGACCCCCAGCATCACCCGCTTGGCATGGCCTGGGTAACGCTTCTTGATGGTCACCACCGCCATCCGGTAGGAGCACCCCTCCGGCGGCAGATAGAAGTCCACAATCTCGGGGAACTGCTTCTGCAGCAGCGGCACAAACACCTCGTTCAGCGCCAGACCCAGCACCGCCGGTTCATCGGGCGGACGGCCGGTGTAGGTGCTGTGATAGATGGCATCGCGCCGCTTGGTGATGTGGGTGATGGTGAAGACCGGAAACTCGTCCACCTCGTTGTAGTAACCGGTGTGGTCGCCATAAGGGCCTTCCGGCGCCATCTCACCCGGCTCAAGATAGCCTTCCAGCACAATCTCGGCGCTGGCGGGCACCTCCAAATCGCAGCTGATGGCCTTGATCACCTCGGTACGGCTGCCGCGCAGCAGACCGGCAAAGGCATATTCGGAGAGAGTATCCGGCACCGGCGTCACCGCGCCGAGAATAGTCGCCGGATCGGCACCGAGCGCCACCACCACCGGGAATCGCTCACCGGGATGGGCCTCCTGCCACTCGCGAAAATCGATGGCACCGCCACGATGATCGAGCCAGCGCATGATCAGCTTGTTTTTGGCGATCTTCTGCTGGCGATAGATGCCGAGGTTCTGGCGCTTCTTGTAGGGGCCGCGGGTGATGGTGAGGCCCCAGGTGACCAGCGGCGCCACATCGCCAGGCCAGCAGTGCTGGATCGGGAGCTGGTCGAGATCGACCGCATCGCCCTCCTGTACCACCTGCTGGCAGGGGGCGGAAGAGAGGCGCTTGGTCGGCATGTTGAGCACCTGCTTGAAGATCGGCAGCTTCTCCATCAGCTCCTTGAATCCCTTGGGCGGCTCGGGCTCCTTGAGATAGGAGAGCCAGACCCCGACCTGACGCAGAGCACCCACATCGGGCTGGCCCATGCCCATGGCAACCCGATCCGGGGTGCCGAACAGGTTGGTCAGCACCGGCATGGTGTAGCCTTTGGGATTTTCGAACAGCAGAGCCGGGCCACCCGCACGCAGGGTGCGGTCGCTGATCTCGGTCATCTCCAGATAGGGATCTATCTCGCGGGTGATACGCTTGAGTTGTCCGTTTTGTTCCAGCTGCGCGATGAAATCACGCAAATCCTTGTATTTCATGCAAGTTCCCAACCGGGTTCAGGAGGTCACGCATTATAACCCTGGCTGCCCATCGGGTGTACCCGAATCGGGCAGCAGACTCGGTGCAATGGGTGGCATGTCACGCTGGCCGAGGCGTCTGGCCAGTGCAGAGAGCAGCTGGGGCTCGTCCACCTCCATCAACAGACCGGCCACCAGCGCCCCATATTGGCGGTTGGAGAGTTCCGCCAGCAGGTATTTCTGGGCTTGCGGCGGCAAGGGCGAGAGCGCGCTCAGCTGACGCAGGGCGGCCCCCTTCAACCCCTCGTTGCCACTGGCGGCAATCAGCAGATCGCTGGCAGCACTGCCGTGATGAAAGCGGCTGATGGTAGAGAGTGCACGCAGCGCATCCTGATCTGCCGGCCGCCGCCACAACATGCCATAGAGCGCCGGCTCCCCGGTGCGCTGCAACAGATGAAACAACAGATGATTGTCGGGCAGATAGATATTCTGGCTGGCCAGCGCTTGCGCCTCCCGCAGCCAGACCGGCTGCGGCAAGGTGTCAAGAGCCAGCAACAGGGCTTGCTGCTGCATGGCGAGATCGGGGTTACTGCTGTAGTAGATGGACTTTAGCTGGAAGCTGCCCTGAGCAAGCTGCAGCCGATAGCGCTGCACCAGTGATTGCAGTTGCCACTCCCCCAGCAACTGACGGGCCCGCGCGGCAAAATCATAAACCGGTTGCTGCACCAGAAAACCGTCGACCTGCTGCTCCATGAGCCACTCGGGGGCCTTGTCGGCCTGAGCCTCGACCCACTGTTGCAACGCAGGGGATGCAGGAGTGGTCGCGGGAATATCCCGCAGCAGCTGCAACAACAGGAACTCCCGCCGCTCACGGCTCAGGGTCGCCAGCAGAGAGTCGATGGCAGCAAATTGCCCCTCCTGCAGACGGCCCGCCAGATAGCGCTGGTGCGTCTGCAACGTCTCGGCTGTCACCGCGACCGGAGCACTCTGCGCACAGACTGGCATTGCACTCAGCAACCCCAGCAATAACCAGAAAACAGGCTTCATGACGTCTCCATCCATGTGACATCGGAATCTCATACTACTAGGGCGACCGGAAAACAGATAAACAAAAACCGCGACCAGGGCCGCGGTTTCGTCATTTTCTGACCTGACTTACTTCTGCTGGCGCCGCATGGCGTCGAAGAACTCGTCGTTGGTCTTGGTCATCGCCAGCTTGTCGATGAGGAATTCGATACCGTCGATCTCGCCCATCGGGTGGACAATCTTGCGCAGGATCCACATCTTCTGCAGCTCGTCACCTGAGGTGAGCAGCTCTTCTTTACGAGTACCTGAGCGGGTGATGTCGATGGCCGGGTAGACGCGCTTCTCGGCAATCTTGCGCGAGAGGTGCAGTTCCATGTTGCCGGTACCCTTGAACTCTTCGTAGATAACCTCGTCCATTTTGGAACCGGTATCGATCAGCGCGGTAGCGATGATGGTCAGGCTGCCGCCCTCCTCAACATTACGCGCGGCGCCGAAGAAGCGCTTGGGACGGTGCAGGGCGTTGGCGTCCACACCACCGGTCAGTACCTTGCCGGATGACGGGATAACGGTGTTGTAGGCGCGAGCAAGACGGGTGATGGAGTCCAGCAGGATCACCACATCTTTCTTGTGCTCGACCAGACGCTTGGCCTTCTCGATCACCATCTCGGCAACCTGAACGTGACGGGAAGCAGGCTCGTCAAAGGTGGAAGCGATCACTTCACCTTTCACCATACGCTGCATCTCGGTCACTTCTTCCGGACGCTCGTCGATCAGCAGAACGATCAGTTCACAGTCCGGGTGGTTGTAGGCGATGCTCTGGGCGATGTTCTGCAGCAGCATGGTCTTACCGGCCTTGGGTGGCGCCACGATCAGGCCACGCTGGCCCTTACCGATGGGGGATGCCAGGTCCAGTACACGGGCAGTGATATCTTCGGTAGAACCATTACCCCGTTCCATACGCAGACGTTCGTTGGCATGCAGGGGGGTAAGGTTTTCAAACAGGATCTTGTTGCGGGAGTTTTCCGGACGGTCGTAGTTGACCTCATTGACCTTGAGCAGTGCGAAGTAGCGTTCGCCCTCTTTCGGCGGCCGGATCTTGCCGGAGATGGTATCGCCGGTACGCAGGTTGAAGCGGCGGATCTGGCTCGGGGAGACGTAGATATCGTCAGGGCCTGCCAGATAGGAGCCGTCTGCACTGCGCAGGAAGCCGAAACCATCGGTCAGGATTTCCAGCACACCGTCGCCAAAGATATCTTCACCACCCTTGGCGTGCGCCTTGAGGATTGCAAAAATAATATCTTTCTTGTGCGCCCGAGCCAGATTTTCCAACCCCATGGATTCGCCAAGCTTGACCAGCTCGGACACAGGAGTGTTCTTTAATTCAGTCAGATTCATAGTGGTGAAAGTCTGTAAGCAAGGATTGAAATGAGGAGACAGTCTGCTGGATTGATGCTGATCGGATTTGATTGCCAGGCTGTGGTTAGCAAAGAGTCAGGCAAAAAGGTTAGCAAACGAGCGATAAACTAGCACCAATCGGGATGAGCGTCTAGGTGATAAAACACAAGGAGCGCATTATTGCAATGCGCTCCTCTTTAATTATTACAGGTTGCCGTCCAGAAACTCTTTCAGCTGAGTCTTGGACAGTGCACCGACCTTGGTCGCTGCCACTTCGCCATTCTTGAACAGCAAGAGGGTCGGGATACCACGAATGCCGTACTTGGGCGGAGTATCAGAGTTATGGTCGATGTTCAGTTTGGCTACGGTCACGCGACCTTCGTACTCTTGGGCAACTTCTTCCAGGATCGGGGCAATCATCTTGCACGGACCACACCACTCGGCCCAGAAGTCGACCAGAACGGCGCCATCGGCTTTGATTACATCTGCCTCGAAGCTGGCATCGCTCAGCTGAACAATCTTGTCACTCATCTCCAACTCCAGTCAGTAATTAAGGCTTTATTGACATATCAACAAAGGCAATAGTTGCCCTATTTGAAATGATCCTGTTTATTATTGCAAGCCTAACCTGATAACCTACCGCCATGAGCAAAACACACTTAACGACCGACAAATTCGCCCAAATGGGCCTCGAACCCGAAGTTCTGGCTGGTCTGGAATCAAAGGGATTTCACTATTGCACGCCCATCCAGGCACTGTCTCTGCCACTGCTGGTAGAAGGTCATGACCTCGCCGGTCAGGCCCAGACAGGAACCGGCAAGACCATTGCCTTCTTGGCCGCGACATTCAACTATTTGCTGACTCACCCGCTGACCAAGCCCCGTCTGGTTAACCAACCCAGAGCCATCATCATGGCACCCACCCGGGAACTGGCAGTACAGATCTATAACGATGCCGACAGCATCGCCGCTTCTACCGGCCTGAAACTCGGCCTCGCCTACGGTGGCGAAGGTTACGACAAGCAGCTGGCCGTGCTGGAGCAGGGCGTCGACATCCTGATCGGCACCACCGGCCGCATCATCGACTACTTCAAGTCCAAGGTGATCGATCTGAGCAACATTCAGGTCGTGGTACTGGACGAAGCGGATCGCATGTTCGATCTGGGCTTCATCAAGGACATCCGCTTCCTGTTCCGCCGCATGCCGCCCGCGACCGAGCGTCTGAGCATGCTGTTCTCCGCCACCCTCTCCCTGCGCGTGCAGGAGCTGGCTTACGAACACATGAACCACCCGGAACATGTGCAGGTAGAGCCGGAGCAGATGACCGGGGTGCGGATCAAGGAGGAGCTGTTCTACCCCTCCAATGAAGACAAGATGTTGCTGCTGCTCTCCCTGATGGAAGAGGAGTGGCCGGAGAAAGCGATCGTCTTCGCCAACACCAAGCATGTCTGTGAAGACGTTCATGCCTGGCTGGAAAACGACGGCCACCGCGTCGGTCTGCTGACCGGTGATGTGCCGCAGAAGAAGCGGATGAAGATCCTCGAGGATTTCACCAAGGGTGCGCTCGATATTCTGGTCGCCACCGACGTGGCTGCCCGTGGTCTGCACATCCCTGACGTGACCCACGTCTTCAACTATGACCTGCCCGACGACGCCGAAGACTATGTACACCGGATCGGTCGTACCGGTCGTGCCGGCAAGAGCGGTCACTCCATCAGCCTGGCCTGTGAAGACTATGCCTTCAACCTGCCGGCCATCGAGGAGTACATCCACCACGCCATTCCGGTCAGCAAATATGATCGCGAAGCACTGCTGGATGACGTGACCCCGCCGAAACGGGTGTTCCGCAACCGTCAGCCGGTGAACCGCAACATGCGGGATCGTCAGGGCGGTGGCAACAGCAACAACCGTCGTCGTCCGCCGCGCAAGAGCTAAGGACAGGCCCGTTGCACAACTCGCCTCTCTATGCCGCTATCGACCTCGGCTCCAACAGCTTTCATATGCTGGTGGTGCGCGAGGTCGCCGGTGCCCTGCGCACCGTCGCCAAGGTCAAGCGCAAGGTGCGCCTCGCAGCCGGGCTCGATCCGGAGTTTCGTCTCAGCCGTGCCGCCATGGAGCGGGGCTGGGACTGTCTACGTCTCTTTTCCGAACAGTTGCAGGACATCCCGGCCGACAATATCCGGGTGGTGGGCACCGCCACCTTGCGCCTTGCTACCAACGTCGATGAGTTCCTCAGCGAAGCGGAACGGGTACTTAACCACAGCATCGAGATCATCTCGGGCGAGGAAGAGGCCAAGACCATCTATGAAGGGGTCTCCTGGACCTCTGCCGGGGAAGGCAATCGACTGGTGATCGACATCGGCGGTGCCAGCACCGAACTGGTGATCGGCGAACATAGCGAAGCAAAACTGCTCAACAGCCTGCACATGGGCTGCGTCACCTGGCTCAACAATCACTTCGGTGATGGCGAGCTCTCCGAAGCCCGTTTCGAACAGGCGATTGCTGCCGCCAAGGCGGTGCTGGAGAAGGTGGCGGATGATTACCGTGCCCTTGGCTGGCGTACCTGTGTAGGCGCCTCCGGCACGGTGCAGGCGCTGCAAGAGATCATGCTGGCGCAAGGGAAGAGCGAACGGGTCACCCTGCCGAAACTGCAGGAGCTGATGGGTCAGGCCATCGCCTGCGGCAAGCTCGACCGGCTGCAACTGGAAGGGCTGGCGGCCGAGCGGCTGACCGTGTTCCCCTCCGGCCTCGCCATCCTGATCGCCATCTTCGAAACCCTCGATATAGAGAGCATGACCCTCGCGGGTGGCGCCCTGCGTGAAGGACTGATCTACGGTCTGCTGGGCAACAATCACGACTGTGATGCCCGGGATCGTACCGCCGACAGCCTGATCAGCCGCTATCAGCTGGATAAAGAGCACGCCGAACGGGTGCGCGATACCGCCGTCGAGGCGTTCAACCAGCTGCAACCGGCTTGGCGACTCTCCAAACGCTACGGTCGCCCGATCTTGCGTTATGCCGCCCTGCTGCACGAGATCGGCCTCTGTATCGAGTACAAGAAGGCGCCGCAACACGCCGCCTACATCATCGACAACATCGATATGCCGGGCTTTACCCCTGCGCAAAAGAAGCTGTTGTCGGCCCTGCTGTTCAACCAGCGGGACGAATTCAAGCTGGAACCACTGGAGAAACAGGGTGCCGTCACCGGTCGTCAGGCGATCCGGCTGGCCCGTATCCTGCGCATCGCGCTGATCCTCTGCATGCGCCGCACCCAGGGAACTGTGCCCAGCTTCACCCTGCAGGCAGAAGAGGAGTCACTGACCCTGACCCTGCCCAAGGGCTGGATGGATGAACACTACCTGCGCGCCAGCGAGCTGCGCTTTGAAGTGGAACGCCAGCAGAAGATGGGCTGGCCGACCCGCGTACAGGAAGCCTGACTCAGCAACCTGCCTGTTTTGGAGCCAATCATGCCGGATTATCAACCCATCAGCTGCGATCTCTACGACTGGCTCGAAATTGCTGCCAGCTGGCAACTGCCGGTGACCCTCACCAGCCGCGATGGTCGCCAGCGGGATGACAAGATCCGCACCATCGAAGCCAGCGAAGGGGTCGAGTATCTGCTGCTGCACAGTGGCGAGCGGCTCAGCCTGGCAGAACTGGCGACCCTGCGCCTGAACTGGCAAGGGGAAGAGAAGCTGATCCGCTTCGCGCCAACCAACTGAATCCAATACGAAAAAGGAGGGCCAACATGACGTTGGCCCTCCTTTTTGCATCTGCGGCTCACACCGGCTGTTAACCCGCTGCCAGCGCCGCCATCACATAAACATCGAAGCGGTTGCTCTTGGTCTCGATGGCCATGCTGGGTTTATGCTCGTTGAGCCAGCCGGCGTAATCCGGCCGCTTCACCACCACCCGCTTATCAGCCATCTTGAGCGCGGCAGGCAACAAGGCATCCGCATCGAGATCCGGCCCTACCAGCGACTGGAACACCCGCATCTCTTTTTTTACCAGCGCCGACTTCTGCTTGTGGGGGAACATGGGGTCGAGGTAGATCACCTCGGGCCGCTCCGGCAGCGCCAGCAGGTTGTCCACCGCCGGGCCTTGCAGCAGGTGCATTCGCTCGCTGACCCAGGGGCCAATCTCGGGATTCTGTGCCGCCCGCGCCAGCCCGTCCTGCAACAGGGCGGCCACCACAGGGCTGCGTTCGATCAGGGTCACCTTGCAACCGAGAGAGGCGAGTACGAAGGCATCGCGCCCCAGCCCGGCTGTGGCATCCACCACGGTCGGTGTGGCACCGGCCTTGAGCCCCACCGCCTTGGCGATGGACTGGCCGCGACCGCCGCCAAACTTGCGGCGATGTGCCACCGCCCCTTCCACGAAGTCCACATAGACGGCACCCAGCTTGGGCTCGTCCAGCTTGCGCAGTTCCAGTCTCTCTTCAGTCAGTACCAGCGCAAACGGAGCCGGAAACTCCACGTCGGCAAGGCGTAAACGCAGGGCGTCGAGCTCGCCATCACGGGCGGGGACTTCACTGAAAACCTGAATATGGGGCATAGGAGACAGACTCATGGCACGTACAGAAGCGGCCATGATAACAGAAGCGGTGGATCAGCTCACGACAGTGAGGTTCATCCCCTGACGGTTGAGAGCGAGGTAATCAATGAGATCGTCATAGGCCAGCGGGCGGCTAAGCAGATAACCCTGGGTGAAGGCGCACCCTTTCTGGCAGAGGAAGTTGAGCTGCTCGCGGGTCTCAACCCCCTCGATCACCACCTGCATGCCGAGGTTGTGCACTATGTTGATGATGCCGTCGAGCAGCATCCTATCCTGCTCGTTGAAGGGGATATGGCGCACGAAGGAGCGGTCGATCTTGACCAGATCGACCGGGAAAGTGCGCAGATAGTTGAGGGCCGAGTAGCCGGTACCGAAATCGTCGATGGCCAGCTTGCAACCTGCCTCGCGCAGGGCATCGATCCGCACCCTGTGCTGATCGCTGCTCTCCATCAGCAGAGATTCGGTGATTTCGATGACGATGTCGGCAGGATCGAGCCCGAAGTGCTGGATCACCTTGAGCCACTCGCTCGCCTCGGGGTCAATGGTCTGGAACTCCATGGTGGAGCGGTTGATCGACATCTGCAGATCCGGGAAACCGGACTGCTGCAACCGCGCCAGATCCCGGCACGACTGCCACAATACCAGCGCACCCAACCCCTGAATCAGACCTGCCTCTTCCGCCAGCGGAATGAACTCGGCAGGGGAGACCTGCCCCCAGTGGGGGTGATACCAGCGCACCAGCGCCTCCAGCTTGGCGACCCGTCCGCTGCGATTGTCCCAGATGGGCTGATAGGCCATGGTCAGCTGCTCCAGCTTGATCGCTTCGGCCAAATCCTGCTGCATCTGGTGGCGCTGGCGCACCTCTTCCCGCATGGATGAGCAGTAGGCACCGAGCAACCGTCCCTGTCGCTTGGCCGCAAACAGCGCCTGTTCGGCATTGCGCAGCAGCTCGTCGCTCTCGCTGCCATCGACCGGACAGAGAGTCATGCCGATGGTCGCGGTCACATAGAGATGCTGGTTGGCCAGCATAAAGGGGCGGGCGAAACTGCCGATCACCTGCTTGGCAAACACCTCGGCCTGACGGCGGGTGACGATGCCGGGCACCAGAAACGCGAACTCATCGCCACCGATGCGGGCCACCAGATCTTCGGTGCGCACCCGGCTCACCAGCCGATCCGACACCTCCCGCAGCAGGGCATCGCCAGCATGGTGATCCATGCTGTTGTTGACCGCCTTGAAGTTGTTGAGGTCGAGCACCATGAGCGCGAAGCGCTCGCCCCGCTCGCAGAAGCGGGTGAGGCAGCGGCCAAACAACCAGCGGTTGGGCAGGCTGGTGAGGTTGTCGTAGTTGGCCTGGGTCGCAATCTTCTGCTCAGCCACTTTTGTCTGAGAAAGATCGCTGAAAATGGCGATATATTGCTGAATTTTGCCAGCTTCGCGCAGGGTGCTGATCATCAGCTGCTGCGGATAGAGCTTGCCGTTCTTGCGCTTGTTCCACACTTCGCCACGCCACACCCCCACCCGCTCCAGCGCATGGTACATGTCGGCATAGAAGGTCTGATCGTGCAGCCCGGACTTGAGCATGCTGGGACGCTGGCCCCGCACCTCGTCGCTGCTGTAGCCGGTGATCTGCTCGAAGGCCGGGTTGACCGAGATGATGCGGCTGTCGGCATCGCACACCAGAATCGCTTCGGAGAGGTTGTCGTAGACCCGGTGGGAGAGCTTGAGCTGCTCCGCATGACGCTTGAGGGGATCGATATTCTCCAGCAGCACCATCAGGTAGTCCGGCTGCTGCTGCTCGTCGCGGATCAGGGTGACAGTCACCCGCCCCCACAGGATCTCGCCCCCCTTGCAGAAGTAGCGCTTCTCCTGGGTGAAACTGCTGCGCTCGCCGCGCCGGATCTCTTCGTAGCACTCAAGGCTGCGCTGCCAATCCTCCGGGTGATTGATGTCGGAGATGGAGCGATGAAGCAGCTCGTCGAGGGGATAGCCCAGCATCTTCTCGATGGCCGGGTTGGCCCAGAGAATTCTGCCGGTGAGATCGAGCTTGCCGATCCCCACCGGGGCCTGAAACAGCATGCTCTGCAGCACATGGGGGGTATCAGGCAAGAGTTGCGGCAGCTGGCGTTGCAGCATCAGCGCCAGTTCGCGACCGGCCAGCGGCCCCAGCAACCGGAGCAGCCCCATCACCTTGGTCATATTGGCCTGCGGCTGACGATAGAGCAGGCAGCAGATACCTATGGTCTCGCCATCCGCATCCTTGAGGGCGATCCCGGCGTAGGCCTGGGCTTGCCACGCATCGGCAAGCGGCATCGCGGGGAACAGCTGCAACAGACGATCGCTGAACCAGGCTTCCCCCTCCTGCCAGGTAACGGCATCGGGAGAGTCAGTGATTGGCAGTGTCAGGGTATCGGGGTCAAGAGAGGAGGGATGGGCAGCCTGAACCGTCAGGTGGGTAGCATTTGATTCCCTACTGGCGATCAGGACGACATCAGCCATCACAGCAGCGGCGATTTCACTCACAAAGGTATCGAAATATCCCTGGCCGCTCGAATGAGCCAGACTTGAGATGATTTGATAGACGGAATCGAGTGCTCGCCTCATGGCAAGTGGCTTTCTCTCCTTGAAGGTTAGAACACGACTCTACTGAAGAGCTGTGAGCAGTGCAAATATGCAATCAGCAAGATATTAAAAAGCCTTGAAAAAAGGGACCAAAAGGTCCCTTTTTGTCGCAGAAATCACGACTCGATCCCACTATGCCGCAAAACAGTGTACCTGCTTGAAGCTCACACAGGCGGCGGGTCAGGAATCTCAGGCAGCGATCCCGCTATGTCGCAACAGCGCATCCACCTTGGGCTCACGACCGCGGAAGGCTCGGAACAGCTCCATCGGCTCCTTCGAGCCCCCCTTCTCCAGAATATTCTTCAGGAAGGATTGGCCGGTCGCCGGGTTGAAGATCCCCTCCTCCTCGAAGCGGGAGAAGGCATCGGCAGAGAGCACTTCGGCCCACTTGTAGCTGTAGTAGCCCGCCGCATAGCCGCCCGCGAAGATGTGGGAGAAGCTGTGCTGGAAGCGGTTGAACGCCGGTGGCGTCATCACAGCTACCTGACTGCGCACCTCATCCAGCAGCGCCGGAAGCTGCGCCGGATTGGCCGGATCAAACTCCTGATGCAGGCGGAAGTCGAACAGGGCGAACTCCAGCTGGCGCAGCATCTGCATCGCCGCCTGGAAGTTGCGGGCGGTCAGCATCTTCTCCAGCAGATCGGCAGGCAACGGCTCGCCGGTCTCGTAGTGGCCGGAGATAAAGGCCAGCGCCTCGGACTCCCAGCACCAGTTCTCGAGGAACTGGCTCGGCAGCTCTACCGCATCCCAGGCCACGCCGTTGATACCGGCGACACCGGCCACATCGATGCGGGTCAGCATGTGGTGGATGCCGTGACCAAACTCATGGAACAGGGTGACCACTTCGTTGTGGGTGAACAGCGCCGGTTTGCCATCCACCGGGCCGTTGAAGTTGCAGGTCAGGTAGGCCACCGGTTTTTGCAGCGAGCCATCCTGACGGTAGCGACGACCCAGACAGACATCCATCCAGGCCCCACCCTGCTTGTGCTCACGGGCGTAGAGGTCTAGGTAGAAGCTGCCGCGCAGCTCGTCGTCGGCATCGAAGATGTCGTAGAAGCGCACGTCCGGGTGCCAGGTGTCGATGCCGAGGCGCTCGCGCACCTTCATGCCGAACACCCGCTTGACCACCTCGAACAACCCCTTCACCACCTTGCTGGCGGGGAAGTAGGGGCGCAGCTGCTCATCGGAGATGGAGAATTTGTGCTGCTTGAGCTTCTCGGCGTAGTAGGCGAGATCCCAGGCGGCCAGCTCGCTCTGACCATGCTGCTCGGCGGCGAAGGCGCGGATCTCCTCCAGCTCGGCCTTGCCTTGCGGCAGGGATTTGGCCGCCAGATCGGTGAGGAAGCTCACCACCTGTTCGGTCTTGTCCGCCATCTTGGTGGCCAGGGAGAGCTCGGCATAGTTGGCAAAGCCCAGCAGCTGGGCCAGTTCGCGGCGCAGGGTGAGCAGCTCGCTCATGATAGCGGAGTTGTCCCACTTGCCCGCATTGGGGCCCTGATCGGAGGCGCGGGTGGTGAAGGCTTCGTACATCTCGGCCCGCAATTCGCGGTTGTCGGCATACATCATCACCGGCAGATAAGAGGGGATATCCAGGGTGAACAGCCACCCCTCTTTGCCCTTTAGCTCGGCCATCTGACGGGCAGCGGCACGCACGCTGTCGGGCAAACCGGCCAGTTCGGCTTCATCGGCCACCAGCTTGTGCCAGCCCTGGGTCGCATCCAGCACGTTGTTGCTGAAACGGGAGGCCAGCTCGGAGAGGCGGGCCTGAATTTCGCCGTAACGCTGCTGCGCCTCGGCAGGCAGACCGATACCGGAGAGGCGGAAGTCACGCAGGGTATTCTGGATCTCCTTGCGCTGGGCGCCGCTCAGCAGCGGGAAATCATCGCTCTGGGAGAGGGCCAGATAGGCCTGATAGAGCCCTTCATGCTGACCGACATAGGTCTGGAATTCGGAGAGCAGCGGCAGGCAGGCGTCATGGGCCTCGCGCAGCGCTTCGCTGTTGAGTACGGAGTTGAGGTGGCTGACCGGTGACCAGATCCGTGACAGGCGGTCATTTACCTCTTCCAGCGGGGCAATCAGGCTATCCCAGGTATGGGGGTCACGCTGGGCCAGCACATCGCTGATCTTCTGCTTGCAGTCAGCAATCGCCTGAATCACGGCAGGCTGAACCTGCTCCGGCTTGATCTGGCTGAAAGGGGGCAGCGAATCCATTGTCAGCAAAGGGTTATTCATCCCGGTTACCTCTTGTTTGGTCTTGAACAGACCGCTTTAGCAGCTCTGTATGGCTTTCTAACATGTGGCCAAGCCACGCAATAATCAAGCGGGAATCCACCTATCGGCACTGTTTTCCCCTCTTTGTGAACTCAAACACCTCTCTGCCAGATACTGGACGGCAACAGCATGAATAATGGGTACTTTTTTGCTCTTTTTGCAGCTTTTTCAACTCTCGAATCACCAGGCTGCAGACCAAATCCGCTCAACACAGGAGTAGGTCACAGCAGTGTATCTCTGGCCCTTTCCATGCTGGGAAAATAACTAATCAACAAATTAATAACCAAAACAAATCATGCACATACGTTGATTAATTTGTTTTTAAGTGCATATCATAAGCTGCCTGTTACTCAGGTCACTTGATTCTCTGTGCTGCACAGAAATCGGGTGAAAAAGGCAAAGCGACCCGAAAGGGCGCGACGCAAAGCCACCGGTCTAAGGGAAAACACCTATGACAGCGGGGCTGCCCCCGGGAGCGTTCGGCCATAGCTGTACGCTCCGTTTGTACTGTATGGAGATATCAAGATGAACAAATTGAAGTTATCCCTGCTGGGCTGTCTGCTCGGCATGGGCACCCCCATTGCATATGCCGCCAGTGCCGGTCAGGCGATGGTCAACCCCCAGTCCGGCGTGGTGGTCGGCTATTGGCACAACTGGTGTGACGGCTCGGGCTACAAGGGCGGTATCGCCCCCTGCGTCAAGCTCGATCAGGTCAACCCGCAATACAACGTGGTCGATGTCTCCTTCATGAAGGTCTATGGCAGCGATCCCATCCCCACCTTCAAACTCGACCCGGCTATCGGCATGAGCGAAAGCCAGTTTATCGAGCAGATCGCCGAGCTGAACCGTCAGGGCCGTGCCGTGCTGCTGGCGCTGGGCGGTGCCGATGCACACATCGAGCTGCGCAAGGGTCAGGAGCAGGCCTTTGCCGACGAGATCATCCGTCTGGTGGAGACCTATGGCTTCGACGGGCTGGATATCGATCTGGAACAGGCCGCCATCACTGCCGCCGACAACCAGACCGTGATCCCGGCAGCCCTGCGTCTGGTCAAGGATCACTACCGCGTCCAGGGGAAAAACTTCCTCATCACCATGGCGCCGGAGTTCCCCTATCTGACCCAGACTGGCGCCTACATCCCCTATATCCGCAATCTGGAAGGCTACTACGACTGGATCAACCCCCAGTTCTACAACCAGGGTGGCGACGGTATCTACATCGATGGCATCGGCTGGATTGCCCAGAACAACGATGCCCTGAAAGAAGAGTTCATCTACTACATGGCGGATTCGCTGAGCAACGGTACCCGCGGCTTCTACAAGATCCCCCATGACAAGCTGGTGTTCGGCATTCCGACCAACATTGACGCCGCCGCCACCGGCTATGTGCAGGATCCGCAGAAGCTCTACAACGCCTTCAACCGCCTGAAGAGCGAGGGGCAACCACTGCGCGGCGTGATGACCTGGTCCATCAACTGGGACATGGGCCGCAACGCCGCCGGTCAGTCCTACAACGAATCCTTCATCAAGAGCTACGGCCCCTTCATCCACGATCAGGAGATCACTCCCCCGGACGACAACGGCAAGCCGGTGTTCAGTGGCCTGAGCGATGCCCGCATCAAGCAGGGCACCGCCTTTGATCCGCTGGCCGGTGTCAGCGCCAACGACAAGGAAGATGGCGACCTGACTGGCCAGATCCAGGTAGAAGGCTCGGTAGACAGCCAGCGCATCGGCCTATACCCCCTCACCTACAAGGTGAGCGATCGCGACAACAACGTCACCGAGCAGGTACGCACCATCGAGGTCTACAGCATGAAGCCGGTATTCAGTGGGGTCACCGACACCACGCTGGAACTGGGTACCGCTTTCGATCCGATGACCGGCGTCAGCGCCCATGATGAAGAAGATGGCGACCTGACCACCCAAATCAAGGTCAGCGGCAACGTCGACAGCAGCAAGGTCGGCCGCTACACCCTCACCTATCAGGTGAGCGACAGCGCCGGTCAGCAGGTAACCCAGCAGCGCAACGTGACCGTCAGGGAGCAAGGCGCCGTCTGTGAAAACAGCTGGGATGCCAAGAAGGTCTACGTGGGCGGCGACATCGTCAGCCACAACGGCAAGAACTGGCTGGCAGGCTGGTGGACCCAGAACGAAGAGCCGGGCACCACGGGTGACTGGGGCGTCTGGCGCGTACAGGGCGACAGCGACTGCGGCGGCACAACGCCACCCGCCGAAGGCAGCAGCGACTTCACCGTCAGCGCCATGGCGAGCGAGTACACCATCGTCAACGGTCAGGTCAGCATCCGCTTCAACCTGACCACCGCCAACCCGGTACAGATCACCGCGACTCTGGAGCAGAGCGGCCACAGCCACGGTACCACCAGCAGCCAGGTGAACGGCACCAGCACCCTGGTACTGCAGGGCAGCAACGTCACCGATGGCAGCTACGAAGTGGTGATCACAGGTCTGGCTGACGGCCAGCAGCCGGTGGTACAGCGCTTCCCGGTTGCGCTGACCGAAGAGAACAGCGGGGGTGGCGAAGGTGACTACCCGGCCTACGCCCCCAACACCGGCTATCAGTCCGGTGATCGGGTCAGCAATGCCGGTGGCAACTACGAGTGCAAACCCTGGCCATACAGCGGCTGGTGTGGAGGCTCGACCAGCCACTATGCGCCGGGTACCGGCTCTGCCTGGAGCGATGCCTGGATCAAGCTCTGACCTTGCCCCAACCACTAACGGGGGCCGACAGGCCCCCGCCCATATCCTGCCCGTCGGCCACACCGCCGATGGGCAGGATGCTCTGACCCGGACGGGTTAGCCCCTCTCTTTTACATGCTTGCCAACCACCAAAAAACGTCCAACAACAACCAAGATAAGGAAATCACCATGCCAAGAACCACCAAGCTTGCCACCCTGCTCGGTCTGCTGCTGTCGGCCCATGTCGTGGCCGATGAGCGCGAACAAGCCTATTTCAAACAAACCTATCAGGAGCACTACGAGCAGATGACGGCACGCCTCGCCGCGCTGCATCAGAGTGCGGCTGACGAGCAGAACGTGATCATCAAGGATGGCAAGCGCCACCTTGCCATCAACGGCCTGCTCTACCCGCTGACGGCGGATAACCACATCCTGTTCGATCTGCCCAAACCCCACTTTTTCGACGAAACAGCCATTCGTAACGTCTTTGATTTCTTCGATGAGGAGTGGGAGCTGACCTGGTACGACGGTGGGGTCGTAGCGGTCAACAAACGCTTTGGCAACTATGACTACGGCAACGGCTGTCTGCTGGAGTACTTCCCCCACGGCCAGATCCAGAATGGCGAACGCACCCGGGTGGTGATGGAGACCAGCTCCTGCAGCGTCAACTCGTTTGCCACCTCGCTGCAATATCTGGACAAAGGCGAGGAGCTGACGGCCGACCAGCTGGGGCTGGACGCCAGCCTGATTACGGCGGTCGAGCGCTATCAGGATCGGCTCTATGTCAGCCAGAACGGCAATCCGGGCCATGTGGCCATTATCGATATCCCGAGCCGCCAGCAGATTGGCGAGATCCGCGGTACCGAAACCGGCAGTGCCACGGCCTACAATCAGGTCAGCGAACTGTTTGTCCGCAACAACCTGCTCTACGTGGTCTCGCGCTACTCGCACCGGGTCGATATCTTCGATCTGGCCGATGAACATCGCCATGTCACCACCCTGGGAACCGGTCGGGATTCCGGCAGCAACAGCCTGCACCGCGCCCAGGCCGTCTTTGCCAATCAGGATTACGTGCTGGTGGCCGATGCGCTGAGCGAGATCAAGGTCTACCGCCAGCAGGATGTGACGCCGGAGAACAGCTTCAAGACCCCCATCGCCGGTCGGCTCGCCTTTGAAGGAAAATACAGCCACCGTCTGGTGCAACTCCATCAGGTGGGTGACTATCTCCTGGCCCACACCGCCGGCAAAAACTACTACATCTATGACCTGCGCAAACTGGCTGATGCCATCGCCAGCAACACCCCGCTGGCGCCTGAGCAGGTAATCGCAGACAGCAATCTGCAAAAAATCGACATGGATAGCGATCGGCTGGTGGTGAACTTCAAGGACCGCATCGAGTGGCATGATGCCGATACCCTGATCGCCAACGACTTTCAGTTCAAGAACCCGACTTTTACTGTCCGGGAGATCAACCAGCAGCCCGTGGCGGCGCTGAAAGATCTCCAGCTGGCGGGCTCGGCGCTTGTCACCGCCAACGAGCGCGGCCTGGGTTTCAACCAGCTGCTGAGCAAGGAGATCAGCTTCACGGCCGACGAGCAGTTGCCGGCTCGCCCGCTGCTCTTCGATCAGCTGATGCCGGCCGCAGTCAGCTACATACTGCGCAATGATGAACCCTACGAGGTGTTGATCGATCGCGCCCAGCGTTCGGTCAACATCAATTCGCTGGTCAAGACCGAGCTGCTTGATAACGACACGGTGCGCATCACCAACTATGCCGCCAGAGAGCTGCATGACATCAATATCGAGTCACGCCTGAACGGTATCAACAAGTGGCTGATCCTGGGCCAGCTCGATCGCCTGCCCGCTTATGCCCAAATCACCCTGCCACTGAGCGCCTTTGGCGAGCAGGGACGCTTCAACAGCGCCAGCCGCGATGGCGTGTTTGATCTCAACAACCTGCTCGACAACAGCATCAATCTGCCTGCCCAGTTCGAGCACAGGTTCAGCTCCAACTCGGATCCGTTCGCCCAGAAGCTGGCACGCCTCAAGCCAAGCTGGAACGTGCGCTTCGCCACCAATACCAGCGGCTCCTGGCGCCCCATCAATGCCCTCTACGCCCGCGAGTGGCTGATCATCGCCACCAACCTGGCCTACATGGTCTCGACCGAGGAGTTCAAACACGTCTGGTACAACTTCAAGGCGGTGAACGGCTATGAGATGTTCGGCAATGGAGGTAACAGCTATGTGCCGAACGGGATCTTTACGGCGGCCGATTATGACTACTACTACCACAGCCTGCTGAAACGCCCCTACCTCAACCTGGGGATCACCGCCATGGGCGGCGGACTGGGGAGCGGTAGCATCACCGGGGTCGATACCTTTAACTTTGTCAGCCACTACTACGGCAGTTGGGGCGTCATTGCCCATGAATTTGGCCACGGCTTCGATGGAAAGTCCTACAGCCATGAGAGTGCGTTTGCCCGTGGCAGCCACGGCTGGCATCCTCTGATGACAGGCATGGCCAACTACCATATCCGCAAGGGCGACCTGCCCTATCTGGACGATGATCTCAACGGCTTCCACAAGCTGGAAAACGACATCTATCGCTACAACTCGGTCAACCAGGGGGCTCGCAAGCACCGTGCTGACAGCCACATGTACTACACCGACCACTACTTCATGCAGTTCTCCACCATGCCGCAGGGTTGGGTGGCAAATGGCACTGAATTCACGGCGCAGCAACTGAGCGGTCTTAGTAATCAAGAGCGGTTGTTAATGAAGCAACAGCCAAAGCTACAAGAAAAGCGTAGTGTGTGTCGCTTCACCCAACCAGATGGTGAGTTCTATTATGGCTATGTCGAACCGGCTGGGGCAGGCTATCGCTGCGAGGCCGGTGAGTTTGTGCAATACCGTCAGCCGGATGGCAGCTTTACCCCGCTTAACTCGGCGGTAGATCGGTTTGACTGGCTGTCACTGCATCAGCCTGGACGCTTGAATCAGCCGGTTTTGCATCAAAACGGGCGGCCCTTGTGTTATGTCAATCAGACTGCGGCGTATGGGATTGGCTATGTCAATGAGGCTAACCAGTGTACCCAGCTCGTCAACGTCTATCACACCAATGGCCGCCACTGGACGTTCAGTGGTAACTGGACTCAAGTCAACTACCTCAGTGGTGATTTTATCCTGCCCACTGCTGGTAGCAGCAGCGACTTCACCGTTACCGATCTGGCGTCCGAATATCTCGTCGTCAACGGCGCGCTCGACCTCAACCTGACGCTGACCACCGCCAACCCGGTGACCGTCACCGCTACCCTGCTGCAGGATGGCAATCCGGTCGCCACCGGCAGCGCTCTGATCGATGGTCAGGGGGCCCTGCAGCTGGCACAGTCAGGCCTTGCGGCAGGTAGTTACGAGCTGTTGCTGGCGGGCATGGCAGAGGGGAGCAAGCAGGGCTTCGAGCGCCGCTTCCCCCTGGCGTTGGTGGAACAGGCACCGGGTGGCGGCAGTGACGGTGGTAACGGCAGCTACCCGGTCTATGTTGCGGGCACCGCTTATCAGAGTGGCGAACGGGTCAGCAATGCCGGTGGCGACTACGAGTGCAAACCCTGGCCCTACAGCGGCTGGTGCGGTGGTGTGGCCAGCCACTATGCACCGGGTACCGGCAGCCACTGGAGCGATGCCTGGACCAAGCTGTAATCAGCCGCTCGTGACCAAAAGAGAGCCATAACGACAGAGGGGGAGCCATCGGCTCCCCCTCTCGTTTATCTCTTCAACCCGGCTTAACGGGCATCTTCCTTCAACCACTGCGCCACGCGCTTGGCGAAGTAGGTGAGGATGCCATCGGCCCCGGCCCGCTTGAAGCAGAGCAGGGACTCCATGATGGTCTCCTTCTCTTTCAGCCAGCCGTTCTGGATCGCCGCCATGTGCATGGCGTACTCGCCGCTGACCTGATAGGCGAAAGTCGGCACGCCGAACTGATCCTTCACCTGACGAACCACGTCCAGATAGGGCATGCCCGGCTTGACCATCACACTGTCGGCCCCTTCCTGAATATCCAGCGCCACTTCATGCAACGCTTCGTTGCTGTTGGCCGGGTCCATCTGATAGGTTGCCTTGTTGCTCTTGCCGAGGTTGCCGGCAGAGCCAACCGCATCGCGGAACGGGCCGTAGTAGCAGGAGGCGTACTTGGCGGAGTAGGCCATGATCTGGGTGTTGATGAAGCCGTTCTCTTCCAGCGCGGCGCGGATGGCGCCGATGCGGCCATCCATCATGTCGGACGGCGCGACTATATCGACTCCGGCCTCGGCGTGGGAGAGCGCCTGCTTGATCAGGATCTCGGTGGTGATGTCGTTCAGCACATAGCCTTCGTCATCGATAATGCCGTCCTGCCCGTGGGTGGTGAACGGATCGAGCGCCACGTCGGTGATCACCCCGAGCTCCGGGAAGCGGGCCTTGAGGGCACGCACGGTGCGCTGGGCCAGTCCGTTCGGGTTGTAGGCCTCCTCCGCCATCAGGCTCTTGCTCTCCAGCGGAGTGACCGGGAACAGGGCGATAGCGGGCACGCCCAGCTCCACCAGCTCGGCGGCTTCCTCCAGCAGCAAATCGATGGAGAGACGCTCTACCCCCGGCATGGAGGGAACGGCTTCCCGACGGTTCTCCCCCTCCAGCACGAACACCGGATAGATGAGATCGTTGACGGTCAGTACGTTCTCGCGCACCAGACGACGGCTGAAATCATGTTTGCGCAGACGGCGCAGGCGGCGGCCCGGAAAGGCGCCCGGAAGAGTTGTAGCCATGAATCACTCCTGGAGAGGAAGTTGGAAGAACGCGGCGGAGGTGGCCCGGGTATGGGCCAGCAAGGCCTCGGGCGCTTCACCACGACAGGCCGCCACCACCTGGGCGATGTGCGGCAAAAAAGCAGGTTCGTTGCGTTTCGGGCGCGGTTTCAGATCTCGCGGCACCAGATAAGGGGCGTCGGTCTCGATCATCAGCCGACCGGCCGGAATGCGGGCCACCTGTTCGCGCAGCAGCTGACCGCGGCGCTCGTCACAGAGCCAGCCGGTCACCCCGATATGCAGACCCAGCGCCAGACACTCGTCCAGCTCCTCGTCGGAACCGGTGAAGCAGTGCAGCACGGCTCCCGGCAGCTTCGGCAACCAGGGACGGAGGATCTCGATAAAACGGGCGTGGGCATCGCGGCAGTGGAGAAACACCGGCATCCCAAGCTCGGCGGCCAGTGCCAGCTGGGCGTCGAACACAGTGTCCTGCACCGGACGAGGTGAGAAGTCGCGATTGTAGTCGAGGCCGCACTCGCCGATAGCTACCACCTGCGGCAAGGCTGCCAGCTCGCGCAAGGCGGGCAGGGTCGCCTCATCGACACTCTTGGCATCGTGAGGGTGTACCCCGGCGGTGGAGAAGCAGTAGCCCGGCCAGCGGGCGGCCAACCCGGCGCTCTCGCGGCTGCCAGCCAGATCGGTACCGGTGAGGATCAGCGCTTCCACTCCGGCGGCGCGGGCACGGGCCACCAGCTCAGGCTGTTCACCGACGAACTGGCTGCTGGTCAGGTTTAAACCGATATCGATCATGGGATGAGACGTTCCGAACAAAAGGAATACATATCAGGTATTTGAAAACCATCTACCGAATGGGGTCTTACCATACGCCTCGAACGGGAGCATGAAAAGAGGAAGGGAGCCTCAGCTCCCCTCGTTCTGCCATTCCTACGGACTTCGTCATCCTCTCGCCGTCCGGCAAACAGGTGACGAACAGAGCCTCAGCTCTCCACATCCGGTTGTTCCTGTTGCTCTTCATCCTCTTTCTTCACGTAGAAGCGGGCGAAGAACAGACCTATCTCCCACAGCGCCCACATCGGGATGGCGAGCAGGGTCTGGGAGAAGACATCAGGCGGCGTCAGCAGCATGCCGACCACAAACACCCCGACAACAACGTAGGGACGTTTCTCCTTCAGATTTTGCGGTGTGGTCACGCCGGTCCAGCAGAGCAGTATGGTGGCCACCGGAATTTCGAACGCCACCCCGAACGCGAAGAACAGGGTCAGTACGAAGTCCAGATAGCTGGCGATGTCGGTCGCCACCGTCACCCCTGCGGGTGCGGTGCTGGTGAAGAAACCGAACACCAGCGGGAACACCACGTAGTAGGCAAACGCCATCCCTGCATAGAACAGCAGGGCACTGGAGACCACCAACGGCATGATCAGGCGCCGCTCATGCTGGTACAGACCGGGGGCGATAAAGGCCCAGGCCTGATAGAGCAGATAGGGGATCGCCACGAAGAAGGAGACCACCAGGGTCAGCTTGATCGGCGTCAGGAAGGGGGTCGCCACATCCGTCGCGATCATGCTGGTCCCTTCCGGCAGCTGGCTGAGCAGCGGCTGGGCCACGAAGTCGTAGATGTTGTTGGAGAAGTAGATCAGCGCCAGAAACACCACGAGGATGGCGGTAATGGAGCGCAGCAAGCGGGTTCTCAGCTCAACCAGATGGCTGATCAGGGGTTGTTCGGCCTGACTCATGGCTTCACCTCCCCTTTTACTGCGGAGTCGCTGACCGGCACCGGCTCGCTCTCCCGCAGGCTGTTAACCGGCGGCACGTCGTGGCTCAGTTGCACCGCAGGCTCCACCGGCGTGGCAGGCTCAGCCTGGGCGACCAGCTCGGGGCGCGGCGGACGGATCTCGTTCTCCACCTGATAAGGGCGATTGACCGACTGGGCCGCCGCTTTGAGCTGTTCGATGGACTCCTGCAGCTCGGGGCTCAGGTTGCTCATCTGCAACTGTTCGGCCTTCTTGAGGTCGTTATGCAGCTCTTGCAACTTGAGCTCCTGCTCCAGCTCGGACTTGACCGAGTTCGCGGTCGAACGAATGAGGCGGATCCAGTGGGTAGCCGTGCGGATGGCAACCGGCAGCCGCTCGGGCCCCAGTACCACCAGTGCTACCACACCGATAACGACCAGCTCCCAAAAACCGATATCGAACATGGCTTAGGCCTGGTCTTTGTCTTTCTGTTTGGCGGTCTCACTGCTCTGAGTGGCCGCTTCGTTCAGCTGTTTCGGGGGAAACTCGGCATCTTTCTGCTCGGCCTTGGCATCAGCCGGCTCGTCGGAGAGGGCTTTCTTGAACCCTTTGACCGCCGCGCCCAGATCACCGCCAATGCCGCGCAGTTTCTTGGTACCGAACAGCAGCACGACGATGACTGCGATGATCAACAATTGCCAAATACTGATACCACCCATGATTTTCTCTCCAGAACAGGCGCCTGACGGCGCGGTTGTTGATTAATGGGAACGGATTCGCAACCAGCCGACCAGCCAGCAGAGGGCTGCACCGGCGAGACTGGCTTGTCCCCACTCAATGTGTTGTTTTTGGGTCAGCAAGAATACACCCGACAATAGCAGGCTGGCTCCAACCCCTAAGAGGTAGCGGGCCTGCCCCTGCCGACGGCTGTGACGGCGGAACTCGGCAAACATCTGGTCGAAATGACGCTGCTGATGACGGGTCTGACGCAGGGTCTCATAGACCAGCTCCGGCAGCTCCGGCAGCTTCTCCGCCCAGAATGGCGCCTTCTCCTTGATGGCGTTCAATACCGACTTGGGCCCCACCTGTTCGTGCATCCAGTTCTCGAGGAACGGCTTGGCGGTCTGCCACAAATCGAGCTGCGGGTAGAGCTGACGCCCCAACCCTTCCACATAGAGCAGGGTCTTTTGCAGCAGCACCAGCTGCGGCTGCACCGTCATATGGAAGCGACGCGCGGTGTTGAACAGGTTGAGCAGCACGTGACCGAACGAAATTTCGGAGAGCGGCTTCTCGAAGATGGGCTCCAGCACGGTGCGAATGGCGAACTCGAACTCGTCCACCTTGGTGTCTGCCGGTACCCAGCCCGACTCCACATGCAGCTCCGCCACCCGACGATAGTCTCGGTTGAAGAAGGCGAGGAAGTTCTCCGCCAGATAGCGTTTGTCTTCCCGATTGAGGGTACCGACGATGCCGCAGTCGATGCCGATCCAGAGCGGGTTTTCCGGATGTTCGTAAGAGACGAAGATGTTGCCCGGGTGCATATCGGCGTGGAAGAAGCTGTCGCGGAACACCTGGGTGAAGAAGACCTCTACCCCGCGCTCGGCCAGCAGCTTCATGTTGGTGCCGTTGGCTTCCAGCGCCGGTATATCGGAGACAGGAATACCGTAGATCCGCTCCATCACCAGCACCTGCTCGCGGCAGAGGTCGGTTATGATTTCAGGCACATAGAGCGCTTCGGAGCCGGTGAAATTGCGGCGTAGCTGGATGGCGTTGGCCGCTTCGCGCATCAGATTGAGCTCGTCGAGGATGGTCTTGCGATACTCCTCCACCACCTCAATGGGACGTAGTCGCGCGCTCTGGGGCACGAAGCGGGCCACCAGACGTGCCAGCGCCTGCATCAACCGCAGGTCGGCCTCGATGACAGGTTCGATGTCGGGACGGATCACCTTGATGACGATCTCGCGGCCACTCTCCTTCAGGCGGGCGGTATGCACCTGCGCGATGGAGGCCGACGCCAGCGGCGTCTCGTCGAAGTCGTCAAACAGGGTTTCGATGGGACAACCCAGGCTCAGCTCGATCTGCTGGCGCGCCGCCTGACCACAGAAGGGGGGCACTCTGTCCTGCAGCAGGGCCAGCTCTTCGGCGATATCCGGCGGCAGCAGGTCGCGGCGGGTCGAGAGCATCTGGCCAAACTTGATGAAGATGGGGCCAAGAGCCTCGAAGGCGAGGCGGATGCGGGCACCGCGGCTGAGATCCGGTTGTTTGTTCTTGAGCCAGAACAGGGAGCGACGGGCCAGACGACCCGGCCAGGGTTGATAGCGGGCGGGCACCAGTTCGTCGATGCCCTGCTCCAGCAGGATGGTGATGATGCGATAGAGGCGTTTGAACTCCTTCGGGGTCATCAGGTCACCTGCTGTTCGAAGCGGGCCAGCCGCAGTTCGACGGCCTTGAGCTGCTGGGCCAGCACCTCGACGTCATCGTTGAAACTCGCCACTTCCAGCGGGCCGGGGGCGAGGCGGGCCTCTTCGGTCAGATATTCCGCCAGCTGGCTGCGGGTGCGGCACAGCTCGCGGCCGACCAGACGACGCGCCTGACGGGCACCACTGAACAGGGTGTGAGCCAGCACATCGCCGGTATAGCGCGACAGCTCCTCTTCCCAGTCGATATCCAGCTCACCCAGCAGCACGCTGAATGCCTGTACCAGCTGGGGATCACCGCTCAGATCCAGCTTCTCCTCGCGGATATAGCGGGTCAGGGCGGACGGGTCTTTCAGCAGACCGAGGGCGGTCAGGGAGAGGCTGAGCACCGCATCGGCCTCCCCTTCATGCTGGGCCAGCACATCCAGCCGACGCTCGGAGAAGACGAACCAGAGGGGCTTGAGTTCACGCAGCTCCAGCTTGAGCACCTTGCCCACCAGTTTGCGCAGCCGCTCCGGGCTCTGTTTGTCCAGCGCCAGCAACTGGTTGAGGCTGGTTTCGATCACCGCGGTGACCATGGCATCCATCGGCATAGGCAACCTTAAAACTTGTAACCGCGGTGCAGGGCGACCACACCCTGAGTCAGATTGAAGAACTCCACCTGCTCGAACCCGACATTTTCCATCATGCCTGCCAAGGTCTGCTGATCCGGGTGCATGCGGATGGACTCTGCCAGATATTTGTAGCTTTCACTGTCGTTCGCGACGATTTCGCCCATTTTTGGCAGCAGTTTGAAGGAGTAGAGGTCATAGAGCTTGGCGATCACTTCGCTGACCGGCTTGGAGAACTCCAGCACCAGCAGACGGCCACCCGGCTTGAGCACCCGGAACATGGAGGCGAGCGCCTTGTCCTTGTCGGTGACGTTGCGCAGACCGAAGCCGATGGTAATGACATCGAAGTGGTTATCCGGGAAGGGGAGCGCCTCGGCATTGGCCTGCACGTAGGAGACGTTGTTGGCGACCCCCAAATTGCGCAGCTTGTCGCGGCCCACTTTCAGCATGGAGTCGTTGATATCCGCCAGCACCACCTGACCGGTCTCGCCGACGATGCGGGAAAACTTGGCGGTCAAGTCACCGGTACCACCGGCCAGATCCAGCACCTTCTGGCCCTTGCGCACACCGGAACAGTCGATGGTGAAGCGCTTCCACAGGCGGTGGATGCCGAACGACATCAGATCGTTCATCAGATCATACTTGGCTGCCACCGAATGGAAGACACCTGCTACCAGAGTTTCCTTCTCGGTCGCGGCCACGGTTTTAAAGCCAAAATGCGTTGTCGTTGCTTGTTCTGACATCCCTTAAACACCCATAGAGCAAAGAATGGCCGCCAGTTTACCAGAGCCACTGGCGTCCGGACACCTTAAACCCGGCTCGCAACCAACTGCATGCCCAGCACAACCATGGCCAGACAGAGGAAGAGATTGAGACCGATATTGAGCAGCGCTTTCAGATAAGCCCCATGTTGAGCCAGCACCACCGTATCGAGGGCAAAGGAAGAGAAAGTAGTCAGGGCACCGAGGATCCCCACCATCAGCAGCGGCTTCATCGGGTGTTCTACCACATGACCATGACTGATGAGGGCGAATGCCACCCCCATGATGAAAGAGCCCACCACGTTGACCACCAGAGTCCCGTAAGGAAAGTGGCGCCCAAGCAGCAAAGCCATCAGTTCGGCAATCCCAAAACGAAGGCAGGCGCCGATGGCGCCCCCTGCAGCAACATAGAACCAGGTTTGCATGGTGTCACTCCCTCAGGGTCAGGCCGCCATTATGTCGCAATGGCGGCCCTTGTGCCCAGAGGCGGAACTAATCGACATCCAGCCTGATTGAAATCTCAGCGGCGAAAATCGATGGGCTCTGGCTGACCCAGCACGATTTCGGTCTGGGCCGGGCGGGTCTGGGCAATCACCTTGCCGTGGCGGATCGAGTAACGCACCGGCACCTGACGGCGCACCGCATCGAAGCCGTTGTCGGCAGGCAGGATCAACAGGTTGGCCGGTTTGCCCACCTCTATGCCATAACGATCCTGCACGTTCAGGGTGCGGGCGCTGTGGCTGCTGATCAGCTTCAGACCGTCGTTGATCTGCTCGTAGCCCATGATCTGGCAGACATGCAGCCCCATGTGCAGCACCTGCAACATGTTGGCGGTGCCCATGGGGTACCAGGGATCGAACACGTCGTCGTGACCGAAGCAGACGTTGATGTTCGCCTCCAGCATCTCCTTCACCCGGGTAATGCCGCGGCGTTTGGGATAGGTATCGAACCGCCCCTGCAGGTGAATGTTCACCAGCGGATTGGCCACAAAGTTGATGTCCGCCATCTTCAGCAGCCGGAACAGGCGGGAAGCATAAGCGCCGTTGTAGGAGTGCATGGCGGTGGTGTGGCTGGCGGTGACTCTATGACCGATACCCCGCTCGTAGGCCAGGGTCGCCAGCGTCTCGATGAAACGGGACTGCTCGTCATCGATCTCGTCGCAGTGCACATCGACCAGAACCTGATACTTCTCGGCAAGATCGAAGATGTAGTGCAGACTTTCGACCCCATATTCCCGGGTGAACTCGAAATGGGGAATAGCACCGATCACATCGGCCCCCAGCTTGAGCGCCTCCTCCAGCAGTGCCTTGCCATTCGGGTAGGAGAGGATCCCCTCCTGCGGGAAGGCAACAATTTGCAGCTCCACCCACTCCTTCATCTCCTCCCGCACCTCCAGCATCGCCTTGAGCGCGACCAGATTGGGATCGGAGACATCGACGTGAGTACGGACAAACTGGATGCCGTTGGCGATCTGCCACTTCAGTGTCTGGATGGCGCGCAGCTTCACATCCTCATGGGTCAACAGCGCCTTGCGCTCGGCCCAGCGCTCGATCCCCTCGAACAGGGTGCCGGAGAGGTTCCAGCTCGGCTCACCGGCCGTCTGGGTGGTATCGAGGTGAATGTGGGGTTCGATAAAGGGGGAAATCGCCAGACCGCCCTCCCCGTCCAGCACCCGACCGGCGACGGCATGCTCGTCATGGGGTTCGATGGCGGTGATGACCCCATCCTGACAACGGATCTGCCAAAACCCTTCCCGATCGGCCAAACGAATATGTTGAATCAGCATTTGCTAGCTTCCTGTACCAGAACCGGCCGCTGGGTGAGGCGAACCAGAATGAAATAGGTGAAGGCGGCGCCCAATACCGCGTTGAGTGGCACTATGCCCGGCAGCCACTTGCCGACAGCCACCCCGACTGCCGTGGCAACCAGCGCCTGCCAGCGCACCGTCTCGAACTGCTGATCGGCAAACTGACGGTAACGCTCACGATTGAGCAGGAAATCCATGATGATAATGCCACCGATCGGCGGAATTGCCGTACTCAAAAAGGCCAGCCAGCCGACAAAGTTGTTGTAGAGCCAGAGGGCACAGGCGGTACCGACTAGGCCGTTGATCACGCTGAGCGGCTTGCTCTTGAGACCGGTAATATTGGCAAAACCGAGGCCGGAGGCGTAGAGAGCGTTGTCGTTGGTGGTCCAGATATTGAGGCCCAGCACCAGAATGGCGGGGATCAACAGCCCCTGCATCAGCATCACTTCCGAGATATCGGCCTGCCCCGTTACCGCCGCACCAGCTGCACCGAAGACGAACATTAGCGTGTTGCCCAAAAAAAACGCCACCATGGTAATCATGACGGCGCCCCAGGGTTTGCGACCAAACCGAACAAAGTCAGCGGTCAGGGTTCCTGCACTGATAAAGGAACCGACCACCATGGTCAACGCCGTGGTGAACTCGATGGGATTGCTTGGTTGTACCTGCTGCAGTGCAGCCATGCCACCGGTCGAGGTCACCGCCAGCCAGACCGAGTAGCCACCAAGCAGTGCAATGGCCGGTACGGCCACAAAGCTCAGCACCATCAGAGCAGAGATCCCGAAGTAGACGGTCACCGTCATCAAAATGCCCGAAATGGCGATCAGCCAGTTCACATCTATGCCGGTCGCCTTCTGCACCGGCAGGGCAAACATCGCCACGCCCACGCCAAACCAGCCGACCTGAGTACCGCCCAGCAGCAGGGATGGCAGCCAGGAACCTTTGACGCCGAAGGAGTATCGCGCAAGCAGATGGGTAGAGAGACCGGTTGAAGCACCGATATAACCGAGACAGGCGGTATAGATCCCCAGCAACAGGTTGCCAATCAGTACCGCCTTGATGAAGTCGTCAAACACCAGACCGGTACCTAGCGCACCCCCGGTCCACATGCTGGCTGAGAAGAAGGTCAGGCCGAGCATCACCAGCATCAACGACAGCACACCTTTGCGCCCTTTGGCGGGTACCGCCCCCAAACAGTATTCGTTATCCTGCGCCATGCTCTCTCTCCACGTAATAGGCAAAACGCGCCGGATTTTACATGTAAAACGTTTCGCGTCAATCAATCATGGTTAAATATCTGGATAAAACCATCAATAACAGTCGAATGAGTAACACATTGGGACTCGAATCAGCAGATAAACAGTGTCAGCTGCAAGCAGGGGGGCGGGAATAGGGAATGTAAGGGGATATAAGAAATCTGACAGATGCAAAAAAGCCTCCCTTTTCAGGGAGGCTTTCTATTTAATGGTGCTGATACCCAGAATCGAACTGGGGACCTCATCCTTACCAAGGATGCGCTCTACCGACTGAGCCATATCAGCACACTAACCGGTAAAGACCACGCTGGGCGTAATCTTGAAATTGGGTGCCTGGCAGTGTCCTACTCTCGCATGGCGAATGCCACACTACCATCGGCGCTACCGCGTTTCACTTCTGAGTTCGGCATGGGA
>NZ_JANFNV010000031.1:0-49600 GCF_024436075.1 Aeromonas sp. JL9 | reverse complement strand
CGTTTTGTTATCCGGTTTGAAGCCGTATGACCACTCCCTTTTGTGGGCAACTGTCAGGTGAATACCATCTCCATACAGATAGTAGGCAATTTTCAGCCTCTAAAAACCACGACAACGCTGTAACTAATTTGTCTTTCTCATCATCAATTATTTGTTTTTTCTTTTGGTTTTTAAAGGCAAATGAAGCGCCAATATAAGTTGAAAAAACAGGTACGAGAATCATCTTAGATAAATTTAATATACTTTCATAAAAGTCCATCTCAATGCCTCTTTTGAAAGTGAATAGTGATTAGAGGGAAGGTGGTACTAACACGTTATCACGTATGTTGGGCTAACCCTCGTAGGTTGGTGCTAAACGAACTGAAGCCCAACGTTTACCGTGAAAGCTAAAATTTATTTGGTTGTTGATTTTGGTATGATCAAAATTTATCTTGTTTTGGAAATAATATCTCTCATTTGTTGGGCTTCGCTACGCTCAGCACCAACCTACACGAACTGAAGCTCAACGTTTACCGAGAAAGATAAATTTGATTTTGGTTATCGATTTAATATGGTCAAAAATTGTCTTTTTTGGGAAATCATATCTCCCGTTTGTTGGGCTTCGCTGCGCTCAGCGCCAACCTACAATACATCCCTAGCCGATTATTCCCGACCCGAGTCACTATCAATTGCCCAATCCGGCCCTATCCATCCTGCGGCGATATGGCGATGGATGGAGGAGTAAGGCCAATCGACCGGTTTGTCACAATAACCATGTTTGACCGGATTGAAATGGATGTAATCGACATGGGCTTGCAGATCCTTGTCATCCCGGATCAGATGCTCCCAATAACGGCGTTGCCAGATACCGCGTTCCCGTTTTCTGAGTCGGCTCTCCCGTATCCGCTCTGTTTTGGCAATGCCCCGTGAAAAGCCTGCCTTGATCAGAGACCAGCGCATGGGATAGTCACTGTCACCCGGTGGTAGTTGCCAGATGGCATGGAGATGATCCGGCATCACCACCATGGCAATAATCTCGAAGGGGTGTTGCTGTTTGACGTGGCGGAGCACTTCGCGCAGCAGGTCGATATGATGTACCAGCAGATCTTGCTTTCGGTCAGCTAGGTTGACGGTGAAGAACCAACATGCCTCACTGGTTGTTGCTCGGCGATAGCGCATGGTTCTCCTTTCCGGAAATATCCAGTCTGTTCGATTGCACCGAATGGCCACCAACTGACCGAGGGCATACGTGTTGGGCTTCGCTGCGCTCAGCGCCAACCTACGCAATGCATCAATCACTGTGCAAAGCCCCACGCTACCGCCCGTGGATTACAGCTTCCAAATTGCTTCATTAACCAACGGGGGCCGCAGCCCATCGCAACAATAGGCACCGGATGGCTATCATAAGCCTCGCCGATCTGGATGTGCCAGTCAGAAGATGACGTAACCATCCGAAATATCTACGTTTTATGAGCTGGCTCAAGAAATTGTTGAAGCGGGCACTGGATTCCCATGGCCCTTGATTTTATTGGGGTTGGCGGGAAGGAATAAGGCTGGCTTGCCGCTGAGAAGGGGCTGGCGGGGGTTAATCCCGCGCGGCCAATCGGCGTTATAGTGCGGGCGATGGTTGCCCTCTGCTCCCTCTCCCAAGCTGGCGAGGAGGGGGATCTGCGGCAACAATCAGCTGTTGCAATCACAGCCATTTGCAACACATCGTCATGCAAATATGACTATGCAAACACATCACCAGATAGAGAGGAGATCTCCCATGAAGCGTACCATCCTGTTCGGCCTGCTCTGCGGCAGCGTGCTGCTGGCCAATCCGGTCTTTGCCAACGACGCAGCCCAGTTGCAGTGCGAGGCGCAGGCCGCGGCCAAAAAACTTAACGGCGCCGCCAAGACCAGCTTTGTCGGCAAGTGCGTGAAAGATGCCGCCGGTGCCAAGACGGGCGAATGCGAGAAGGCGGCCGCCGACAAGAAACTGGCTGGAGCGGCCAAGAACAGCTTTATCCAGAAGTGCGTGAAGACGGGCGCGGCGATCGATCCGGCGGCCAAGTGCGAGAAGGCGGCGGCCGACAAGAAGCTGGCCGGCGCGGCCAAGAACAGCTTTGTCCAGAAGTGCGTGAAGGATAGCGCCGCCAAGTAAGGCATTTTCTCATCCGGTGTGTTTGCGGGGGGCCATCAGGCCCCCCGCGCTTTTTGGGGCGCAGTGATGGCGCAACGCACAAGCCTTGTATCGGGGCGGCAATAGCGACACTATTGACTCCTTTTATGGATTCCGCAGAGGCGCAGCCATAACCTGCCGTTACCGGACGAGGCGTTGGCGAGCCCCATTTGTGCGGGATTACGCACGATAAGGGAGCAAAGCAGGATGATGGAAGGGATGGAATGGCGCTGGCTAAATGAGCCTGCCGAGTGGCATCAGACAGACGACGGTTTGCAGGTGGTGACAGACCAGCAGACCGATTTTTGGCGTAGCACCTGGTATGGCTTCGAGCGCCACAGCGGCCATGTTTATGGCTGCGAGGTGGCGGGTGAGTTTACCTTTCAGGTCTGCGTCGAGGGGGAGTTCACCACCCTCTACGATCAGGCGGGGCTGATGCTGCTGCAAGACGACGCGCACTGGCTCAAGGCGGGGATCGAGTACAACGACGATCAGCCGATGATCGGCAGCGTGCTGACCAATCCGCGCTCTGACTGGGCCACCGGCATCTTCACCGGCAATCCACGCCGTTTCTGGCTGCGGCTGACCCGGCTGGCCGATTGTCTGCGCCTGCAATACTCCACCGATGGCAAGGTGTGGCCGCTGCTGCGTCTCGCCCCGTTTCCGCCAAGCGAAAGTTGCTTTATCGGGGTGATGTGCTGCACACCGGAGCGGCAGGGGTTGGCGGTGCGTTTCTCTGACTGGCGCCTCACACCGCCTCTTGGCAAGGCGCTCCATGATTTGAGCTAGGCCAGCGGTTTTGCCTGCGACATTGAGCCAATAAAAAAGCGCCCGCAGGCGCTTTTTTCATTTGGCTGGTAAGGCCTCAATTAGCTGATCAGGCTGGCCCACAGGTCATATTCGTCGGATTCGTCGATCCGCACCTTGACCATGTCCCCCGGCTTGAGGCCGGTTTCGCCGTTGAGGTAGACCAGACCGTCGATCTCCGGCGCATCGGCGAAGGAGCGGCCAGTGGCACCCTCTTCGTCCACTTCGTCGATGATAACGGTCATCTCCTGACCCACTTTGCGGGCCAGCTTGCGGATGGAGACCTGCTGTTGCAGCTCCATAAAGCGCTGGAAGCGCTCTTCCTGAATCTCTTCCGGTACCGGATCCGGCAGCTCGTTGGCCAGCGCTCCTTCGACCGGGCTGTATTTGAAGCAGCCGACGCGATCCAGCTCCGCCTTGTCGATAAAGTCCAGCAGCATCTGGAAATCTTCCTCGGTCTCGCCCGGGAAGCCGACGATAAAGGTGGAGCGCAGGGTGATCTGCGGGCAGATCTCGCGCCACTTCTGGATCCGCTCCAGAGTACGCTCGACCGAACCCGGGCGCTTCATCAGTTTCAGGATGCGCGGGCTGGCGTGCTGCAGCGGGATGTCGAGGTAGGGCAGGATCTTGCCATCGCGCATCAGCGGGATGACGTCATCTACGTGCGGGTAGGGGTAGACGTAGTGCAGGCGCACCCAGATGTCGAGCTTGGCCAGCTCTTCGCACAGGGCGACCATGCTGGTCTTGACCGGCATGCCGTCGTAGAAACCGGTGCGGTGCTTCACATCGACGCCGTAGGCGGAGGTGTCCTGGGAGATCACCAGCAGCTCCTTCACGCCGGCCTCTTTCAGGCGCTTGGCTTCTGCCAGCACGTCGCCGATGGGGCGGCTCACCAGATCCCCGCGCATGGAGGGGATGATGCAGAAGGTGCAGCGGTGGTTGCAACCCTCGGAAATCTTCAGATAGGCGTAGTGGCGCGGGGTCAGCTTGACGCCGTGGGCCGGTACCAGACTGGTGAAGGGGTTGTGCTGCGGCTTCTCCACATATTTGTGGACGTGACCCAGCACCTCTTCATAGGCGTGGGGGCCGGTGATCTCGAGCACCTTGGGATGGATCTCGCGGATCTGGTTCTCTTTGGCACCCAAGCAGCCGGTGACGATCACCTTGCCGTTCTCGGCCAGCGCTTCGCCGATCGCTTCCAGCGACTCTTGCACCGCGCTGTCGATAAAGCCGCAGGTGTTGACGACGACCAGCTCGGCATCGTCATAGCTGGGCACCACATCGTACCCTTCGGTACGCAGCTGGGTCAGGATGCGCTCGGAATCGACCAGGTTTTTGGGGCATCCCAAGCTCACAAAACCAATCCTTGGGTGATGAGACCTAATAATGCTGGAAGTCGCTTGTTGGACAGGTTGGTTGTCCAATGGCTGAGCCTGCGTGGTTGCAGGCGTCAGGCTGTCTGAGCTGGGGTCAAAACGGTTGACAGTCATAGGGGGTCGCTGGTCACTGATGCAAAAAAAGATGGCGGATTATACCTGATGAGCAGGAAAGAGGAAGAATATGGCTGGGTGTTTTTTAATCTACTTTTCCAGAGACTCATGGGTATTTCTAATATTTTTACGGGGGCGTTGGGGAGAGGTAGGCGAGTGCCTGATGAGCCAGACTGAAAACTCACCACAATGTTGCCTTGTTCTGGCCTGCATTATATGCGTCAACCATAAACAAATGAGTCTATCCTCCAACTGCAAAGTGGGGTTTGTACAAAACTCACTCGCTATCATCTTGGTACCCAAGAATCACCCGGATGGCACGAAGAAGGGTTCACTTTACAAAGAGAACTCAGCTCAGGGATGACTCCTGTGCTCTCAGCAGCTATTTCCATCCCCATATCGCTACTACTTACCGACTTGCCTTTGTGGCCTGACAAACACCCGAAGTGTCAGTTTCCCGGAATTAGCTCAAAATCACAAAATCAAAACAACGTTTCACTTTTAAATTGATGGCGTTTCCATTTATTGGTATCGTGCGTTCCACAAAGTAAAGCGTAAGTACGCAGTCATTGATGCCGTAAAGGCCCTGAATTGAGGTTCATTATGCAAATTCGTCAAAGCATCCATAGCGACCATGCCAAGCAACTTGATACTCAGGGCCTGCGCCGTGAGTTTCTGGTTGAGGAGATCTTCACCCCGAACAAGCTGACCATGACCTACAGCCACATCGATCGCATCGTGTTCGGTGGCATGATGCCGGTCAACGGCCCGCTTGGCTTCTCAGACGAGCTAGGTAAAACCTTTGGTGTCAGCTATTTCCTCGAACGTCGCGAGCTTGGGCTTATCAACATCGGTGGCCCCGGTGTGGTTACTGTGGATGGAACCACCTTTGAAGTCGGTAATGCCGAAGCGCTTTACGTGGGACAGGGCGCCAGGGAGCTAAGTTTTGCCAGCGTCGATGCCTCGCAACCGGCCAAGTTTTACTACAACAGTGCTCCGGCCCACATGCATTTCCCGACCCGCAAAGTCACCAAGGAGCAGGCTTCCCCCAGCACCATCGGTGACGCGTCTACCAGCAACCGTCGCACCATCTACAAATACCTGGTGCCGGATGTACTGCCGACCTGTCAATTGGTAATGGGCATGACCCAGCTGGAGGAAGGTAGTTTGTGGAACACCATGCCTTGCCACACTCATGAGCGTCGTATGGAGGTCTACTTCTACTTCAACATGAAAGAGGATGCGGCTGTATTCCACATGATGGGCAAGCCTGACGAGACTCGCCATTTGCTGATCCACAACGAGCAGGCAGTGATCTCGCCAAGTTGGTCCATTCACTCCGGAGTAGGTACCCAGGCTTATACCTTTATCTGGGGCATGGTCGGCGAGAATCAGGTGTTCGGTGACATGGATCATGTTGCCATCGAGGATCTGCGTTAATTCCCTTTATGTCCGGGCCCGCTTCAGATGGCCCGCATCACCACCATCAAGACTGTCACGCTGGGTGGCAGCAGAGGAAATAAGATGATTCTCAATGCATTCGATTTGAAGGGTAAGATTGCCATCGTGACCGGTTGCGATACCGGTCTGGGTCAGGGTATGGCGTTGGGCCTGGCTCAGGCAGGCTGTGACATCGTTGGTGTCAACATTGTCGAGCCTACCGATACCATTGCCAAGGTCGAGGCCATTGGCCGCCAGTTCCTTAGTCTCAAGGCCGATGTCAGCAAGGTTGATACCTTACCAGGACTGGTGGATCAAGCCGTCTCCCGGTTTGGTCGGGTCGACATCCTGGTCAACAACGCTGGCATCATTCGCCGAGAAGACGCCATCAACTTCAGCGAGAAGGACTGGGATGATGTGATGAACATCAACATCAAGAGCGTCTTCTTCATGTCCCAAGCAGTCGCGAAGCAGTTTATCGCTCAGGGCCAGGGCGGCAAGATCATTAATATTGCCTCCATGCTCTCGTATCAGGGCGGGATCAGGGTGCCTTCCTACACAGCCTCCAAGAGCGGCGTGATGGGGATCACCCGCCTGCTGGCCAATGAATGGGCAAGCCAAGGTATCAACGTGAACGCCATTGCTCCCGGTTACATGGCCACCAACAATACGACAGCTCTGCGTGCAGATGAGGATCGCAATGCCGCCATTCTGGAACGAATCCCGGCCGGACGTTGGGGTGTACCCGATGACATGATGGGCCCGGCAGTCTTCCTTGCCTCTGCGGCTTCCGACTACATCAATGGTTACACAATCGCAGTGGATGGTGGCTGGTTGGCCCGCTGATCTCTTAAGATGCAACAAGGCGCCAATGGCGCCTTTTTTGTTCAATCCTGTTACGGAATTTACCCTATGCATCTTGATGCACCTTGGCTGGCCCAGCTCCTTGGGTTGCTGGCTTGCGCTATCGGTGCCACCGCTTTTTTGCAACACCAGGATCAGAAATTGCGGCGGCACCTGACTCTTAATGGGGTACTTTTGGCTCTGCATTTTATGATGCTCGGTGCGACGGTCGCCGCCATAAACTGCCTGCTGTGTGCAGTCCGCACGTGGGTTTCCGGGTACCACCGAACGTTAAGTGTCATGTGGAGCTTTATTGTGTTCGTTTGGGTGCTGGTGCTTCCTCAGCTGGAACACCCCATGCAATTGCTCACCCTGACGGGGACCACGTTGAGTACCTATGCCCTGTTCAGATTGGATGGACTACCACTGCGAGGGTGCATGCTGGTCAGCAGTCTCTGTTGGGTTGTACACAACCTCTGGGCTGGTTCGATTGGCGGGAGTCTGTTAGAGGGGATGTTCTTCGTCATCAATGGCTACACCATGGTTTCCCTCTACCGACACCAAGGTGTAGCGCCGCTCGGTCGGGTTCGATAACCGGGAGCATTGAGTGGATGCCTGACTGGTATCCACTCATATGATGAGGCTAAGTAAGGCGCTTACGCTCTCAGTTTGAGGTAAAGGGATAGTCGTGATAGCCAAGCTCCGCCGAAATGCGGGCAGCAGCTTCATGTAGCAAACTAACAAGTTCGGCACGTTTGCTTTCTTCAAAACGGACTATCGGTAGTGACAAAGAGAGCCCGGTGATGATGCGCCCCATCCGGTTGTAGATAGGCACACCGAAGCAACGCAGCCCGTTCTCATTTTCTTCATTGTCTTCCGCATAGCCTTGCTCGCGCACCTGGGCCAGCTCCACCAACAGGGCATCAACATTGGCCAGGGTATGTTCGGTGAAGCGCTCAAACGTTACTCCGGCCAACATGCTCCGCACCTCTTCTTCTGGTAGCCAAGCCATCATTACCTTGCCAAGCGCGGTGCTGTAGAGTGGGCAGCGGCGACCGATACGGGAGTACATACGCAGATTGTATTCGGAGTCGATCTTGTGCAGATAGACGACACTGTTTTCATCTAGTGCCCCCAGGTGCAGCGTTTCTTTGGTCAACTTACCCAAACGGTGCATCTGGACATCAGCGATTTGGATCAAATCCTGGTGCTCCAGCGCTCTTCCACCCAGTTCGAAAAGCTTCAGACTAAGGGTGTACTTGTCAGTCTCCCCTTCCTGATTGACATAACCAAGCGTCTTCATTGTCTGCAAAAAACGATAAACAGTGCTTTTTGACATCATGATCCGCTGGGACAGCTCAGTCACTCCGATATCTTTTTGTTCACTCAAGGCCTGCAAGATACCGAACACTTTCAGTACTGACGAGACCGAATCCGGTGAGTTATCTACCGCTGACATCTATATCCCCTTATAAAATCTATCGTTTCATTATATTTGAAACAAGCGCGCAATCATAGCCAAGGTCGCAGCTACCTTACCTGATTACGGTATCAAACAGAACCATTTAAAACGCTTCTCACGCCGGGCATCCTCCTCAGGCTGAAGAACCTTTGCGTTCCGTCACAATTTAATGAAATGGCGTTTCAATTCATTTGATAGTTTCGTTTCATTAAATAGAATGAACCCATCATAAAAGTGGGAGGACATATGGCTATCAAGGTTGCCGTCATTGGCGAATGCATGATCGAGCTATCGGAGAGCAAGGTGAACATCGTCCGCCATTTCGGTGGAGATACGCTCAACACGGCTGTCTATCTGGCACGAGCCAACACTGAGCTGGCCGTACACTATGTGACCGCAATGGGAACCGATGCCATCAGCAATACCATGTTGCAGCAGTGGCAACAGGAAGGTGTCCATACCGATCTGGTGCAGCGTTTTGCTCACAAATTGCCCGGCCTCTACCTCATTGAAACTGACGAGCACGGCGAGCGGACCTTCCATTACTGGCGCAGCGATGCGGCTGCCCGTTACTGGTTGCAAGGCGATGAAGCGGAGCATATCTGCCAGCAATTGCACGAGTTCGACTACATCTATTTGAGTGGTATCAGCCTAGCCATCCTGTCCCAAGCGGACAGGGAAACCCTGCTGCAACGTCTTGCCGAGTGTCGCGCTGCCGGGGTGAAGATCGCCTTTGACAACAACTACCGGCCACGCCTTTGGGAAAGCCGCGAAGCGGCACAGCAGGCCTATCACGCCATGCTGACGCTGACTGACCTTGCTTTCCTGACACTCGATGACGAGTACGCCTTGTGGGGAGATAGCCAGGTTGATCAGACGCTGGCGCGGACTCAGGCCCTTGGAGTCAGTGAAATAGTTGTCAAACGTGGTGCAGAGTCCTGCCTCATCGTGCAGGACGAACGGTGCAATGAAGTTCCTGCCGTGTCACTGGCACAGACGCAGGTGATAGACACTACGGCGGCTGGTGACTCGTTCAGCGCAGGTTACCTTGCCAAACGACTGGCCAACGCCTCGGTAAACGACTCAGCACAATATGCCCATCGACTGGCGAGCACTGTTATTCAGCATCGCGGCGCCATCATCCCTTTGCTGGCGATGCCAGCCACCACCAATGCCAGTGAGGAATCCCATGTCAGTATTGCTTGAACAACTGTCCAGCCTGAAGATCATCCCCGTCATCGCTATCAAGAATGCCGATGATGCAGTGGCCCTTGGTCAGGCTTTGATGGACAACGGCATGCCGAGCGCGGAAATCACTTTCCGCACACCCGCTGCGGCCGATGCAATCCGTCAACTGCGAGCAGCCTTCCCCAACATGACCATCGGGGCGGGGACCGTGCTCACTACAGCCCAAGTGGATCAGGCTATAGAAGCAGGGGTGGATTTCATCGTCAGTCCAGGACTCAATCCACGGATCGTTCAGTATTGCCAGGCGCGAGGTGTACCTATCATCCCTGGAGTCAATAATCCCAGCCTGGTTGAGCAAGCAATGGAGCTTGGTCTGTATACACTCAAGTTCTTCCCGGCAGAGGCTTCCGGCGGGCTGGCCATGCTCAAGGCCCTAAGCGCCGTCTATCCCGTTACTTTTATGCCTACCGGCGGTATCAGCCCGAGTAATGTGAAGGATTATCTGGCCCAAGGGACAGTGTTTGCCTGCGGCGGTACCTGGATGGTCCCGGCTGATCTCATTGAGCGGCGGGAGTGGGACAAGATTGGCTCGCTTGCACGGGATGCCATGGCGGCACTTTAACCCTCATTCGGGCCTGGTGGCCGGGCCCATACCACAGATACGTAACGATAACTCCGATCTGACTCGCTCGATGGACGGCGCTCGCCTGCCTGTACCGACGATCAAGACGGACAACGCGACAAGGAAATCCGGCTCATGATCATCGGTAATATAAATCAACTCGCAATGGCGATGTTACCCACTCCGTTATTGCAGCTTTTACAAAGAGAAGAGTGCTCCCATCAGCATTTGCTGAGCCAGCAGGATGGAAAGTTCGAGATAATCGAGAATGACGTTTTTTATCTTATTTCAAGCCCAACAACTGCTCCTGAAGATTGTTTAAAAAGTGAATTTCATGATCAGTTTATCGATATTCAGATACTGTTGTGTGGCCAAGAGGTAATCGCTACCAGTGCAGCCATTACCTCTCCACATTCATATCAGGAAACCAAGCCTGACTTGATCTTCATTGACCAAGATGAGATTACCAATCGGATACTACTTGGAACGGGTGATTTTGCCATTTTTTATCCGGGTGAAGTTCATCGTCCGACTTGCCAAGTAAATACATCGAAAAAGATAAAAAAAGCCGTTTTCAAGGTCAGCAAAACGTGGCTGGCCAATCAATAAAACTATTAAAAATACAGAGTTGAAACTTTTTACGTTATTTCTTTTGTCATTATTGAGGTCTATATGAAAATCAAACAGACGTTGGATAAAATTCCGGGGGGGATCATGCTGATCCCGCTGCTTCTGGGCGCAACTTTAAATACATTTGCTCCCGGTACCGCAGAGTATTATGGCGGCTTCACCAAAGGGATCATCACAGGTACAGTGCCAATCTTGGCGGTCTGGTTCTTCTGTATCGGCGCTTCCATTAATCTCAAAGCCACCGGTACCGTGATCCGCAAATCCGGTGTACTGGTAGTCACCAAAATAGCAGTAGCCTGGTTGGTTGCTGTACTGGCATCCCAACTGCTACCCGAGCACGGTATTGAGGCCGGTCTGCTCGCGGGATTGTCCACTCTGGCTCTCGTCTCAGCTATGGATATGACTAACGGCGGTCTTTATGCCAGCCTGATGAACCAGTACGGCACCAAGGAAGAGTCCGGTGCGTTCGTGTTAATGTCTATCGAGTCCGGTCCTCTGATGACCATGGTTATCCTTGGTGCAACAGGGCTGGCCTCCTTCCAGGGACACCATTTTGTTGGGGCGGTCCTACCTTTCCTTATCGGTTTTGCTCTTGGTAATTTGGACTCTGATCTTAAGGAGTTCTTCAGTAAAGCCACCGGTACTCTGATCCCCTTCTTCGGTTTTGCACTGGGCAATACCATCAACTTCTCAGTCATCATAGAGACTGGGTTACTCGGAATTTTGCTTGGCTTGGCAGTGATTGTTATCACCGGGATCCCACTCATCTTCGCCGACAAGTGGCTGGCTGGTGGTAATGGTACTGCCGGGGTAGCGGCCTCTTCCACCGCCGGGGCTGCCGTTGCCAACCCGATGATAATCGCCCAGATGAACCCGGCGTTTGCACCGGTGGCTCAATCTGCAACCGCGCTGGTCGCAACCTGTGTGATCGTAACGGCTGTGCTAGTACCTATCCTTACTGCTATTTACAGTAAGAGGTTCTCGATTAAGGAAAATGTTATGGTCGACTCGATTCAAGCTACATCACGCAGTGCCTGACATGACCATTTAACTGTACCAAGTTTATTTTGTATATAATAAAGCCTCTGACATACCTCATGTCAGAGGCTTTATTTATTTTCACTACGTAGTGAAAAATTGCTGATGATAACGTTGATCTGCGAACCCTAAACTTAATTGTAAGTGCCAATGTGGAAAGTTTATTTCCCCCCTAGTGGTGGCTATTAATAACCAAGCGCTTTTGGGCAACCCAAGGAGACGAATCCTACTTTGGGGGCCTGTTTTGTGTTGGACATCGCTCAATCACTCTTAGGTGGCTCTTCTTTAAGGGCGCGGATTTTACCGGAATGGTTAACCAAAAACTATACAGCCAGCATGGCAGAACCGAACAATATCTCCGACCAGGCAAGATTGGGCCGCACCAACAGTCGCTGATGGCGTGCACTTGGTGGGGCTATTGCCTCTGCCGTGCAGGCTTGTTGTGGGGAAGCCGCTTTGTTGATTTTTCTGTCAATTTTGACGCTGTGGCGGGGAGAGCGTCAAAGGGAGTCACTATACTTCCATCACGGGGTCCCGTTGGAGAAGGCGATGGAAAGTTCATTTGGCGAAAAAATGCAGAGCGTACATGCCACGCTCAGGCAGCGCTTTGACAAGCTGAGTCGGGTAGCCATCGCGATTTACGATCCCCATACCGATCAGCTCAAGACCTTTGCTCACAGCACCGAGGGGCCCTCGCCACTGGTGCAGTATGAGGTGAAGCTGAGCGATGTTCCCTCCCTGAGTTATCTGGCGGAGCACAAGCAGCCCCGGGTGCTCGGCAATCTCGATGCCCTGCGTGGCTCTGCGTCGGAGCACAGCCGCAAGGTGCTGGAGGCGGGCTATGCCTCCAGCTATACCGAGCCGCTGCTGTTCAACAGCAAGCTGTTTGGTTTTCTGTTTTGCGATGCCATGGAGCCGGGATACTTCGAGGAGCCGATCCGCAGCGAGCTGTCGGCCTATGCCCAGGCGCTCTCGGCCATCATTGCGGTGGAGTTTTTCTCCATCCAGACCCTTGGCGGCGCGTTGACCACGGCGCGGGAGTTCAGCCGCTATCGGGATGAGGAGACCGCCAACCATCTGCACCGGATGTCGGCCTACTCTCGGCTGATTGCCAAGACGCTGGCCCCGACTTGCGGGCTGAGCGATGAGGAGGTGGAGTTTATCTACCTCTTCTCCGAGCTGCACGACATCGGCAAGATCGCGGTGCCGGATGCCATTTTGCTCAAGCCGGGCAAGCTGACGCCGGAAGAGTTCGAGATCATGAAGATCCACCCCGGCAAGGGGCGGGAGATGATCAGTCTGATGATCAACGAGTTTGGTCTCGATGGCATTCACCACACCGATATGCTGACCAATATCATCGCCAGCCATCACGAACGCTTTGACGGCACTGGCTATCCGCTGGGGCTGGCGGGGGAGGCGATCCCGCTGGCGGCGCGCATCGTGACGGTGGCTGATGTGTTTGATGCCCTGACCAGCGAGCGCCCCTACAAGAAGGCATGGCCGTTCGAGACGGCATTTGCCTATCTGGAGGAGCATGCCGGCAGTCAGTTTGATCCCGCCTGTGTCGCCGCAGCCCTGCACAACAAGGCCGAGTTTTATGCCATCTATCAGCAGTATCAGGATCCGGCCTGCACTCCGAGTGTGCCGGCCAGCGGCGCAGAGCCGGGTTGAGCGTGTGTGATAAGCTTAAGGGGCAATACGGAGGATCATGCATGAATGGAAAGCGTAACAAGAGAGGGGGCACCAGCAGGTGCCCCCTCTCTTTTATGCGCCTCTCGATTCCACGCGCCCTTATTTTGCCGACCTTCTATCTGCGGCTATGGCGGCTGCGCTCAGGTTACTGTTTGGGCGTCGGCTCGCTGATTTGGTAGAGGTGATCCGCGCAGGCACTGGAGCAGCCACAGGGACGTACCTCTTTATCTTCCCGTTTCTGGGCAAGCTGGTATTGGCGCCACCAGATGATGGTGCCCATGGCCAGGATCAGCACGAACGAGGCGAGCAGGCTCAACAACCAGATGGACATGATCTCTTCTCCTTGATGGTGATGACATGCACGGCGATGGCATCAGTGATGATGGCAGCAACCGCCCTGCTGGTTGGCGCCTTCACTGCCGTGGCAACAAGTATGGCCTTGTCGTGAGCTCTCTGCCTGATTGCCACTACTGGTGCAACAGTGATCGGAGCCACTGTTGCAACCACCATGACAATGGCTATGACTCTGGCCTGCGCCGACGGGCTGGATGGCACGGATCGCAGACTTGCTCTGATGACGGCGAGACGGACGCCCCTGACTGGCCTCGGTTAGAGGTTGCAGATTAGCGGGGGCCAGCAGCGCGGGCAGCGGCAGGCGGGCAGAGCGGCACTGCAGAACCCGGATATTGACCGCCAGCAGGCGACCCAGCATCCGCTCGCCGATATTGCGCACCACCACCTGACCCACCTGATGATGGGTGAGGGCGTCGAGCAGCGCTTGCTTGCCGTGGCAGCCTTCGGCGGCGGCCGGGTTAGCCAGGGTGGCGATAACGTTCCCTTCGGGGTTAAGAATTTGCAGCTGCTCGGCACGGGTAAAGTGGCCAGCCAGCAGCCCCTGACTCAGCATCAGGGCGCTGTTGCAGGGGTTGGTGGTCATGGTTGTGACAGCATTCATGTCGGCTCTTCTCCACTGGTTGGGTGGTCGGGCTCGGCGGGGTGCATCATCAATGCCTTGCCCAGACTCAGACATTCCACCACCTTGTAGCGCCCTTTTTTCAGGATATTGGCCAGGGTCTGGCGGGAAACCCCCATCACCAGGGCGGCCTCCTGCTGCTGCATTCCTTGAAGGTCGACGAGGCGCAGTGCCTCGAACTCGTCAGGGGCCAGCGTGACCTGTTCCAGCTGATGCATGGGGCGGCCGTTGGGTTTGAAGCAGCTGTTGGTGGGGCGGCCACAGATCTGGCGGGCAATCTTGGGTCTTGGCATGGTGGCTCCTAATTGGCATAAGCCATTTATACGCTCATATGTGGCATATGCCAATAATTTTGTCGGGTGTAGAGAGCTGCGCCAGTGCTATTCATGGTAGAGGGGGGCAAAGAGAGGGAGGAGGAACACGTACAAAAGCAGTGACGGTGGCAGAAACGACGCAGGCCCGAACATGGTTCGGGCCTGCGGTTTTGCAGAGGATGGTCGATCTATCCCGGCGAGCTTACGCCTGTTCGGCCTCGGCCACTGGAGCTGCGCTCTCGCTACCGTTGGCGAAGCGATCCGCCCACAGGGCAATCACGCCGTCACCGGTGACGTTGCAGGCGGTGCCGAAGCTGTCCTGCGCCAGATAGAGGGCGATCATCAGGGCGATGGAGGCTTCACCGAAACCGAGCATGGAGGTGAGCAGGCCCAGCGCCGACATCACGCCACCACCCGGCGCGCCCGGTGCGGCGATCATGATCACCCCCAGCATCATGATGAAGGGGAGCATGGTCTCGATGCCCGGAATGGCCAGATGCTCGGAGAGGAACATCACCGCGGTGGCGCAGGTGACCAGGGTAATGGTGGAGCCACAGAGGTGAATGGTGGCGCACAGCGGCACGGTAAAGTTGGCGATGCCGTCGCTCACCCCGTTGTTCTTGCTCGATTGCAGGGCAACCGGAATGGTGGCGGCGCTCGACATGGTACCCAGCGCGGTGAAGTAGGCCGGCAGCATGTTCTTGATGAGCTGGGCCGGTGAGCGGCCAAGGGCCAGACCGGTACCCACGAACAGCACGGAGAGCCAGATCCAGTGCATCAGGATGGCCATCACCAGTACCACGCCGAAGGTTTTCAGGGTGGCGAATACGGTGCCTTCTACCGTCATCTCGACAAAGACCCCGGCGATGTAGAACGGCAGCAGCGGGATGATCACCTTGGCCAGCAGGCGGTCGATGATGTCACGACCCTGATCGGCGACCCGGCGCAGATCGGTGGCCTGGGTGGCGCTGATGCCGATGCCGAACACAAAGGCGGCGGCCAGTGCCGACATCACGCCAAACAGCGGCGGGATCTCCAGATTGACGTAGGAGGCGAGCTTGACCGCCTCGGCGGTAGTGGGCTCGGCGGCTGTGGTCAGCTGCGGGATCAGGTGGCTCGCCACGGTAAAGGCGAACAGGCCCGCCAGAATGGTGGAGCAGTAGGAGAGGGCCACGGTTTTGCCCAGCAGCTTGCCGGAGTTCTTCGGCAGGCTGGCGATGCCGCTCATGATGAAGAAGAGGATGATGAGCGGAATGGTGAAGGTAATGAGCTGACCTATGACTGTCTTGGCCGTAAACAGCACGCGCGCCACCCACTCAGGGGCGTAGAGACCGAGCAAGAGACCGGCAAGGATGCCAGCAATGAGTTTGAGGACAAGTTTCATAAGGAAATCCGGTGTTGGTTGTATTGTCTGATTTGTTATTAAATTTCGATATTAATCACACTTTCTAACACAGAATCCGCATTATGTCTGTCTTGAATGGGTTAACGCCGAGTTAAATATTGTTAATGACTGTTTTTTCCGACCGGAAAACGCCCATATTTAAACGCGCAAGATACGGCATGGTGTGCTGTACATGGTGGGCTGACAGAGGGCGTACAGGGCCTCGGGGTTAGGACCTGCGCGGGGTAAAAGCGAGCGTCGTTAAGGGTTTAACCGGCGCAGCCAATCAAGCGATCGTGCGGGTCAGCAGCAGATAACTCAACGCTGCTGCGGATTGGGCAGGCTGCTCCGCGCAGATTGTCAGGGGGATCTCATCCTCTGTGAGTCGCTCGGCCAGCTGAGTCATGGCTGCCGCGAGATCGGTTGCAACCGGCAACGCCAGTAGCGCACCCGGTTTGAGCAGGGTGGCGAGATGGCGCAGGGTGTCAGTTGCTTTCTGCCCGGCAAGGTTGGTAGGGCGACTGAGCCAGATGCCGTCATAGGGGAGCACGCTGCGCATCCCCGCGATGGGGCAGACCCGCACGGCCTGACCCGAGCGGCGCGATGCGCTGCGGGCCAGCGCCAGCTCGGGTTCGCAGGCGGTGGCCCGAAAACCGCCATCACGCAGCCAGCAGAGATCCACCCCGTCGCCGCAGTCAAGGTTGAGCAGGTGGGCGCCAGCGGCCAGCCGGGCCGTAAAGGCGCTGTGCGCCGGAGTCAGGCTGGCGGAATGGGCGGTATCTGGGGTGATGGCGTCAGTGGATGTCACAGCAATGGTCTCGGGCCGAAGCGGCTACAGGGGGCGCTACCTTAGCAAATCGGGGGCTGCGCTGGCAAAGTGGCCTGCAAGTTGGCGCAGAGGGTGAACACTAGGAACGAACCGCCGGATTGCGAGGCTGGGTCAGCATGGTGAACATGCAGTCGAGCAGGTACTCCGACTCGGCCGCCAAATCGATCCGCTCCGGAAAGTGGAGCCAGTTGATGATGTAGCCATCGAGGGTACAGTGGAGCAGGGTGGAGGCTCGCCGCAGATCCAGATTGGCGGGCAGCTGTCCGCGCCGGATGGCGTTGGTGAGGGTGGTCTCCAGATCCCGGAAGAAGTTGCTGGACTGGCTGCGGATATGTTCGCGCAGGGAGATGGCTTCCCCCTCCAGCGATTCCAGATTGAAGAGGATGGTGAACATCTGCTGGTGGGCCTGATCCCGGGTGATGCGGGTCAGCACCTCTTTGAGGAAGTCGCGCAGCTTGCCGAGGGGGTCGGGCTCCTCTTCATTGACGCAGGCGTCGAGCTGATGGGCGAGGGGTTGGCAGAGCTCCTCCCAGAGGGAGAAGAAGAGCTCCTCCTTGTTTTTGAAGTGCCAGTAGATGGCCCCGCGGGTCAGGTCTGCCGCCCTGGCGATGTCGGTCAGGCTGGTCTTGGCCAGGCCCTGAGAGCAGAACAGATCCAGCGCCGTGCTCATGATGTGGCAGCGGGTTTGCTGCGCCTCTTCTTTGGTTCGTCTGGCCATCGAAATTTGTGCCTCATGCAAGCAAAAAGTCACTTACATACATTTATGAATGTATGTATATTGCCTCATCTTTCCGATTTTTACCAACAGGGCCCACGTGGCCCTGATTGTTCATTGACTGGCAAAGGCTCAGGTGTTTCATGCATAAACATATTCTTGCTCGTTCGGTAGGTCTTGCCCTGCTGGCAACAGGCTTGCTGGCAGGTTGTGGCGACAAGGGCGCGCCGCAGGGACAGGGGGGGATGCCTCCCGCGGCGGTTGACGTGGTGACCCTGCAGAGTGCTCCGCTGATGTTGACCACTGAATTGACCGGCCGCAGCGCCCCGCTGCGGGTGGCCGAAGTGCGCCCGCAGGTGGGTGGCATCATCCTCAAGCGCCTCTTTACCGAGGGAAGCGATGTGAAGGCTGGCGATCTGCTCTATCAGATCGATCCGGCTGTCTATCAGGCTGCCGTCGCCAGCGCCAAGGCCAATCTGGCCAAGGCGCAGGCCAACGAGCAGAGCGCCCGCCTCAAGGCCAAGCGCTATCAGGAGCTGCTCAAGGTCAACTCTATCAGCCGTCAGGACTATGACGATGCCGACGCCAGCTGGAAGCAGGCGCAGGCGGAGATCATGGCGAGCAAGGCGGCCCTGCGCACTGCCGAGATCAATCTGGGTTACACCCGCATCACGGCGCCTATCAGCGGCCGTATCGGTAAATCCGCTGTGACAGAGGGGGCGTTGGTGACCGCCCAGCAGGCTGACAGCCTGACAGCCATCCAGCAGCTCGACCCCATGTATGTCGATGTGCGTCAGTCCACGGCTGATCTGTTGCGCCTCAAACGACTGGTTGCCGAGGGCAAGCTGACTAAGGACGAGCAGAAAGGGGCCAAGGTAAGCTTCCAGCTGGAAGATGGCACCACTTATGGCGAAGAGGGCTCGCTGCAGTTCTCCGACGTCACCGTGGATGAGACCTCCGGCATGGTGACCCTGCGGGTGATTGTGCCCAACCCTCATCAGCTGCTGCTGCCCGGCATGTTTATGCGCGCCACCCTGCAAGAGGGGGAGCGGGCCAAAGGGCTGCTGGTGCCGCAAACTGCGGTGACCCGTACTCCCAACGGCGGTGCCACCGTGCTGGTAGTGACCGCTGACAACAAGGTGGAACTGCGCAACGTGCAGCTGAGCCGTGTCATCGGCAGCAACTGGGTGGTGGAGTCAGGGCTCACCACCGGCGAGCGGGTTATTGTGGCCGGGTTGCAGAAAGTGCGTCCGGGCGCCGTGGTCAATCCCGCTGAGCAAGGTGTCGATGCACCATCTGCTAAAGCTGCGTCCAACACCCCGGCCAACAAGTAGGATGGAGTAGTCGCTTCATGGCTCGATTTTTCATAGACAGACCCATTTTTGCCTGGGTGATCGCACTGGTGATCATGCTGGCGGGCAGCCTGGCCATCATCAAATTGCCGGTCGCCCAGTATCCGAGCATTGCGCCACCCGCTGTTGGTATTTCTGCCAGCTATCCGGGCGCATCCGCCAAAACGGTGGAGGACTCGGTAACCCAGATCATCGAACAGAACATGACGGGGCTGGATCACCTGCTCTACATGTCCTCCCAGTCCGACTCTGCCGGTCGGGTGTCGGTGACCCTGACCTTCCAGCCGGGGACCGATCCCGATATAGCCCAGGTGCAGGTGCAGAACAAGCTGCAGCAGGCGATGTCGCTGCTGCCGCAAGAGGTTCAGCAGCAGGGCATTCGGGTGCAGAAGACCTCCAGCAGCTTCCTGATGGTAGCCGCCTTCATCTCCAGCGATGGCTCGATGAACAACGACGATCTGGCGGACTATGTGGTCTCCAACATCAAGGAGCCACTGAGTCGTCTGGATGGGGTCGGGGATATCACCCTGTTCGGCAGCCAGTACTCCATGCGGATCTGGCTCGATCCCAACAAGCTCAACCGGGTGCAGATGACCCCGGGGGATGTGCAGGCGGCCATCAAGGCGCAAAACGCCCAGGTGGCGTTCGGCAAGCTGGGTGGCACCCCGTCGGTGGAAGATCAGCAGTTCACCGCCACCATCATGGGGCAGACCCGTCTCTCTACCGTGGAGCAGTTCAACGACATCCTGCTGCGGGTGAATCAGGATGGCTCCAAGGTGCGGCTGAAAGATGTGGCCCGGGTCGAGCTGGCGGGTGAAAGCTATGACGCCGATGCGCTCTACAACGGTCAGTCTACCGCCGCGGTCGCCATCAAGCTGGCGACCGGCGCCAACGCGCTGGATACCGCCGAGAAGGTGCGTGCCAAGCTCAATGAGCTGTCGGATTACTTCCCGGCCAATATGGAGATCGTCTACCCCTACGACACCACGCCGTTTGTGAAGATCTCCATTGAGGAGGTGGTGCAGACCCTGATCGAGGCGATCTTCCTGGTGTTCTGCGTCATGTATCTGTTCCTGCAGAACTTCCGTGCCACTCTGATCCCGACCATTGCGGTGCCTGTGGTGCTGCTCGGTACCTTCGGGGTGATGGCGGCGTTCGGCTTCTCCATCAACACCCTCACCATGTTCGGTATGGTGCTGGCCATCGGCCTGCTGGTGGATGACGCCATCGTGGTGGTGGAGAACGTGGAGCGGCTGATGAGCGAGGAGGATCTCTCCCCGCTGGAAGCGACCCGCAAGTCGATGACCCAGATCACCGGCGCGCTGGTGGGGATCGCCCTGGTGCTCTCCGCCGTGTTTGTGCCGATGGCTTTCTTCGGCGGCTCGACCGGTGCCATCTATCGCCAGTTCTCATTGACCATCGTCTCGGCCATGGTGCTGTCGGTGCTGGTGGCGTTGATCCTGACTCCGGCGCTCTGTGCCACCCTGCTCAAGCCGATGAAACATGGCGAGTTTGGGGCCAAGCGCGGCTTCTTTGGTTGGTTCAACCGCGCCTTTGATGCGGGTACCAACCGCTATCAGAGCGGTGTGCGCAAGGTGATCAAGCAGGGTGTGCGCTACAGCCTGATCTACGGCGCCATGCTGGCGGTACTGGCAGTGCTCTTTATGCGGATGCCCACCTCCTTCCTGCCGGAAGAGGATCAGGGGGTCATCATGTCCATGGTGCAACTGCCGGTGGGGGCGACCAAGCAGCGCACCGAGGTGGTGCTGGCGGATATGCGCGACTACTTCCTGAAAAACGAGAAGGATAACGTTGACTCCGTACTGACCGTATCGGGCTTCAGCTTCGCCGGTAGTGGCCAGAACGCGGGGATGGCCTTTATCAAGCTCAAGGACTGGAGCGAGCGCAAGAGCCCTGATCGCAGCGCCAATGCCATCATCGGCCGCGCCATGGGCTATCTGTTCAGCATCAAGGAGGCGCAAGTGTTCGCCTTCAACCTGCCTCCGATCCCGGAGCTGGGGACGGCGACCGGTTTTGACTTCTTCCTGCAGGATCGCGGCGGTATCGGTCACGACAAGCTGATGGCGGCGCGTAACCAGCTGCTCGGCATGGCGGCGCAGGATCCCACCCTGGTGCGAGTGCGCCCGAACGGGATGGAAGATACGCCGCAGCTTGATATCAAGATCGACTACGAGAAGGCGCTGGCGCAGGGGCTATCCATCGCGGATATCAACAACACCCTGGCTACCGCTTGGGGCTCTTCCTACGTCAATGACTTCGTTGACCGTGGCCGGATCAAGAAGGTCTACATGCAGGCGGATGCCCCCTTCCGGATGAACCCGGAAGATCTGAAACTCTGGTATGTGCGCAACAGTGCCGGTCAGATGGTGCCCTTCTCTGCCTTTGCCAGCACCGAGTGGAGCTTCGGCTCACCGCGTCTGGAGCGTTACAACGGCGTGCCGGCGATGGAGATCGTCGGTGAGGCGGCGCCCGGCAAGAGTACCGGTGATGCAATGGCTGCGATCGAGCAGATGGTGAAACAGCTGCCGGAAGGGGTGGGCATCGAGTGGACCGGGCTCTCCTTCCAGGAGCGTCAGGCCGGTTCGCAGGCACCTGCGCTCTACGCCATCTCCTTGTTGGTGGTGTTCCTCTGTCTGGCAGCCCTCTACGAGAGCTGGAGCATTCCGTTCTCGGTTATGCTGGTAGTACCGCTCGGGGTTCTGGGGGCCATTGTGGCTGCCACCTTGCGCGGGTTGGAGAACGACGTCTACTTCCAGGTGGGCTTGCTCACCACCATCGGCTTGTCGGCGAAGAACGCGATTTTGATCGTGGAATTTGCCAAAGAGCTCTATGACAAAGGGATGGGCTTGGGTGAGGCGGTGGTGGAGGCGGCACGCCTGCGTCTGCGTCCGATCCTGATGACCTCGCTCGCCTTTATCCTCGGTGTGTTGCCGCTGGTTATCAGCTCCGGTGCGGGCGCCAGCAGCCGTAACGCCATCGGGACCGGCGTGATGGGGGGGATGATCAGCGCCACCGTGCTGGCCATCTTCTTCGTGCCGCTCTTCTTTGTGTTGGTGATGCGCTACTTCACTAGCCACAAGAGTAAAGAGTCGCGCATGGCTGCAGCAGTTGAGTCAAAAGGTGACTGATGGCATGCAGGTTGAGCTAATTTGAACAGAGTCCAATAAATCGCCAGTCAGCTTTGGTTTGGCTGACAATCAAGCAGGGCAACCTCATGGGTTGCCCTGTTTTTTGTTCCAATCAGCAACCTTAGGTTGATTGTTAATCGCATGTTTGGTGGGGTCATACAGCTCTTCAGGTTTTCTATCGAATCTTGGTTAAAAACGAGATGCTGAAACATTTTTTGGTGTGCAGTCTTGTTGGAATCAAGATAGAATCTGCCGTTCTATCGGGCTGGTACTGTGAGCTTTTTTGCCATGCAAAGTTCTGTTTCGTAGTTTTACACGAAATGAAAACATGGTGATGCGCCATTAAAACATAACAATGCTGGAGGACATCATGACCAACAGCAAGCACAATCAGGTTAAAAGCAGCAAGCTGGGGGCTGTAACCCAGGGGCGGTAGCCATAGCATTTTTCGCTAATTTGATTGAATTGCACGCATCAATACACATTCTGGTGATGTTAAAAGACTCCTATGCGCGGTCTTGTATTTCTGGCTCAGCCCGTAACCGCATCCATATCAACTCCTCGCAAGAGAACACATATCTATGAAAATTCTCGTTACCGGTGGCGCAGGTTTTATCGGTTCTGCCGTGGTGCGCCATATCATCCGTGATACCCAAGATTCCGTTATCAATCTCGATAAGCTCACCTATGCTGGCAATCTCGAGTCCTTAGCCAGCGTATCGACAAGCGATCGTTATGCGTTTGAGCAAGTGGATATCTGCAATCGCGCCGAACTGGATCGGGTGTTTGCCCTGCACCAGCCGGATGCCGTGATGCATCTGGCCGCCGAGAGCCATGTTGACCGCTCCATTACAGGGCCGGCTGACTTTATCGAGACCAATATCGTCGGCACCTATATGTTGCTGGAAGCGGCTCGCGCCTACTGGAATAGTCTGGACGAGGCGCGCAAGGTGGCCTTCCGCTTCCACCATATCTCCACAGATGAGGTATATGGTGATCTGCCTCATCCCGATGAAGTCTCCGTCGGTGAACCATTGCCACTCTTTACCGAGACCACCCCCTACGCCCCCAGCAGCCCCTATTCTGCCTCCAAGGCTTCCAGCGACCATCTGGTGCGCGCCTGGCGCCGCACCTACGGTCTGCCGACCATTGTCACCAACTGCTCCAACAACTACGGCCCGTACCACTTCCCCGAGAAGCTGATCCCGCTGGTCATTCTTAACGCGCTGGATGGCAAGCCTTTACCTGTCTATGGCAAGGGCGACCAGATCCGTGACTGGCTCTATGTGGAAGATCACGCGCGTGCGCTCTACAAGGTGGTGACCACGGGCTTGGTGGGGGAGACCTACAACATCGGCGGTCATAACGAGAAGCAGAATCTGGAGGTGGTACACACCATCTGCGATCTGCTGGATGAAATGGTGCCGAAAGCGGGCTCTTACCGCGATCAAATCACCTATGTGGCGGATCGCCCCGGTCACGATCGCCGCTATGCCATCGATGCCAGCAAGATGAGCAGTGAGCTTGCTTGGCAACCGCAAGAAACGTTCGAGTCGGGCATTCGCAAAACCGTACAGTGGTATCTGGATAACCAGCAGTGGGTCAGCAACGTCAAGAGCGGTGCCTACCAATCCTGGATTGAGCAGAATTACGGGGAGCGTGCCTGATGCATATTCTGCTGTTTGGCAAAAACGGCCAAGTAGGCTGGGAGCTGCAACGCGCACTGGCGCCGCTCGGGCGCATCACTGCCGTTGATTTTGACTCCACCGACTATTGCGGTGATTTCAGCAATCCGGCAGGGGTGGCCGAAACGGTACGTCTGGTCAAGCCGGACGTGATTGTCAACGCCGCAGCCCACACCGCCGTCGACAAGGCCGAAAGCGAGCGGGAGTTTGCCGAGCTGCTCAATGCTACCAGTGTGGCAGCGATAGCCAAAGAAGCGGAAGCCTTGGGTGCCTGGTTGGTGCATTACTCCACCGACTATGTGTTCGATGGCAGCGGTGAGCGCCCCTGGGTGGAAACTGATGCGACCGCCCCGCTCAACGTCTACGGCGAAACCAAGCTTGCCGGGGAACAGGGGGCTGCTCTCTGCGCTCGTCACCTGATCTTCCGCACCAGCTGGGTTTACGCCGCTCGGGGTGCCAACTTTGCCAAGACCATGCTGCGCTTTGGCAAAGAGCGTAGCGAGATGTCAGTGATCAATGACCAGTTCGGCGCTCCGACCGGGGCCGAGTTGCTGGCCGATTGCACTGCCCATGCTCTCCGCGTGGCGCAGCGCAAACCCGAGGTCGCCGGGCTGTACCATCTGATTGCCTCCGGTACCACCACCTGGTTTGACTACGCCCAGCTGGTGTTTGCCAAAGCCAGAGAGGCTGGCGTTGAACTGGCGGTGACACAACTCAATGCAGTGCCGACCAGCGCCTTCCCGACTCCGGCAAAACGCCCCCATAATTCCCGCCTTGATACCGGCAAATTCCAGCGTACCTTCGAACTGGTGCTGCCGGAGTGGACCGTCGGTGTGGAGCGGATGTTGACCGAGATCCTCGGTAAGTAAAATACTGGCCTGGGATGTAGTGACTGCCTCCCTGGCTGGCAGGGATAAAACAGGAAGGTGTGGCCGCAAGCCACCTTTTTCTTTTACAATTTAAAAATAAGAAACAAGCATCATGACCAAACGTAAAGGCATTATTCTGGCCGGTGGCTCGGGCACCCGTCTCTATCCAGTCACCATGGCGGTGAGCAAGCAGCTGCTGCCCATCTATGACAAGCCGATGATCTACTACCCGCTCAGCACCCTGATGCTGGCGGGGATTCGCGATATTTTGATCATCAGCACGCCGCAAGATACTCCCCGCTTTGAGCAACTACTGGGTGACGGTAGCCAGTGGGGCCTGAATTTGCAGTACAAGGTGCAGCCAAGTCCGGACGGGTTGGCACAAGCCTTTATTCTGGGTGAAGAGTTTATCGGGTCAGACCCCTGTGCGCTGGTGCTGGGGGACAACATCTTCTACGGCCACGACCTGCAGAAGCAGTTGGCGGCGGCAGCGGCCAAAGAGAGTGGCGCTACCGTCTTTGCCTACCATGTGCATGACCCCGAGCGTTATGGGGTGGTGGAATTTGATAAAGAGGGTACCGCTATCTCTCTGGAAGAGAAGCCACTGGAGCCCAAGAGCAACTATGCGGTGACCGGCCTCTATTTCTACGACAACAGCGTGGTGGAGATCGCCAAGAGCCTGAAGCCATCGCCCCGTGGTGAGCTGGAAATTACCGATGTGAACCGTATCTACCTCGAGCAAGGCAATCTGTCGGTGGCCATGATGGGCCGTGGTTATGCCTGGCTGGATACCGGTACCCATGAAAGCCTGATTGAAGCGAGCAACTTTATTCAGACCATCGAGACCCGTCAGGGGTTGAAAGTGGCTTGTCCGGAAGAGATCGCCTATCGCCAGAAGTTTATCAGTGCCGACCAGATACGTGAGCTTGCTGCGCCATTGGCGAAGAATGCCTATGGACAATATTTGTTAAGAATGGTTGCCAAAGCCTGATGTGATATAGGGGGGAGGGAAGATGCTCCCCCCATAAAAATTGAATCAAATGTGGATAGATAGATGAATGTAATCAAGACAGCGATTCCTGACGTGCTTATTTTTGAACCAAAAGTATTTGGTGATGAGCGTGGTTTTTTCTTTGAGAGTTTCAACCACAAGTTGTTTGAAGAGGCGGTAGGATATCCGGTTAACTTTGTGCAGGATAATCATTCCAAATCCTCGAAAGGGGTGTTGCGTGGTTTGCACTATCAACTGCCTCCCCATGCCCAGGGCAAGCTGGTGCGTTGTGTTGCAGGTGAAGTGTTTGATGTGGCGGTAGATATCCGCAAAAGCTCACCGACCTTCGGCCAGTGGGTTGGCGTTCACTTGTCAGGTGAAAACAAGCGACAGTTATGGATCCCGGAAGGATTTGCACATGGCTTTGTTACCTTGAGCGACACTGCAGAGTTTTTGTACAAGACAACTAATTACTATGCACCACAATCTGAAGGCTCTATTTGTTGGGATGATCCGCAAGTAGGGATTGAGTGGCCGATTGAAAGTGAAGTTAGTCTATCGAAGAAAGATCAAGAAGCTGTTAGTCTGCGATTAGCTAGCGTGTTCGATTAATTTTAAAGCTAAAATTACCTCACCACAAAATAAAGGTTGACCATTGAGTGTTGAAAATAATAAAAAAATTCTTAGGAATACACTTTTTATGTATTTCAGAATGTTTTTTAGTCTTTTTGTTTCTCTCTACACGTCACGCGTAGTATTGCAAGAATTGGGGGTTGAAGATTTTGGCATCTATAGCGTGGTGGGCGGTGTTATTGCTTTGTTCTCATTCTTAAATGTATCGATGGGTACAGCTACCTCACGGTTCTTTAATTTTGAGATAGGCCAGAAGGGGGATATACAGACAGTTTTCACATCTGCTTTGATTATTCATTTATTTATTGCAATCTTAATTTTGTTAATCGGAGCGGGTTTAGGCTATAGTGTGATATTTGAATGCTTGAATATTGATGCCACACGCCTAGAGGCGGCAAAGTGGGTATATGGCCTTTCATTATTAACGGCATGCATGGCAGTGTTGCAAGTCCCATATTCGGCAATGATTGTCTCATATGAACACTTTAAAGCCTTCGCCTATTTAGATATATTTGCAGTTTTACTAAAACTAGGTATTGTTTATTGCCTAAGTATCTTAGATACAGACCGATTAATTACCTATGCAGCGTTAGTCTTTGGGGTGTCATGTATTATTTTTATTAGCAATATATGTTACGCAATGAAAAACTTTGACGTGAGTCATTTTAACCCCACTGTAAATAATAACCTGATCAAAAAAATGTTAAGTTTTTCTGGTTGGGATCTCTATGGTAACGCCAGCGTGTTAGCTCGCACACAAGGGGTTAATATACTGCTCAATATATTTTTTGGCGCGTTGCTCAATGCGGCCAGTGGCATTGCCATGCAGGTGCAAGGGGCTGTTATGTCGTTTGCAGCTAGTGCATTAGCTGCTGTTAGGCCACAAATAGTTAAAAGCTATGCGAGCGGTGATTACCAACGAACAACTTTTTTGGTAGTAAATGCAGCAAAGTTTACCTATTTTATTCTGTTAATGGTGTCATTACCATTGATATTAGAAATGAAATATATTCTAGCACTGTGGTTGGGAATTGTACCTACTTTTGCTGTGTTGTTTTGCCAATACATATTGGTTTTTAATTTTATAGCAAACTTATCTTCGGTTATCGTGAGCGCTATTCATGCAACAGGGCATATTAAAAGACCCAGCTTAATTAATGGTTCACTCTACTTGCTTGTGGTACCCATCACTTACGTGGCGTATCTGTACGATTACTCAGCACAAATAGCCTACCAAGTTAATATTGCTATGGCTATTATTGGTATGTTGTCTAACGCTTGGACGCTGAGTTTATTGCTGCCAAGCTTTTCATTTTTCAGCTTCATCAACAAAGTCGTATTGCCCTGTGCTGGTTGCACACTTTTAGTTGTCGCTGTGGTTTGGCTTGGCATGCAGCAATTTGAGCCAGGTTTTTACCGATTGTGTTTGGTTTCTCTTGCGTCAGTTCTAACAACGATTATTACTGGCTATTATTTTGCAATAGACTGCACACTGCGAAAAAATATCAATGATTTCATTTTAAATAAGATAAAGCGTTAGCCATGAATTTAAATAAAAAAGTCAGTGTAATTACTCCTTGCTTTAATGGCGAAAAATTTATCCATCGGCTATTAGATTCTGTGCTGATGCAAGATTACCCATGCATTGAAATGTGTGTGATAGATGATGGCTCAGTTGATAACTCCGCTCAAATTATTAAATCTTATATTCCACGTTTTTCAGCTAAAGGTTATCAATTAACCTATATTCATCAAAAAAATGCTGGTCAATCTGTTGCAATAAATAAAGGTTTGCAATGGATGACCGGCGATTACATTGTTTGGCCTGACAGTGATGATTTTTATGCTGTAGCGTCAGCCATTACTGAGTTGGTGCAGATTCTGGAAGCAAGTGATGAGCAAACCAGCATGGCTCGTTGCCATTGCACTTTGCTCGATGAAGAAACATTAAAACAAGTCGGGCAGTTTGCTGTTAACAAACACAACGATGACAAAACAGATCTTTTTGAAGATTGCTTATTTGCCAAAAATGGTTTTTGGTTTGTCCCAGGTAACTATATGGCAAAGGTTGCTTATTTGCGGAAAGTATTGCCGAATTTAACTATTTATACCGAAAAAAATGCAGGGCAAAATTGGCAATTAATGCTGCCATTATTGTATAACCGAAAATGTATAACAATTAAGCGCAATCTATATTCTGTTCTGGTTCGTGCTAATTCACATTCACGTGGCCAGTATTCAACTTATGAGCAAGTTGTTGAAAAGTATCAAGCTTATGAAAGAACCATTTTAAATGTACTTGATGGAATGAAATTAACGCAAGCAGAAAGGCAGTCTTATATTGATAAAATAAAGCAAAAGTATAATGTAGTTAGGTTGCAGGTGATGATTGATTTTGAAAAATTAAAAGAAGCAAAATTACTTTTTGATGAATTAACTGCATTAAATATGAAAGTACCAGCAAAAACATATATTAAATGTCAATTAATTAAATCCCCAAGCTTATATCACTTATTGAAGTGGATAGCTCGATGGGTAAGAAATGCGTAATGCTATTTATTAATGTTTTTAAAAAATGCTTATGGGGTGTAGTTTGAAAAGTAAAGTCAAGGCTATTGTAAAAAAAATACTGGGTGCCAGTGGCCTGAAAAAAATTAATTATGCACGAAATTATCGATTGTTAGTTGCTAATTCAATTATGGATTTTAGGCTTTATTTAAAACACTCTACCGTTTTTAATCAAGATGGATTGCATAAAATCGAATGCCAATTAATTCTTGATTATCATTCGGTAGAAAAAGGCTTGCTGTTTAAAAAAACCAAGCCAAGATTTGCTCAGCAACGCATTTTAAATTTGCACCCAATGCTTGCTTTAGCGCTGATTAAAAATAATATCAACCGCTCGCAAATTCGAGTCGCCTATCAGGTAATGTGTGAGTATTATGAATTGCATCAAAAGTTAGGTGTCGATATTAGCGATTATTACACACATGCTCAGTATGAAGATTATAAATTAATTTTAGGTAATGCATACACAAGCAAATTTAAAGGGGCAATTGATCACCAAAAAGAGTGCTTTTATGCGCATGTCAATGCCGATTTTGCAACCTTTTCTAACTCACGAAAAAGTGTGCGTGAATATACCGGGGAGTTGGTATCAAGCTCACTTATTGAACAAGCCGTTACTTTGGCACTGAACACCCCTTCAGTTTGTAACCGCCAAGCATGCAAAGTGTATTTGCTAGAAGATAAAGCTCGCATTGACAAGCTGTTAACTATTCAGGGAGGGTTAACAGGCTACACTCAAAATATCAATCAGGTTTTGCTTTTAACTGTTGATCGTAATTATTTCTATACCGTTGGTGAACGCAATCAGTTTTATATTGATGGTGGTATGTTCTTGATGAACATGTTGTATGCCTTACATTTTTATAAAATTGCTAATTGCCCTGCCAACTGGGGCAAGCTTATTCAAGAAGAAAAAAAACTTGCTGGTATTGTCGATTTGCCTGAGTCTGAAAAAATAATCTGTATTGTACCAATCGGCGTTGCTAAAGATGAATTTAGAGTGACGCTTTCGCAGCGCCGTGAATTAGATGAAGTGCTGATCAAGTTGTGATTGAGTTTTACAGGGGGGGGTATTCAAATGGGTAAAAAAATTGGTTTATTAAACTTTCACTACTCTGATCACAACTATGGTGCTGTATTGCAAGCCGCAGCATTGGCCGATGTCGTGACGCAACTTGGTTACAATGCAGAGCATATTGATTTCATACCGGCAAAAATTGAGCAGAAAAAGACACTACGTCAGGGATTGGTCGCTGTATTGGCGGCGTTAGGGATTAAGTCGATTCTCAAACGTCTATTGGGTAAAAAGGTCTACATAAAGGCCCAAGTCACCGGAAGTGAAGTATTTGAACAATTTCGCACAACCTGGATTGCTCGTAGCACCCAAACGTACACAGCCGCAACCGAGTTAAATGCGATTGACACAACTTACTCAGCGGTAGTGGTGGGTAGTGATCAAGTTTGGCGGCCTGGCATGTTTGTTAACAAACAACAGGATGTAGCAGCATACTTTTTATCTTTTTTGCCAGACTCAGTTAAGCGTGTCTCTTATGCCGCAAGTTTTGGTGTGGATAAGTGGGAAGAAACTCAAGATCGTGTATTAACTGAGCGAGTGCATGACGCAATCAAAGAATTTAACGCTGTTTCAGTACGTGAAAAAACTGGAGTAGCTATTTGCCGTGATCATTTTGGCGTAATAGCCCAACACGTGCTTGACCCAACTTTATTAAACGGCGTTACTTTTTTCCAGCGTGTGATAACGCAGGCGCAGGTAGCACCACAGAATGAACATGTGGTTTACTATAAGCTGGATGTTGATACCGCATTCATTAGCGCCATTAAACATATCGGGGATATTTTGCAAGCACCAATAGAAGATATCTACTACCAAAATAGTGAGGCGGGTTATCGTTATATTCCTGTCGCCGACTGGTTAGCTAAAATTCGTGACAGTAAGTTTGTGGTCACAGATTCGTTTCACTGTGTATGCTTGGCTATTTTATTCAATAAAGAGTTTATCTGCTTTGCAAATAAAGGGCGTGGTCTAGCTCGTTTGCAAAGTCTACTGGCAAGTTTGGGGATTGAAGGTCGTCTGTGTGATGAGCAACAATCACTATCATCATTCTTTTCTGAGTGTAAACCCATCGATTATAACAACGTTAATGCCAAACTAGCCGACCTGCGTACTGGTTCACTGACGTTTTTGCAAGATGCACTTGAGTAATACTAATGAAAACTAATGTTGATAGGGAATTTATACTCTCGGTAATTATTCCAACCTGTAATCGTAATAATACTTTGCCTAGAGCAATATATTCGGTATTGAGTCAAAATGTGACTGGGCTAGAAGTTATCGTGGTTAATGATACTGACAATCCAATCAGTGATGAAATTCTTAATGTTGCCATAACAAATCAGGTTACTTTTACTTGTAATCCAGGTAATCACGGAGCGGCAAGCGCTCGTAACTATGGTGTGAGCCTTGCGAAAGGAAAATACATAACTTTTCTTGATGATGATGATATGTATTTGCCAGGCAGACTTAACAATATGTTGAAGGTTGCTCAAAGTGGTAACTATGTTATAGTTTCTTCAGGGAGGATCATTGAATATGATGATTTCAAAACAATAAGTATACCGAGAAATCAACTGTTTGGCGAAATTAGTTTTAGGGACGTATTGTTTGGTAACGATATAGATATTGGGTTTATGATCTCAAGAGATACTTTTTGTTCTTTGGGGGGGTTTGATACCAAATTAAATTCATTAGAGGATTGGGATTTTATTTTACGAGCACTCAGCGATAGGAAAGGGTATAAGCTTCAAAAATTTGATTATATTGTCAATAGGACAACGGGTTTTACTAGAGTTTCTGAACGTGAGTCAGAAGGTTATGTTGAGCTATCGAAAAAATGGAGAGATAAAACAGGTTTAAGCTGGTTAGCCTTTATGATGTCGACCTCTTTGAGGCTTTCGAAGAAACTAACATTTATTAATGCTTTAAAACTATCATTAAAGTTTGCTAGTATAATACCTTTAAAGCAATATTTAAGTGTGAAAATAAAAAATGATTAACTATCTGGTGTTAAATCCATTCTTTATTATTTCTTTTTCCTTTAGTTTGTCTTACTTACTTTATCTGTTGCCATTTTCAGATAAATATTACGAGCTTGATTGGACCGGTTTATACCCTGGCTTATATTTTATTGTTTTGAACTTTATATTTGGTTATTTATGGTCTAAAGTTAAAATAAGTACTTTAGCTAAGATTGATATGTCAAGTATTTCTGTTTTTTCAAAAAAAACTAATAATCTAGGCTATATAGTTTCATTCTTAATTTTGATAGAGTTGTTATTATATGGAGTCCCTATTTTAGGGCAGATTGATTATACTGAATTTGGGGCGCCTATCATTCATGTTGCATTGGTTTCCTCCATGCTTGTTTTATCAATTGCTTCAAGTTTTCTTTATTCTCATAATAAAAAGTTAAAGTGGTGGGTTTTTATATCCTTAGTTATTTCTTTTTTTATTCTAAATAGATTTTTAATTTTATTTGTATGTGTTTCAACGGTGTTTGTTTATTTGAGTTTGTCTAAAGTTAGAACAAAAAATATAATTCTAGTATTTTTATCTCTTATCTTTTTTGTTTATATTTTTGGCTTGTTGGGTACATGGAGAATGTCCAACATTATGGATATACCTTATTCGCAAGCACAAGACTATATCTTGAATGCTGGTCATGCTTCAGAACAGTTTAAAAATACAGGTTTGCCTGTTAGTGTTTTCTGGTTTTGGATATATATAACATCACCAATATCTAACTTCATATTGAATATATATGAAAATCAAACAGGGGACATTGCAAATATATTTAATGTTATATCTTTTGAACTTTTACCCCAGACGATTTCAAAACACCTAGGCGATTATCCGATAAACGTCTTATTATTATCTGAAAATTTAAATGTATCCTCCGCAATAACTCCAGTTTATGTCTCTATGGGTTATCTTGGTATAACCATTTATACATTGTACTACGCGAGCATTTATTTTGTTGTTGCAATTTCATTGCGTGGAGTTTTCAGAAACATTACGGTGATATTGTTATCTACACTTTCTTTGTTCATGATCTTTTTTAATATTATTATTATGCCAATTTTTATTTTTTCATTAGCAGTTGTTATTTTAATTTCGTTAAAATACTCTGATTTATTGCGTGGTACTAGATGAATATCGCTATATTACTTGCTACATACAACGGTTCAAAATTTATTGAGGCACAAATAGAATCGATTATCGCAAATGATAATTACAATCTTATAAGTAAGATTGTTATTACGGACGATGGCTCTACTGATAACACAGTTGAGTTAGTTAAAAAGTACAAAAATGTACTTTTTATAGAGAATACGTCAACAGAACATGGACCATCAGCAAACTTTTTTAATGGACTTAAGTATTGCAAAGGTATGGACTACGTTTTTTTTTGTGACCAAGACGATATTTGGTTTAACAAAAAAATATCTATTTTTGTTGAGAACATCCCAAAGTTGAACAAGGATTTTCCTGGAGTAATTTATTCTAATTTGGAATTAATCGATTCAGCGGGAAGGTATATGGGGAAGACGTTTTTTGAGAACGAGTCAATTCCTTATAATTGGAGTTGCAAGATTAATCATCTATATCTGCAAAATTGCGCACCAGGCTGCTCGATGTTAATTAATAGTAATGCTGTTAATAGGATCGTTGATACGTACTCAAATCAGATCGTGATGCACGATTGGTGGGTTTTATTGTTTGCCTCATTATATAAAAATGTAGTTGTTATTCCTGAGTGTACAGCAGGATATAGGCAACATGATGGCAATGCTGTAGGGGCGACTAAAAAGCTGTCACTATTGTCAATTCCAAGCATATTTACAAGAAGTAGAAATAATCTGAAGAAAGTGGTTCTTCAATTAAATCTATTTGAAAGGTCTTTATCGATTGATGAAATTAATATGCTTACAAAAAAAGAAATGAAAATTATGAGGTATATAGTTTCGCTCAATAAGCTCAATAAGACAGCCACCTTTATGTCTAGGATGAAATTGATTTTTTGTTTTGCTAGATATAAATCATCTATTGTTAGAGATGTCGTTACTCGCCTTTTTTTTATTAATATCTGATATCCATGATTGTTGAGGGAGGTAGAAGCCTTAAGAATCCATAAGTGTTATCATACTTACAGAAAGTTGGGTGTTAAGTTATATATTTAAAATGTAAAAATCAGAGCAGTCAATACGTGATGAATAATAAAGTACTAATTTTGCTTGCTGCATATAATGGCTTTAGTTCGATAGAAGAACAACTAGACACCATTATTAAGCAAGCTAATGTAACCGTCGATGTAGTGATTAGCATAGATTTAAGTGATGATGATACCTTTGCTATTTGTAGTGCTTATGCAAGGGAAAATAATAATGTTAGGTTGCTGCCTTATGGCGAACGTTTTGGTGGCGCTGGAAAAAACTTTTATCGCCTCCTCAAAGATGCAGATCTAATTGACTATGATTATATCGCCTTTAGTGACCAGGATGATATTTGGCCAGAGAGTAAACTAACCAAGGCTATCGCAACACTTCAACTATATGATTGTTATTCTGCGAATGTTACTGCTTTTTGGGAAGATGGTCGTGAAGTATTGATTAATAAATCGCAACCGCAGAGAGAATGGGATTTTTTATTTGAAGCAGCCGGCCCAGGTTGCACTTATGTTTTCAAACGTGAAGTGGCTATTAAATTTAAAACTTGGCTGCTAGAGCGCTATGAACAAGTTAGCAAAAATATTGAGTTGCATGATTGGTTGCTTTATGCCTTTGCTCGTAGCCAAGGCTATAGCTGGTTTATCGACCCCGAGCCAATGATGTCTTATCGACAACATGCCAATAATCAGGTCGGAACAAATAACAGCTTTGGAGCAGCTAAAAAACGGCTGCATATGATAAAAAGTAAGTGGTACCGTAATCAATGCACCAATATTGCTGTGCATCTGGCGTTGAATCATTTGCCTGTTGTTAAGTATGGTTTAAATAAAGGGTATATTGGTAACTTATATTTGTTTTTTCATATAAATCAACTAAGACGTAGGCTGCGCGATCGAGTTGCACTGTCTATTGCCTTATTGTTTAATCTGTTTTGAATTGCAGAGATCACTAATGATTCTACTAACAGGTGCCACCGGGTTTGTGGGTAATGCAGTGTTAAAGCAGCTAATGCAAAAACCAGAAGTGGCAATCCGTACTTATGGTCGCCGCGCACCGGTTGGGGTGAATGCTGGCCGTGCTGCCGATGCCCGTCCTCAAATGATGAGCCATGTCACGGGTGAGATTAGTGTTGCGGCTGATTATGCCACGGCCTTGGTTGATATTGATGTGGTCGTTCATTGTGCTGCGCAGGCACACATCAATAAAAATGCGACCGACCGCCAAGCAGAGTTTAACCATGTGAATTGTGATGGCACGTTGAAACTGGCGCGTCAAGCAATAGCGGCTGGTGTTAAGCGGTTTGTGTTTATTAGCTCAATCGGTGTTAACGGTGGCCATAATCAACAAGGTCCATTCAAGTATGATGATGTTGCCGTACCTTGGGATGAATATACCCAGTCAAAATATGCAGCTGAGTTGGGGTTACGTCAGTTAGCTAAAGAGACGAGTCTTGAAGTCGTCATCATTCGTCCACCATTGGTTTATGGTGCCAATGCTCCAGGAAATTTTGGTAAGTTGACTCAAGCTGTAAGGCATGGTCGATGGTTACCACTTGGGGCAATTCATAATCAGCGAAGTTTTGTTGCACTAGAGAATTTAGTTGATCTAATCATTAACTGTATTGATCACCCTAACGCTGGCAATCAGATATTTTTGGTCAGCGATGATGAGGATATCTCTACCACACAACTGCTTGCGATGATGACGCGGGCTGCGGCTAAATCGCCTCGTTTATTGCCGGTGCCAATGGGTTTGTTACGACTGGCTGGTAAGCTAATGGGCAAGCAGGCCGTGATTGAGCGATTGTGTGGTAATCTACTGGTCGATATCAGCCACACTAAGGCAACATTGGGCTGGCAGCCACCGATATCTGTGGAGGAAGGGATTAAACGCTGTTTTATTGAGGATAAAGAAGAATGTTAATTCGAATACTTGATTTTTGTGCAGCATTTTTTGGGTTGTTATTTCTTTGGCCTATTTTGCTGGTTGTTACTCTGATAGGCCTGTTTGATACTGGTTCGCCCATTTTTGTGCAAGAGCGGGTTGGGCGTTATAAGAAGCCATTCAAATTAATTAAGTTTCGTACCATGTCGATGGATACCCAGTCGGTGGCGAGCCACTTAGCTAGCACGAGTTCCATTACCAAGCTTGGGGCATTTTTACGCAAAACGAAAATTGATGAACTACCACAGCTTATCAATGTGCTCAAAGGCGAGATGAGCTTGGTTGGGCCGCGTCCTAATCTCTTCAATCAAGAGGAGCTGATCAAAGAGCGTGATGCATTGGGTGTGTATGAGGTACTACCTGGTATTACCGGTTTGGCACAGGTTCAAAACATCGATATGTCAACTCCGGGATTGCTTGCCAAAACAGATCGGCAGATGATAGATACCCTGACATTAGCACGCTACTTCCGTTACATCATTATGACGGCAACCGGTAGCGGTGCTGGTGATGCTGTTGGGTCTAAGTAGTGTTACCATGAATTATTCTGTTTGATCTTTTTCACCGTTGTTAACTAAATGGTGCCATTATGTTGGATTACTTCTTGGCTATTCCCCGAGTTTATAAGCAGGCTGTTAGTATTTTTGTAGATTTATTGTTACTCTGCTTGGCGTTTTGGGGAGGTTATTGGGTAAGGCTGGATGCCAATATTCCATTGCAAAGCTTATCACATTGGCAAATACTTACATGCTTGCTGCCAATTACCATCCTCGTATTTATGCGGTTAGGGCTTTATCGCGCGGTATTACGATATGTTGGTTTCAAGGTATTGTGGACGGTATCACTCGGCGTTCTTCTGTCTACCATGTCTCTAGTCATGCTGGCATTCTTTATGGAAGTTCCACTTCCTAGAACGGTATCGGTTATCTATTTTGCGTTTTCAGTGTTGCTGATCGGTGGTGTGCGGCTGTTTTTTCGGGCGCTGGTTCAGCGCACTGGTCAGCAACGGGTCGCGGTGCTGATTTATGGTGCTGGATCTTCCGGGCGACAGTTGCAACTTGCGTTGAATCAAGGGCAGGAGTTTTTGCCGGTGGCGTTTGTCGACGATGATCCTGCTTTGGTTAAAACCGTGATCCAAGGGGTGAACGTTTACAGCATCGATGCTATTGAGGGGTTGATTGAGCGCTTTGATATTAAAAAAATCTTGCTGGCTATGCCTAGTGCCTCGCGTAGTGTCAGGCAAGCGGTGATCAATCGACTAGAACAGTGCCCATGTGAGGTGCTCTCCATCCCTGGTATGGCAGATCTGGTTGAGGGGAAGGCCCATATCGATGAGCTTAAAGAGGTCAGTATTGAGGACCTGTTGGGGCGTGATTCGGTTGTCCCGATCCCAGAGTTGCTCAATGCCAATATCTCTGGAAAGCGGGTGATGGTGACGGGGGCGGGCGGTTCTATCGGCTCTGAATTGTGTCGCCAGATCATCCGTTGTAAACCCGCGCAATTAGTGTTGTTTGAGCTGTCTGAATATGGCTTGTATGCCATTGATAAAGAATTGCAAGAAATCAGCCGGCAAGAAGGATTGCAAGTTGAGATAGTGCCACTGCTGGGGTCGGTACAGCGACAACATCGTTTGCAAGCAGTGATGAGCACTTTCCAGGTCCAGACGGTTTACCATGCTGCGGCTTACAAGCATGTCCCTCTGGTTGAATACAACGTAGTTGAAGGGGTGCGTAATAACGTCTTTGGTACCCTTTACTGCGCCCAGGCAGCCATCAGAGCAAAGGTGGAAACTTTTGTATTGATTTCGACTGATAAGGCGGTACGCCCTACTAACACCATGGGGACCACCAAGCGATTGGCCGAACTGGTGTTGCAATCGTTGGCTGCTGAACAGCGGAAAACCCGTTTTTGCATGGTGCGTTTTGGTAATGTTCTGGGTTCGTCTGGTTCTGTTGTGCCACTCTTTCGTAAACAGATCCGGGATGGTGGTCCTTTGACATTGACCCACCCAGACATCATTCGTTATTTCATGACCATTCCTGAGGCATCACAATTGGTGATCCAAGCAGGGGCAATGGGGCAAGGTGGGGATGTATTTGTGTTGGACATGGGCGAGCCAGTCAAAATCATTGATTTGGCCCACCGGATGATCCGTTTGAGTGGCCTGAAGCTCAAGAGCGACAAATACCCCACTGGTGATATCGAGGTTAAGATCACCGGCTTGCGCCCCGGTGAGAAGCTGTTTGAGGAGCTACTAATTGGTGAGCAGGTTGAGGGTACTGCCCATCCCCGGATCATGAAAGCATCTGAGTTAATGCTGCCATGGCCACAACTGCGGGAGTTTTTGGCCGAGCTTGATAGCGCTTGTTTCCGCTTTGATCATGAACAGATTCGCCACTTGTTGTTGAGTATGCCGACCGGTTTTAACCCCACAGATGGTATCTGCGATCTGGTGTGGCAGGCCAAAAAAACTTTGACGCATGAACCCTGTCTGAGTGTGGTCGAGGACATTGATTTTCTTAATTCAGAGAGCCCTCAACCCATTCATTAAGCAGCAGGCTTGACGGTATTCAGTATGATTTGCTCGATTTTTAGGTGACAAAAGATGTAGTTGGACTTGTAGGTGCCTAGCTCACCACATCAAATATTATTGTGCGTTCACTATGTTATGATGAAGGACATTTTGAATGTCAGTTGCATTACTTTCTTTAGTTACATTTGGTGGATTTGATAAAAATGATAGAAAAGGGATTGATGCTCTCACTGGCGTTGGTCGGCGGCTCAGTGTTGGCCGCACCGCAAGTGACGCCTGAGATGATGGCAAAATTTAAACAGTTGTCCCCTGCCCAGCAGCAGGCGCTGGCAGCACAATATGGTATTGACCCATCTCAGTTGGGGGCCTCATCGGCAAAAGCTAATGTTACCCCTGTCAATACAGCACCTGTTGCTGCGCCGCGTGAAGTCGATTATAGCCAGGCATCCCAGCGTCCTCTCTTGGCGGGTGTAGCACAAGAGGGGGAGTTACAACCCTTTGGCTATAACGTGTTTGCCGGTGAACCTTTAACTGATGCTCCAGTTGTTGATATGCCTGTTGCTGATGACTATGTGATGGGGCCGGGTGACGAGATCCGGGTGCAACTCTATGGCAAAGAGAATGCAAATTATACGCTGGCGATTGGCCGTGAAGGTTTTATCGATTTCCCTTCCCTTGGCCCTATTGCTGCCAGCGGTCAAACCTTTCAGCAACTGCGCACTGAACTGGAAAACCGGATTAAAGAGCAGAAGATTGGTGTTGAAGCGTTTATCAGTTTTGGCGCTTTGCGCACCATGCAGGTCTTTGTGATGGGGGATGCCTATCGCCCCGGTGCTTACAACGTCAATGGTATGGCTACCGTAACCCAGGCTTTGCAGGCCGCGGGTGGTATCGATACCGTTGGGTCACTGCGAAAGATCCAGGTCAAGCGTGCAGGTCAGAAAGTTATCGATGTTGATCTCTATAAGATGTTGGTATGGGGTGATACCAGCCAAGATATCCGCCTGCGCTCTGGTGATACGGTGTTTATCCCAGCCAAAGGGAGTGAGGTGAGTATCGATGGTCTGGTTAAACGCCCTGCTATTTACGAGCTGAGTGGTCCTGCCGCCTTGTCCAATGTTCTGGGACTTGCGGGTGGGATGAAAGCCGCTGCGCTGAAAGAGATTTCGGTGACTCGCTATGGTGAAACCGGAATGCGGGTATTTAATCTGAACTTGTCAAATCATCATGATCGTCAGTTTGTCGTACGTGATGGCGACAAAATAACAGTCAAGCCCAGCACTACTGAGTACAGTCAGGCTGTAATGGTGAAAGGTGCTGTGGTTCGTGATGGTGCGTTTAGCTATCAGCCAGGTATGCGCATTAGCCGCATTTTGCAAAGTGCTTCACGAGACTTGACATCAGCTGCAGATCTGAATTATGCCCTCGTGGTTCGTGAAGTGGATGCATTACGCAATATCGAAGTATTGCAATTTAATTTGGGGCGTGCACTTCAACTCCCTGGGAGTGAAGATGATCTGCGGTTACAGCCTCGTGATCAGGTTCTGATATTTAGTAATTCTGCGCTTGATGGTATAAATAACTCTACTTTTCATGGTGCTAATTCCGGGCGTGACAACCATCGTCAACTGGCATCTACATCTGATAACTCGGTCGTTACCCCGTCTGCTGATCAGCAACAATTGGCGATGCAATTGCAGCAAGAGCAGCGATCTGTTGTCGACTCGAGTACCGGTGCCATGGTTCGTCAAGGAGAATTGACATCAGAAAAAATGACCCTTGCAAAACTGGGGACTGATAGCAGCACAGTTGTGCAAGCCGCTGCCAGTCGCCAAGCGTTACTTGCTCCTGTAATTGAAAAACTGAAAGCTCAGGCTGCTCAAGGAAAACCGGTGCAGATTGCTGAAGTACGGGGTGAAGTGAAGTTTCCGGGAGTGTATCCAATCAGTCGGGTTACCACCACACATGATCTATTGGTCGCAGCAGGTGGGCTGAATGAGCAGGCTAGTATCATCGAGCTCTCACGTATTAATGAAGTGGGAGATAATATATCAATTGAAAATTCGCGCTTGGATCTACCAACAGCCAATCGAGTTTTGGGAGCGCCTCAGGTACAGTCCAAAGACAGTCTGAATGTTTTGCCTCATCCGCAATGGCGTGAAGAGGCAACAGTACAAGTATTTGGTGAGGTGAAGTATCCGGGTACTTACACGGTCCGTCGGGGTGAAAGTCTGCAGGATTTGATCCAGAGAGTGGGCGGTATTACCGCCTATGCTAACCCGAATGGTGCTGTTTTTGCGCGTGAAGCGCTGCGTAAACAGGAAGCAGAACGCATCGCGTTGCTGCGTGATGAACTCAAGCAAGAGATTGCGACCATGACACTGCGTCGTCAATCCAGTATTGCAAACTATACCAGCTCACCTGCCGAAGCGATGACAGTAGTTAATCAGCTGGAAAACAGCAAGGCGGTTGGTCGTATGACTATCGATATGCCAGCGATCTTGTCTGGCGACAAGCAAGCTGATGTGATGCTGCAAGATGGCGACAAACTCTATGTGCCCGCATTGCAAAATGTGGTATCTATTCAGGGTATGGTGCAGTTCCCCTCTTCCCATGTTTACGATGGTAACTTGAGTGTTAATGATTACTTGAGCCGTGCTGGAGGGACCAAGAAACAGGCTGATACCGACCGTATCTACGTTATCAAGGCCAATGGTAGTGTGATGCTGCCAGGTGATAGCTGGTTTGGTGGTCGCAAGAGCTTAGAGCCGGGTGATACGATCGTGGTGCCTGTTGATTCTGACTATCTGGATAACCTGAGCATCATGACTTCTGCAACCCAGATCCTCTATCAACTGGGTGTCGCATGGAATGCAATCAAGTAATGGCAAAGTTTATTTGATAACCCATTCAGTCAGGTGGTGAAGGCCACCTGACTCTTCTGAGATCTGGTTTGTTATGACACAAGTAAAAGAACACCCTCCCTTGCCAGTAGCAATGAATGGGGCGGGGGAAGATGAAATAGATTTGCGTGAACTGCTCGTGGCGCTTTGGCGTGGTAAGTGGTGGATAGTTGTCAGTACCTTGGTTGGTGCGGTAATAGCCGTCATTTTTGCAATATCACTGCCAAATATCTATCGTTCAGAGGCCTTGCTTGCGCCATCTGCTGAGCAGCAGGGGGGGGGACTTGCCGCCATTGCTGCCCAGTTTGGTGGTCTTGCTAGCTTGGCTGGCGTAAATCTCAGTGGTGGCGGTGGTCCGGACAAGACGGCCATAGCGGTCGAAATTGGAAAATCCCGCCAATTCCTAAGTCGCTTTATCCGCCAACATCAGTTGGAAGTGCCGTTGATGGCTGTTACCAAAGCAGATAAGGCGACCGGCGAATTGGTGATTGATGAAAATGCCTACGATGTCACGAGCAACAAGTGGGTGCGTGAGGTTCCTCCAGGAAAGTCTGTTGAACCAACGGATTGGGAGCTGGTTAAGAAATTTCACGATATTGCCAGCATTAGTAAGGATGCCAAATCAGGGTTAGTTACGGTGGCAGTGGAGTACTACTCCCCCGAATCTGCTAAGCAATGGGTTGACTGGTTGGTAGCTGATCTCAATGAGGCTATGAAGTTGCGGGATCAAACTGATGCGACACGCAACATCAGCTATCTCAAGGCGCAACTTGAAAAAACACCGGTCGCAGATATGCAAAAAGTGTTCTATCAGCTGATCGAGGATCAGACCAAGACCTTGATGTTGACGGAAGTAAATCAAGAGTATGTGTTTAAAACCCTTGATCCTGCTGTGGTAGCTGAAGAGAAAGCGAAACCTAAGCGAGCGTTGATAGCCGTATTGGGGACTTTGCTTGGTGGCATGTTAGGCGTTATGATCGTGCTGGTACGGCATGCAATGGGACGTACACTATCGTAATTGATTAAGGGCTCATCTGAGCGACTTACTCTGGCTTATTGGTTTGTTTCACGATATCCTGTTAGTACTTTAAATAATGTTTACACAAGGAAACTAGTAATGAAAAAATCAGCGTTGACTCTGGCTGCTCTGTTGGTTCTTTCTTCAAATGCTTTTGCTGCTGAAGAAACCACAGGGACTGCAGCGGGTTCCACAGCGGGCACTGCGGCTGTTGGTACCACCTCTTTGGTTGCTGTCGGTGTTGGTGCTGCCGTACTGGCAGCGGTTGTTATTTCAGAGGCAAACGACGACTCGACCAGTACCAGCACTAACACAACTACTGCTACCAAGTAAGTTGTTTGGTATTGTAATAAGGCTGCCATATTGGCAGCCTTATTTTTGTCACTTTGCAATCATTTTCCAATTCCACTGAGTGACCCGTCTATGTTTTATCTTCGTTTGTTTGTACCTTTGGGATTGTTACTCTTGAGTGGTTGTTCTGCCACCAGTTCTGATACCTATGCAACGCTCCGTTATGCCCTTTTGGGGGTGGATGATGTGCAGGTAACTGCTGAAAAGGTGCGAGAATTACCTTATGCCAGTGCTTATCTGCGAGTTGGTGATAACCCGCAGGCATTGGTAGTACTTGCGTTTGCAGATCCTGATGGTTCATTGAGCTGGGTGAGTTCTGATAATAAGCTTTTTGTTACCAAATCAGGTCGACTATACAAGACGGTGGGTTTGGAAAATGATCTCTATTTAGTGGCATCGACTTGGCCTGATCCATTACAAAAAATGGTAAATGTACCCGATATATCTTTGAACCTAGATTCCATGTCTTGGCAGTATACTGCTGAATGGGAAAAGGATTATGTGAGTGGATATAACATGCGGGCTAAGTTTATATCTGCTGTTCCAGAAATGTTGTTAATCCTTGATAAATCACATGATGTTATGTTGATTGACGAGTTGGTCAGTCTCGGACATGACCAGAACTCCTGGCATAATTACTATTGGTTTGAACCTAGTACAGGCAGAGTATTAAAAAGCCAGCAGCAATTGGGGCCGGACTTGCCGGTGATTGAAATGACAATATTAAAGCCGTACGCATTATGAAAAGATACCTGACGATCGGTCTCATACCATTTTTTGCTTTGGCTCAAGCTGATGTAAACGTGATTTTTGAACGTCATGCTACAGCGAAGATTGAGTTGCATGATGGAGCCAGACTTGCAGACCTGTTATTTAATGTTCAATTGCCAGATGATATATATTGGCGTACTGCACAAATAGCGAATGAAAAAACCATAGCGGAATTTCAGGCGACTAAAGAACAATTGCTCAAAGATCTTAAATCTCTTCAGGTATTTTGGATGCAAGAGGGTGACAAAGGTGCATTGATCCAGTCAACTCAGCAGTTACTACAAGAGCTGGACAAAGTTCCTGTCAGTGGTCGTTTGTCAATCGCATTAGACCCTGCTAAATCCAGAGTTGACCCGCATGGTAATCCACTGTTGAAAGGGCAGTACACACTTTTTCTTGCTTCAAGGCCCGATTTTATCTACTTCGTCGGACTGATTAACGGTCGCAGTAAGCAGCTGCTTCAGCCTGGTGCCAGTTTGGCAACCTATTGGCAGGATTACCGCTTGTTGGCTGGCGCTGCGCAGCATGAAGCATTCCTGATCCAGCCTGACGGTTTTATCAGCCGCGTTCCTGTCGCTAATTGGAACAAACTGCATCGTGAACCTATGGCGGGAGCTACGCTGTTTGTCGGTTTTGATTCCCAAATCCTTCCAGAGCAATATAAGGATATCAATATTCGTATTGCCAATCTGATTGCTAATCGAGTGCCAGAATGATGCTGCCTAAATTGAAATATATTGCAATCTTTGTTTCAGGGGCGGTTTGTGCTGCAGAGTCTGTTATTGATCCTTATGGTCCCTCACAAGGTGACTTCGGTGGGGTGGGGCTGCTTCAAATGCCTACTGCACGAATGGCCAAAACAGGTGAATTCAGTGCCAACTATGTTGATAATGACCAGTATCGTCGATGGTCCATTTCTGCACAGCCATTTGATTGGTTTGAGGCGACACTAAGATACACTGATGTAAGAACAAGAAAATATAGTCCGAACGAAGATTTTAGTGGTGATCAAACCTATAAAGACAAAGCGATGGATTTCAAGTTCCGTCTCTGGAAAGAATCTAACTATCTGCCACAGGTTTCCGTGGGCTTTAGAGATTTAATGGGGACCGGTCTCTTTGATAGTGAGTTTATGACGGCTAGCAAACGCTATGGTCCATTTGATTTTACGATCGGTATCGGCTGGGGAAATATGGCCGAAAGTGGTAATATTAAAAACCCGTTTTGTGAGTATAAGGATAGCTGGTGTCAAAGAAATAATAGCTTCACCGGTAGTGGTGGTAAGTTTGAGTTTGATAGTTTGTTTCATGGGCCAGCAGCACTCTTCGGTGGTATTGAATATCAAACACCATGGCAGCCACTTAGGTTGAAGCTGGAATATGATGGCAATGATTATAGCAAAGAGTTCGCTGGCCATATATCTCAAGACTCACCTTGGAATATAGGGGCTGTGTACCGAGTCTTCGAGAATATGGATAGCCATCTAAGCTGGCAGAGAGGAAACACCTTGATGTGGGGGGTGACTTTTCGGACTAACTTTAATGATATGAAACCCGCTCATATTGATCAGCCGAGATCCATTTATCAGCCTGACCAAGTTCCTGCCACCTTGACTGATGTTAAGTGGAAGGCACTAACCGCCGATTTGAAAGAGAATGCTGGTTGGCAGGATACAGAGTTTTACACAACCACCAATTCTGTGACTGTCATCGGTAAGCAGAGCAAGTATCGTAATAAGAGTGAGGCGATAAAGAGAACCTCTTTGTTAGCCGCAAGTTATCTGCCTAGTACAGTTGATGAGCTGAATGTTGTTGAACGTAAGGCGAACTTCCAGTTGCAAGAGACCCGCATCGATCTCCCATCTGTTCGTCGTGCCAATGTGGTACAGGTGTTGGGAGAAGAACAGCATGAAAAATCGACGGTTCAGGCTGCAGGAAAAATTCAGGGAGAATCCATCTATGCATCTGAGCGCAAAGCTTTTTCATACTCTTTTGACCCAGATCTAACGCAATCATTTGGTGGTGCTGAATCTTTCTATATGTATCAGTTAGGCATTAACGCAAATGCCGATTGGCGTATAAATGCAAACAACAGTTTGCAAGGTACGCTGTTTGTCAATCTTGTGAATAACTACGATGAGTTCAATTATAAAGCCCCTCCTCCAGATGGCGCAGCCTTACCACGAGTTCGGACGTGGATTCGTGAGTATGTCGATTCTTCTAATGTATTACTCAACAACTTGCAGTTAACCCATATGCAACCACTTGCTCAAGATTGGTACGGGCAAGCTTATGGTGGTTATTTGGAGATGATGTATGCCGGCGTTGGGAGTGAGGTGCTCTATCGCCCATACGGTAAGACTTGGGCCATTGGTGTTGATGCAAACTGGGTGAAACAGCGAGACTGGAACAACACCCTGAAAATGGCTGATTATGATGTAATGACCGGACATGTTACTGCGTATTGGCAGTTACCATTCATGAATAATGTTACTGCCAAAGTTTCCGTGGGTCAGTATTTAGCTGGTGACAAAGGCGCTACATTCGACTTTTCCAAGCGGTTTGATTCGGGGGTTATCTTGGGGGGGTATGCAACATTTACAGATGTTTCTGCGGACGAGTATGGTGAAGGTAGCTTTACCAAAGGAATTTATGTGACGATACCGTTTGATTTGATGCTACTCAAGCCAACAACCGCGAAAGGAAGCATTGGATGGGTTCCTTTGACTCGGGATGGAGGCCAAATGTTGAGTCGCAAGAATGGTCTTTACGGCTTGACTGAGCTGCAGTAATCGAAAGTTGCCATAGGACTGATCTTTCTTCATCAAACAGGGCGAGCAGTTGTACACTGCTCGCCCTTTTATTACCAGCCTAAGATATATGGCAATGTGAGGGAATTATGCTAGGAATGCATGATGATTAAATACTTAGGTGTTTTGTTTGGCGTACTTTTTATCGCTTATTGGTTGTTGGGCATGCACTTTTTTATGCACAACCCCGGAGGCGCCGGGCTGTATTTGCCCTTTAACGCGTGGGGATGGGTGTTTGCCTCGCTGGCTATTGGATTGGGATTGTGGCAGGTGACGTTACGTCAACGTCTTGTCTTTTCTCCATTACAAGCGGGTTTATGGATAGGAGCTCTCTTGCTACTGCTCCCGATGCTCTATCCTGATTTTGCATTCAAGGATTATGCCATTCCCCGATTGCTGGGACTTTTTGCTGGTCTGCTGTTTTTGTTTGGACTCTATCAATGGCGCTTTGATAAGGTGCAGCGTGATCGCTTGCTCTATCTCATTCTGATCGCGATCGCGATGGAGGCATTGCTGGGTCTGGTGCAATTCTATCTGTTGACGCCGGGGAACTGGATTGGCTATGACACCAAAGCCAATCGCCCATACGGGATCTTTCAACAGCCAAACGTGATGGCGACGTTTATGGCAACTGGCCTTGCCCTTGCTATCTGGCTGGAATTACGCCGAGAGGGGAGGCGATTGCTGATGGCGTTGCACTCTGCCGTCATTCTATCTGCAGTACTGCTGCTCGTTGTTTTGCAATCCCGAGTGGGACAGTTAGGCGGTCTGCTAACACTGTTTTTACTGATGCCTCAGCTTTATCGACAGCGGCTGCTATGGCGGATATTGGGTCTGGTTATTTTGGCTGTAGCGATTGGCCTGTTATCACAATATTGGCAGGCTGGAGCAAAACGCGGATTAGAGATCTATCAGTCCGGTGGTATGCGCTCTATTTACTGGCCTTATGCGGTAAAACTGATTGCACAGGCTCCCTGGAGTGGATGGGGATACGGCAGTTTTGAATCTGTTTTTCTCCATCACTACATGGCTGATAAAGCACTGAATCCGTCTATGGTGCAGATTGAGTACAATCTTGACCACCCCCACAACGAGTTTCTCTATTGGGCTGTTGAGGGCGGTATTGCACCCATGGTCGGCATGGTGATCATGGGCGGTGCATTATTATGGCGTCTGGGCAGTGCACATTGGGTAAATGCTATGGGGCTGCTTGCCCTGGTTATACCGATATTGCTACATACCCAGACGGAATACCCTCTCTACCATGCGATCGTGTTGTGGTGGTTGTTGCTGACGCTGATTTATATCATCGATACCGAAATTGAAGAGATCAACCTGGCGAGTCAGGAGTTCTCATCATGGTGGGATATGGAATGCCGCCCATGGCTGTTACTGCGATTTATGGCGATCGCTATCCCGCTGCTGGTTGTTCCCTTTATGCTCACAGCAATTCACACCGCATGGGTAGTCACCAAGTACGAAAGAGGTGGGTATAAAGAGCCGACTTTGCTACTTGATATCATCAATCCCATTGCTTGGTTGACCCGAGTGGAATTTGATGTGAACTCAGTTCGTCTGATGGTGGGTTTGCAGACAAATAACAAGACCGAACTGGAAGCTTATCTGGAGTGGGGGCAGGCATTCGTACGCCATACACCGCGTGCCAACATATACGCTAATATGGTGATCGCGCTTAATGCATTGGGTCGTACAGAGGAGGCCAATGCGATGCGAGCTGAAGCACTTAAGCTCTATCCAACCGAGCCCCTTTTAACTGGATCTGCTTCACAGGCTGTGATTACCGGTGTTGACCAATCAGGCAAGAATATAACCAAAAATAAATAGTGCTATTTGGATACATAGAAAGCCAGCCGTTAAAAACACCTGGCTTTTATTTTTTACCTTCTGGACTACCAGTATCTGAACAGTCTGTTTTCGGACGCATGCGTCTGTCAAACGGGCTATGAACGACATATTTGAAATGTCATGTGATGATTACAACTAATTGATTGATATATGATTTTGTTGAGGGTGTTGAATGGGTTGATAGTCAATTGGGATATCACCCTCATCATCGGGTAAAGGGACAGGGTCTAGATGTGTTCATTGCTAAACAGATAGGCGTAGTTTTGTCACATGATGTTGAACGTATGGTAGAAATGTGCGCTCAGGCTTATAAAGCAGGTTACCGAGTTAGTTTTGTTGGATGTTGAACTGGAAATTAATGAGTCTTGAAATACCTATGTTTCTTGAACACAAGATGGTAATCACCTCTCTACCCAGAAGATCTGCATTCCAGCCAGTTTGTTATTGATAGTGGCAAGCATTCGATCTTGATGGTGAAATTTAAGAAAAAAAGAACGTTAATATAGAAAAACTGTATGTTCTCGCGAATTGTCCATGCTATTCTGAAACAGTTATCCCTGTAACCGACTTTTTTGTGAGGAAATAATGAACGAGTTTCTGAAAGTTCTGCTGAACATTCGCAGTCTGCGTGCGGCTATTCGTGAGCTGCCGTTTGAGCAACTGCTGGAAGCTAAAGAGAAGTTTGACCTGGTTTACCAAGAGCGCGCCGATTCTGTTGAACAGGAGCGTGCTGAACAGGAAGAGCGTCAGCGCAAGCTGAATGAATTCACCGAAATGCTGCAGCAGGCGGGTATTGATCCTCGCGAGCTGCTGGCGACTGCCGCAGCTCCGGCTGCTGCGACTGGTGCTGCCAAGAGCAAGCGTGCTCCGCGTCCGGCTAAATACAAGTACGAAGAAGATGGCCAGGAAAAAACCTGGACCGGTCAAGGCCGTATGCCGAAAGCCATTGCTGCTCAAGTAGCACTGGGTAAAGACCTGAACGATTTCCTGATCTAATTCGTCAGGTTCAGAGATTGAATAATGCCGCCTTTGAGCGGCATTATTTTTGCCGTTTTACTCGTGGTTATCCAATCTGCCCCTTCGCCCCATTGTTATCTACATCCTCGCTTGTATCCTTTTTACCGTCGTTTCACTTCACTGTTACTTTGCTCAATATCAATCGTTGTTTGCGATTAATTTTGTCGTGCAGGATTAACTGCGTGATATCGCTATTTGTATGCGTCGTGCAGATATGCGCTTCGGATATGTCTCTCACGATTCACGGTGCGTATTCCGGCGAAGTTGAACAGCCATTCCGGCCAACGTGAACACCCTGATCCTTAACGCGCTCACGTCATC
>NZ_JANFNV010000030.1:0-50741 GCF_024436075.1 Aeromonas sp. JL9 | reverse complement strand
ATGAGCGTTCACATTGGTCCGGAAATGGTGTTCACGTTGAACCGGAATCGGTGTTCATGATCGGCCGGAATATGCAGTTGGAATAGAGATGAGAAAAATCGAGGTTACGCATAATCCTATCCTTCTAATAAGCAACAGGTTCAACTCTCCACAGGTCCGTCATCGGCACCCGGGAAATTTTAAAATTTCAGTGAATTCAGGCTATCAGCCGTTGATCTCAATCTTGCGCGGCTTCATCGCCTCGGGCACTTCACGCACAAGCTCGATGTGCAACAAGCCGTTTTTCAGATCGGCCCCTTTCACCCGCACATAGTCGGCCAGCTGGAAGCGGCGCTCGAAACCACGTTCGGCAATCCCCTGATAGAGATAGTTGCGCCCGGTATCGGCCTGCTTGTTGCCCTTCACAGTCAGCAGATTTTCCTGGAAGCTCAACTCCAGCTCTTCCTGGGTAAAGCCCGCCACCGCCATGCTGATGCGGTAGTCGTTGTCACCCAGTTGCTCGATGTTGTACGGGGGATAACCGGCATTGCCATTGCTGGCCGCAGATTCGATGAGATTGGCCAGACGATCGAAACCGATGGCAGAACGATAGAGCGGAGAAAAGTCGATAGAACGCATAGTATTACCCTCTTGTGAGCGATAACGGATTGTTTGCCCTCCTTATGGACGGGCGCCTGGTCGAAACCTCTGTCGAGCGTTCCGGCCTTGTTACCTATATAGGGGCTCACTTTTTCCTTTCAAGGGGATTTTTTCAAATTTTTTAAATGGCCGCGCCGACCTGTAGAACATCAACTTGTTGGCCCGATAGTGATGATAATCGACCCGTGGGCCACTGATGGCAATTCGCTCCGTCTCCCATAATTGGTTGCATACCCACCAGCCAACATGGAGCCATCCCATGAAGATTACCCAGGTTCGCAACGCCACCTTGCTGCTCGACTATGCCGGCACCCGCTTTCTGATCGACCCCATGCTCTCGGCCAAAGGGGCCTTCCCCGGCTTTGAGGGCACCGCCAACAGCCATCTGCGCAATCCGCTGGTCGAGCTGCCGCTACCGATCGATGAGCTGGTCGATGTGGACGCCGTTATCGTCACCCACGACCATCCCGACCACTGGGATGATGCCGCCAGAGCCCGGATCCCCAAGCATCTGCCGCTCTTGGTGCAACATCAGAAAGATGCCGATGCTATTCGTGCCAGTGGCTTTGAGGATGTGCGTCTGCTGAGCGACCAGCCCGAGTTTGCCGGCATTCGCCTGCAGCAGACCGGTGGCCAGCACGGCAACGACCAGTTGATGGCGGTACTGGGTGAACGCATGGGAGAAGTGTGCGGCGTGGTCTTCTCCCATCCCGACGAACAGTGCCTCTATCTGGCCGGTGATACCATCTGGCATCCCTCGGTCGAGCAAGCCCTGCAACAGCATCAGCCCGAGGTCATCATCCTCAACTGTGGCGATGCACAGGTGCCCGGGCTCGGTTCCATCATCATGGGCAAGGAGGATGTCGCCGCCGTTTATCAGGCCGCACCGCAGGCCACGCTGATCGCCAGCCATATGGAGGCGGTTAACCACGCAGTGCTGTCGCGCCAGGAACTGCGCGACTATCTGGCGGAACGGGGCATGATGGATCGGGTACGGGTGCCGCAAGATGGCGAGGAGATATCGCTGTGACCCACAGGAGGGCCCATGCCAGACATGGCCCTTCGGCTTTCACAGCCTGACGTTTATGATGAGTGTCTGCGCGCAGAGAGGAGCCAACATAATGCCCACCCCGATCGTTGCCGTGGTGACCTTCGATCACTTCAGCCCTTTTCACTGCGCCGTCCCCTGCCTCATCTTCGGAGACATCCTGCCGGGCCAGCAACTGTTCGAGCTCAAGATCTGCTGCGGTGATGGCAACCCTCATTCACACTCGGCGCAAGGCTTCACCATTCAGGCTCCTCATGGGCTGGAGGTGCTGGCCGAGGCTGAGATCATCGTCATCCCCTTCTGGCACGACCCGGCAGCACAGCCACCCGCAGCACTGCTCGATGCCCTGATTGTCGCCAGAGCCAGAGGCGCACGGCTGGTCGGACTCTGCCTCGGCACCTATGTGCTCGCCTACGCCGGGCTGCTCAATGGTCGCAAAGCGTCGACCCACTGGGAGTACGAACAAGATTTCTGCCGCCGCTTTCCCTGCGTGCAGCTCGATACCAACGCCCTCTATGTGGATGACGAAGGGCTTGTCACCTCGGCAGGCACTGCCGCCGGGCTGGACTGCTGCCTCTATCTGGTACGCCAGTACCACGGCTCGGCCATCGCCAACAAGGTGGCGCGGCGGCTGGTGATCCCGCCCCACCGGGAAGGGGGTCAGGCCCAGTTTATCGAGCAGCCGGTGCCCGCCTCCACCCGCGATGTCCGGATGAACCAGTTGCTCGATCACCTGCGTGCCCATCTGGCCGAGCCTCACACCCTGGACTCTCTGGCAGATCACACCCTGATGAGTCGACGCACCTTTACCCGCCGTTTTCATCAGGCAACCGGCCTTTCAGTGGGTGAATGGCTGCTGGCGGAGCGGCTCAGGCGCAGTCAGGAGCTGCTGGAGGTGAGCGGCCATTCCATCGATCGCATCGCCGAGCTGGTCGGCTTCAAGAGTGCCACCTCCCTGCGCAATCACTTCCGCGCCCGCTTTGCCATCTCCCCCAGCGAGTGGCGACGCTCTTTTCGTGGCCAGAACCCCTGATACCAAAGCACGATGTTCCACGTGGAACGAGCAACATCCTCCGCCAGAAAAACAAAAAGCCACTCACAGGGAGCGGCTTTTTTATATCGGGCTGAAAGCGTCGATTAGACGTCGAGGTTGGCTACGCGCAGGGCGTTGGTCTCGATAAAGTCGCGACGCGGCTCTACTGCATCACCCATCAGGGTGGAGAAGAGCTGGTCGGCACCGACGGCGTCGTCGATGGTGACGCGCAGCATGCGACGAGCTTCCGGATCCATGGTGGTTTCCCACAGCTGGTCCGGGTTCATCTCGCCCAGCCCTTTATAGCGCTGGATGTAGATGCCGCGTTTGCCTTCGCCCATCAGCCACTCGACCGCTTCGACGAAGCTGGAGACCGGCTTCACCTTCTCGCCACGCTTGATGTAACCACCTTCCTCGATCAGGTTGGCGATCTCCTTACCCAGCGAGACCAGCTGACGGTACTCGGAGGATTGCAGGAAGTCGTAGCTGATCGGATATTCGCGGTCGACACCGTGCTGACGTACCACGGCGTGCGGCACGAACAGGCGGCGCTCTTCATCGCGGCGAACCTGCATCTGGTACTGGATACCCTGGTTGCTCTCGTTGAGCACGGCTTCCATACCCTGACACCAGGCCAGCAGATCGCTCTCGCTGTTCAGCAGCGCTTCGTTCAACTCCGGCTGATAGATCAGCTGGGTCAGTACCGCTTCCGGCGCACGACGAGACATACGGGTGATCAGGTGAGTCACCGAGCGGTGCTGGTTGACCAGACGCTCCAGTGCCTCGCCACCGATAGCCGGGGCAGACTCGTTGACGTGCAGGGTGGCACCATCCAGCGCCATGGCGGTCTGGTACTGCAGCAGCGCGTCTTCGTCTTTCAGATACTGCTCCTGCTTGCCCTTCTTCACCTTGTAGAGCGGCGGCTGGGCAATGTAGACGTAGCCACGTTCGATGATTTCCGGCATCTGACGATAGAAGAAGGTCAGCAGCAGAGTTCGGATGTGCGCACCATCGACATCCGCATCGGTCATGATGATGATGTTGTGATAACGCAGCTTGTCCGGGTTGTACTCGTCGCGACCGATACCGCAGCCCAGTGCGGTGATCAGGGTGCCCACCTCCTGGGAGGAGATCATCTTGTCGAAACGGGCCTTCTCCACGTTCAGGATTTTACCCTTGAGCGGCAGGATGGCCTGGTTCTTACGGTTGCGACCCTGCTTGGCGGAACCGCCAGCAGAGTCCCCTTCCACTATGTAGAGTTCGGAGAGAGCCGGGTCTTTTTCCTGACAGTCAGCCAGCTTGCCGGGCAGACCGGCGATATCCAGCGCGCCTTTGCGGCGAGTCAGTTCGCGGGCCTTGCGGGCCGCTTCGCGGGCACGGGCCGCATCGATGATCTTGTTGACCACGATCTTGGCATCGCCCGGGTTTTCCAGCAGGAAGTCAGCCAGCTTCTCACCCATCGCCTGTTCAACGGCGGTCTTCACTTCGGAAGAGACCAGCTTGTCCTTGGTCTGGGATGAGAACTTGGGATCCGGCACCTTCACGGAGATAACGGCAATCAGACCTTCACGCACGTCGTCGCCACTGGCGGCAGACTTGGCCTTCTTGCTGTAGTCCTCTTTGTCCATATAGGAGTTCAGAGTACGGGTCAGCGCGGTACGGAAACCAACGAGGTGAGTACCACCATCCCGCTGCGGGATGTTGTTGGTGAAGCAGTAGACCCCTTCCTGATAGGCGTCGTTCCACTGCATCGCCACTTCCACGCCGATACCATCCTGCTCGGTGGTGAAATGGAACACCTTCGGGTGGATCGGGGTCTTGTTCTGGTTCAGGTATTCAACGAACGCCTTGATGCCACCCTCGTAGCAGAAATGCGCCTCGCGGCCATCACGCTCGTCTTGTAGACGGATGGAGACACCGGAGTTGAGGAAGGAGAGCTCGCGCAGGCGCTTGGCCAGGATCTCGTAGTGGAACAGGGTATCGCTGAAAATGGCAGGGCTCGGCCAGAAGCGAACTTCGGTACCGGTGCCGGTGCTGTCGCCAATCTGCTTGAGCGGCGCCTGTGGCTCACCCAGATGATAGGTCTGCTCGTAGACGTGGCCGTTACGACGAATAGTCAGCAACAGCTTGTCAGAGAGGGCGTTAACGACGGAGACACCCACACCGTGCAGGCCGCCGGATACCTTGTAGGAGTTGTCATCAAACTTACCGCCTGCGTGCAGCACGGTCATGATGACCTCTGCGGCGGAGCGGCCCTCCTCCTCGTGCATGTCTACCGGGATACCCCGGCCATTGTCACGCACAGAGACAGAACCGTCGGAATGGATCTTGACCAGAATATCGGAGCAGTAGCCAGCGAGCGCCTCGTCAATGGAGTTATCGACGACCTCGAACACCATGTGGTGCAGACCCGAGCCATCATCCGTATCGCCGATATACATCCCCGGGCGCTTGCGGACCGCATCCAGGCCCTTCAGCACCTTGATATTCGAGGAGTCGTAAGTATTTTCACTCATAGCTTACTCTCTGCCTTCTCTAACGTTTCGGAGATTTTACCCTGTTCCACGTGGAACAACTTACAGTCATTCGCATCCATCATGTCTGCGAGCTGACCGGTGTCGATGGCGGTGATAAACACCTGGGACGCACACTGCTTCAGCCTTGCGGCCAGCAAGCGGCGCTTGTCGACATCCAGTTCAGAGGCAAAATCGTCAATTAAAAAAATACAGCCACGGCTGCTATGTTGATTCAAATAGAGCCCTTGGGCCAGTCGCATAGCGCAGACCAGCAACTTCAGCTGACCCCGGGACAAAATATCCTGAGCGGGCACCCCGTTCGCCTTGAGGCGCACATCGGCTTTCTGTGGACCGACACCGGTATAGCCCAGCGCCCGATCCCGCTCAAACCCCGCCTCCAGCAGATCGCCGAGGGGAGTATCTTTCTCCCAGCCCCGGTAAAAGCCGAGACTGATATCGAATTCCGGCAGAAAATCCGCCGTCATCTCCTTGATCAGGGGCGTAATGGCCTGACAATAACTGGCGCGAAACTCGGCCAGCTCCCCACCCAGCCGCACCAATTCCTGATCCCAAAACGCCAGCTGGCGGTACTGGGTGCTCTGGCGCAGTAGCGCATTGCGCTGTTTCAGCAGCCGCCGCACTCGCCCCCAGAGGGCAAAGAAGGTCGGCTCCTGATGGAAAACGCCCCAATCGAGCCAGGCCCGGCGAGCCTGAGGCCCGCCCGTCAGCAGGTTGAAGCCATCGGGATGGATCAACTGCACCGGCAACAGCTCCGCCAAATCGGCCAACCGCTGGGCCTGTGCCCCGGCAATCTTGAGCTGGGTCTCGCCACTCTTGTCTTTGGCAAGACCGATCGGTACCTGACGCCCCTCCAGCTCGCACTGGGCAAACAGGGTAAACGCCCTCTCCCCCTGGCGGATAACCCGCCCGGTCAAATGAGTGCGAAAGGAGCGCCCCAGACCAAGGTAGTGAATGGCTTCCAGCACGCTGGTCTTGCCGCTGCCATTGCACCCGACCAGAATGTTGAGGCCGGGCGACAGCTTGAGACTGGCTTGCTGGATATTGCGAAAGTCGCTGAGCTGGAGTTTGACCAGGGACACGACTAGATCCGCATCGGCATCACCACGTACTGAGCATCCTGATGTTCAAAATCCTCAATAATGGCACTGCTGATGGAATCGCTCAGGCTAATCCGAATTTGGTCACATTTTAACGTATTCAGCACGTCGAGCACATAAGAGACGTTAAAGCCGATCTCCATCTCGCCAGCGGCATATTGTACGTCAAGCAGCTCTTCGGCTTCTTCCTGTTCCGGGTTGTTGGCGGTGATGCGCAGCAGGTTTTCCTGCAGATTGAGACGCACCCCACGGAATTTCTCGTTGGAGAGGATGGCTGCGCGGGCAAACGCCTGACGCAGATCCTCACGGCCGGCGATGAGCGCCTTGTCGCTGTTGCGCGGAATGACGCGGCGCCAATCCGGGAAGCGGCCATCCACCAGCTTGGAGGTGAAGATGAAGCCGTCCAGCGCAGCACGCAGGTTGCTGCGACCGATCTGCAGCCGCACCGGCTTGTCTTCCGCTTCCAGCAGACGAACCAGCTCCAGTACCCCTTTGCGCGGTAGGATAACCTGATGATCGGGCAGCGATTCCCCGACCACCTCGCGGCGGCAGGTAGCCAGACGGTGACCGTCGGTCGCCACGGTGCGCAGACCGTGACCTTCGCTCTCGAACAGCATGCCGTTCAGGTAGTAACGCACGTCCTGGCTGGCCATGGAGAACTGGGTCGCATCGATCAGCTTCTTCAGCTCCAGCTGGCTGATATCGAACTCGAGCACGGATTCCCAATCCTCGATGTTCGGATACTCGGTCGCCGGCAGGGTCGAGAGGTTGAAGCGGGAGCGACCGGAGCGGATGATCAGGCGCTCGCCTTCGGTATTGAGACGGATCTCGGCGCCTTCCGGCAAACCACGGCAGATATCCAGCAGCTTGCGCGCCGGTACTGTGGTGCGGCCATCTTCGCTGGCCCCGTTCAGATAGACCTGACCGATCATCTCTACTTCGAGATCGGTACCGGTCAGTGACAACAGACCGTTGCTGACATCAAGCAGCACGTTGCCGAGGATCGGCAGGGTCGGTCGGCCGCCGAGGGCGCCGGACACCAGTTGCAGAGGACGTAACAGGGCCTCACGGCTAATTTCGAGCTGCATCTGTGCTCTCCGTTGTGATTAGGAGGAAAAGATTCGGATCAGGTTGGAATATTCGCGCTGCATCTGTCCACTCAATTCCGTTATCAGGAAGAAAGGGTACGGATCAGGTTGGAATAGTCCTCCTTGATGTCGTGACTCTCCTCCTTCAGCTGCTCGATCTTGCGGCAGGCATGAAGAACGGTAGTGTGGTCACGGCCACCAAAGGCATCACCTATCTCCGGCAAACTGTGGTTGGTCAGCTCCTTGGCCAGTGCCATCGCCAGCTGGCGCGGACGGGCAACGGAGCGAGAACGACGCTTGGAGAGCAGATCCGCCAGCTTGATCTTGTAGTACTCCGCCACCGTCTTCTGGATATTGTCGATGGTGACCAGCTTCTCCTGCAGTGCCAACAGGTCGCGCAGCGCTTCACGCACGAAATCGATGTTGATGGCACGGCCGGTGAAGTTGGCGTTGGCGATCACCCGGTTGAGGGCGCCTTCCAGTTCACGGACGTTGGATCGCAGACGTTTGGCAATGAAGAAGGCCACTTCGTCCGGCAGATGGATCTGGTTCTCGTCTGCCTTACGCATCAGGATCGCGACGCGGGTCTCCAGCTCAGGCGGCTCGATCGCCACGGTCAGGCCCCAGCCGAAGCGGGACTTGAGGCGATCCTCGACACCGTTGATCTCTTTCGGATAGCGATCCGAGGTCAGGATGATCTGCTGGTTGCCTTCGAGCAAGGCGTTGAAGGTATGGAAGAACTCCTCCTGGGAGCGCTCCTTGTTGGCGAAGAACTGGATGTCATCGATGAGCAGGGCATCGACGCTGCGGTAGTAACGCTTGAACTCTTCAATGGCGTTGTTTTGCAGCGCTTTCACCATATCCTGCACGAACCGCTCGGAGTGCATATAGATGACTTTCGCATCTTTTTTGCTCTCCTTGATGGCATTGCCAACGGCGTGCAGCAGGTGGGTTTTACCCAAACCGGTACCGCCATAGAGGAACAGCGGGTTGTAAGCGCCACCCGGATTGTCCGCCACCTGACGGGCCGCCGCACGAGCCAACTGGTTGGACTTACCCTCGACGAAATTCTCGAAGGTATAGTTCACGTTGGTGTTGCTCTTGTGGTTAGGCTCGGGCTTGGTTTCGGGCTTGCTTTCCCAGCTCTTCTGCAAGTTATTCACAGGCGCAGCACCCTGCGCCGGCGCTCTGCTTGCAGCGACGGTGACGGGGTGGGGACGATTGCCAATATCAAAACGCAGGGCGGGGCCATCGACCCCGCAAAGTTCGTTAATAATGCCGTTCACCCGGATGAGGTACTTGTCTCGTACCCAGTCCAGAACAAAGCGATTCGGTGCATACAGGGTCAGAGTATTGTCACTCAACTCCGCTTGAAGCGGCCGGATCCACATGCTGAATTCTGCCGAGGGCAACTCATCTTGCAGCCGGTTAAGGCACTGCTGCCATAGCGAAGCAGTCACTCTAAACTCCTGTCGATTGATTAACTAAAGACCGGCTATTCTACGTTTTTAGCCGCCGGATCTCCAGCCATCGCCCGGCGGATCCAGCAAATAAGATCCTTGACTTTCAAGGATCCAGCGCCTTTGGATCGGATTTCATCCCCAAAGTTACCCACAGCTTGATCCACCGTCCGGATTGGTCGATCCCGTGCTTCTCTCCTGTTATTTCATATAACCAAATGTCATTTATTTTTTAAATTTTATTCCAATAACATCAGCGCCAAAGCAGTTATTACAACTACAAATACAAGACATTTAGAGAGAGAAACCCCATGAAAACTTCCATCAAACTGATTTCCGGCGCAGCCATCCTGTTGGCTACCCTGTCTGGTCAGGCTATCGCCCAGGAGACCATTAAGGTCGGCATGTCCGGCAAATATTTCCCGTTCACCTTCGTCAAGCAGGACAAGCTGCAGGGCTTTGAAGTGGATATGTGGAACCAGATCGGCGAACGTACCGGCTACAAGGTCGAATTCGTGACCGCCAGCTTCTCCGGCCTGTTCGGCATGCTGGAAACCGGCCGCATCGACACCATCTCCAACCAGATCACCATCACCGACGAGCGCAAGGCGAAGTACGACTTCTCCCAGCCTTACGTCTATGACGGCGCCCAGATCGTGGTACGCAAGGGCAACAGCACCATCCATGGTATCAAGGATCTGGAAGGCAAGAAGGTGGCCGTGAACCTGGGTTCCAACTTCGAAGAGCTGCTGCGCAAGAACGACCCGAACAAGAAGATCGACATCCGCACCTATGATTCCGCCTTCGAGCAGGATGTCGCCCTGGGTCGCATCGATGCCTTCGTGATGGACCGCGTCTCCACCGCCCAGCTGATCAAAGAGTCCAAGCTGCCGCTGCAACAGGCTGGCGCACCGTTCGAGACTATCGAGAACGCCCTGCCCTTCCTGAAGACCCCGGAGAAACAGGCGCTGCTGAAGAAGGTCGACGAGGCCCTGACCGCCATGCGCAAGGATGGCTCCCTGCGTCAGATCTCCGAGAAATGGTTCGCTTCCGACATCACCGATAAATAAATGATGGAATTTGACCTCGAATACACGCTGGGGCTGTTTCCCATCCTGCTCAAATATCTGGGCACCACGATGGAGATGGCCCTGTGGGGATTCGCTTTGGCACTCGTACTGTCGCTGGCCCTGGCGATAGTACGGGTCTTTCGCATCCCCGTGATCCACTGGCTGGCGATGCTCTATATCTCGTTCTTTCGGGGTACACCGCTACTCGTTCAGCTGTTCCTGCTCTACTACGGACTGCCGCAACTGTTCCCGATCTTCGTGGGGATGGATGCCTTTACTGCCGCCATCGTCGGTCTGACCCTGCACTTCGCCGCCTACATGGCCGAGTCGATCCGCGCAGCCATCCTCGGCATTCACAAAAGCCAGATGGAAGCAGCGCTCAGTATCGGCATGAGCCGTTATCAGGCGATGCAGCGGATCATCCTGCCGCAGGCGGCCCGTATCGCCACCCCGTCGCTGATGAACTACTTCATCGACATGATCAAGAGCACCTCGCTGGCCTTCACGCTGGGAGTGGCCGAGATAATGGGCAAAGCGCAGATGGAAGCCTCCTCCTCCTTCAAGTTCTTCGAGAGCTTTATGACGGTGGCGCTGATCTACTGGGTGGTGGTGATCTTCTTTACCCGCTTGCAGCATCTGCTGGAAGTCCGTCTCAACCGTGCCTATTAAAGGAGGGCGCTCATGATCAAGCTAACCGGCCTCTCCAAGGCATATCACGGCAATCAGGTTCTCAACGGTATCGATCTGGAGGTCAAAAAGGGGGAAATTGTCGTCATCATCGGCCCCTCCGGCACCGGCAAGTCGACCCTGTTGCGCTGCCTGAACCTGCTGGAGACCCCGGATGCGGGCACCCTGGCCATCGACGATCTCGAGCTCAATCTGGCCAAGGCCAGTGAACAGCAGGCGATCGAGCTGCGCAAGCGGGCCTCCTTTGTGTTCCAGAACTACGCCCTTTTTGCCAACAAAACAGCGCTCGACAACATCGCCGAAGGGCTGATCACCGTCTGGAAGCAGCCAAAAGCGGAGGCCCGTGCCACAGCACTCGGCATCCTCAAGGACATTGGCCTCGCCGACAAGCAGGATGCCTATCCGGCCTCCCTCTCCGGTGGCCAACAACAACGGGTCGGCATTGGCCGCGCCATGGCGGCCCACTCCAAGGTGATCCTGTTTGATGAGCCCACCTCGGCCCTCGATCCCGAGTGGGTCGACGAGGTTTTGGGGTTGATGAAGGAGTTGGCCCGCCAGCACCAGACCATGGTGGTGGTGACTCATGAGATTGAATTTGCTCGTGATGTTGCCGATCGGGTGATCTTCATGGAAGGAGGGCGGATCGTCGAGCAAGGCCCGCCGGATAAGATATTGGTCGATCCCAAGGATCCCCGTACCCGGGAGTTCTTGCGGAAAGTCCTTAAATAGCTCTCTCTTTGGCGGCCTGGCCGCCTTTTTTATTGAGGGATCCCTTGTTTAACCCCGGGTTGCCAGTATAATCCGGAGCCCTTGATCCTCTGGATCCTCACGCTCGGCAGTGGCCTTTTCAAGACCATGGCAGGATGAGAGGGAACGGCGGATTGACTAAAAGCCGAACTCTGTTTAGAATTCGGCCTCTTTTGCTAGTCGTCACACGCTATAGCTGGCGCGTCGGCTAAGTGTGACAATCAAAACTGTACAGAAATACGGAATCGAATCATGAAACGTACTTTTCAACCGTCCAACCTGAAGCGCAAGCGCTCTCACGGTTTCCGCGCCCGCATGGCAACTGCCAACGGTCGTAAAGTTCTGGCCGCTCGTCGTGCCAAGGGTCGTGCCCGCCTGGTAGTCTAATGCCTACCCAGCACACCTTCTCTCGGGAGTTACGTCTGTTAACTCCCGAACACTTCAAACGCGTTTTCGCCGAGCCTGTCCGGGCCGCCTCTCCGCAGATTACCCTTCTCGCTTCTCCCAATTCGCTCGAACACCCTCGTCTTGGTCTCGCTGTGCCCAAAAAAGCACTCAAGCGTGCCGTTTGGCGTAATCGTGTCAAACGGGTGGTTCGGGAAAGTTTCCGCCTCAAACAACATCAGCTGCCCGCTATCGACATCGTGGTGATCGCCAAGGCCGGTGTGAAAGAGATGGATAACGAGGAACTGTTCAAGTTACTGGAAAAGCTATGGCGCACCCTGTCACGCCGTTGCAATGGGTAGCTATCAAACTGATACGCCTGTATCAGCTAATCATTAGCCCTCTGCTTGGGCCGCGCTGCCGTTTTACCCCGACTTGTTCCCAATTTGCGATAGAAGCCATCCGACTTCACGGTTTCATAAAAGGCGTTTGGTTAGCCAGCAAACGTCTATTAAAATGCCATCCCTTATCCGAGGGTGGTTATGACCCGGTTCCGCAACCAAAGCGAAGAAACTGAAAACTATGGAATCACAACGCAATCTACTCCTGATCGGTTTGCTGTTCGTGAGCTTTCTGCTCTGGCAACAGTGGGAGTCCGACAAGGCTCCGAAGCCGGCCCCGACTACCGTGGCCCAAACCGAACATTTCGTACCTGAAGCCGGTCAGACCGGTGATATTCCTCAGGTTTCCGAGCAAGCCAATGCGACAGCTGCACGCAAGCTGATCACCGTCTCCTCTGACGTGCTCAAGCTGACCCTGGATACCCAGGGTGGCGACATCGTGTCTGCCGAACTGCTGTCTCACAAACTGGAAGAGGGCAAGGACCAACCGTTCGTGCTGCTGACCAGCAAGCCTGAGCACCTCTATATCGCCCAGAGCGGTCTGGTGGGTCGCAACGGTCCGGACAGTCAGGCCGAAGGTCGTCCTACCTATGAAGCCACCCAGACCAGCTATCAGCTGGCCGATGGTCAGGATCAAGTCGTCGTTCCGATGACCTGGACCGACAGCAAGGGCGTGGTCTTCACCAAGGAGTTCATCCTCAAGCGTGGCGATTATGCCGTTGGCGTTGATTACAAGATCGACAACAAATCTGCCGAGCCGGTTCAGGTGCAGTTCTATGGTCAGCTGAAGCAGACCGTAGCAACGCCGAAGGATCAGGAAGGTCATGCCATGGTAGCCAGCGCTTACCGTGGTGGTGCCTTCTCCACTGAAGATACCCGCTACAAGAAGTACACCTTCGACGAGATGAAGGATGCCGACCTGAACAAGGCCACCAAGGGTGGTTGGGTCGCCATGCTGCAACACTACTTCGTCTCTGCCTGGGCACCGAATGCCGACGATACCAACAGCTTCTACAGCCGTGTGATCCCGGGCAAAGGCCAGGCCATCATCGGTTACAAGGCGCCGCTGGTTGACGTGGCTGCCGGCCAACAGGCCGAAGTGACCAGCAAGCTGTGGGTCGGTCCCAAGCTGCAAGACCAGATGGCCAAGGTGGCTAACCACCTCGACCTGACCGTCGACTACGGCTGGCTGTGGTTCATCGCCCAACCGCTGCACTGGCTGCTGACCGTGTTCCACGGTTTCGTCCAGAACTGGGGTCTGGCCATCATCATGCTGACCCTGCTGGTGCGCGGCATCATGTTCCCGCTGACCAAGGCCCAGTACACCTCCATGGCCAAGATGCGCATGCTGCAACCCAAGATTGCGGCCCTGCGCGAGCGCTTCGGCGATGACCGCCAGAAGATGTCTCAGGGCATGATGGAGCTGTACAAGAAGGAGAAGGTCAACCCGCTGGGTGGCTGCCTGCCGATCCTGGTTCAGATGCCGATCTTCATCGCCCTTTACTGGGCACTGATGGAGTCCGTTGAACTGCGTCACGCGCCGTTTGCCCTGTGGATCACTGACCTGTCAGTGAAGGACCCCTTCTTCGTGCTGCCAATCCTCATGGGTGCCTCCATGTGGTATCTGCAGAAGATGAGCCCGACCACCGTAACCGACCCGATGCAGCAGAAAGTGATGCAGTTCATGCCGATCATCTTCACTTTCATGTTCCTCTGGTTCCCGGCTGGCCTGACTCTCTACTGGCTGGTGAGCAACGTCATCTCCATCATCCAGCAGACCATCATCTATCGTCAGCTGGAGAAGAAAGGACTGCATTCACGCAGCTAATCTTCCCGTGATGACAAAAGAGGCGGCCTTCGGGCCGCCTTTTTTATTACAATGTCTCCCACTACGTTTTCCTATCAGCGAACAAACGAGCCAAGCAAGATGACAACAGATACGATCGTGGCCCAGGCCACCGCGCCAGGCCGTGGTGGCGTCGGCATAGTCCGGGTCTCCGGCCCCGCCGCCGAACAGGTCGCCGGGATAGTGCTCGGCAAGCTCCCGCGGGTGCGCTACGCCGAATATCTGCCGTTCAAGGATGAGCAAGGCCAGGTACTGGATCAGGGCATCGCCCTGCTGTTCAAAGCCCCCAACAGCTTCACCGGCGAGGATGTGCTGGAGCTGCAGGGCCACGGCGGCCCCGTCATCATGGACATGCTGATCCGCCGCATTCTGAAAATCGATGGCATCCGCCCTGCCCGCCCCGGCGAGTTCAGCGAGCGCGCCTTCATCAACGACAAGCTGGATCTGGCCCAGGCCGAAGCTATCGCTGACCTTATTGAAGCCTCCAGCGAACAGGCCGCCCGCAGCGCCATGCACTCCCTGCAGGGGCAGTTCTCCAGCAAAATCCAGCAACTGGTGGAGAGCCTGATCCGGCTGCGCATCTACGTGGAAGCGGCCATCGACTTCCCGGACGAGGAGATCGACTTCCTCTCCGACGGCAAGGTGGCGGGCGACCTCTACGCCATCATGTCCGAGCTGGACGACGTGCGTGGTGAAGCCAAGCAGGGCGCCCTGCTGCGGGAAGGGATGAAGGTGGTGATAGCCGGTCGTCCCAACGCCGGCAAATCGAGCCTGCTCAACGCTCTGGCAGGCCGTGAGTCTGCCATCGTAACCGAGATTGCCGGTACCACCCGCGACGTACTGCGCGAACACATCCATCTCGATGGCATGCCGCTGCACATCATCGACACCGCCGGCCTGCGCGACACCCAAGACAAGGTGGAGCAGATCGGTATCGAGCGCGCCTGGGCCGAGATCGAACAGGCCGATCGGGTGCTGTTTATGGTGGATGGCACCACCACAGACGCCGTAGACCCGCGCGAAATCTGGCCGGAATTTGTTGATCGGTTGCCAAAAAACATCGGCCTCACCGTCATTCGCAACAAGGCCGATCTGACCGGTGAAGATCTGGCGCCGAGCCGGGAGCAGGGCCACGCCGTCTATCGCATCTCAGCCAAGACCGAGTTGGGGCTGCCTGCCCTGCGCGAGCACCTGAAAGCCTGCATGGGCTTCCAGGGCAACACCGAAGGGGGCTTTATGGCCCGCCGCCGCCATCTGGATGCGCTGGAGCGCGCCGCCGAGCGTCTGCTGGTGGCCAAGGAGCAGCTGGAAGTGTTCGTGGCTGGCGAGCTGGTGGCCGAAGAGCTGCGCCTGGCGCAGGAGTCCCTCTCCGAGATCACCGGCGAATTCAGCTCAGACGATCTGCTGGGCCGTATCTTCTCCAGCTTCTGCATCGGCAAATAAGCCGGTTCGGCAGACAATAAAAAGCCCAGGTTCGTCCTGGGCTTTTTTGTGCATTTTTCGTCCACAAACCTAGAGGCGGCGCAAACACCACATGAAGTAAGCGCCCCCTAACAGGGTGGAGACCAACCCGACCGGCACCTCCTGCGGGAAAAGGATCTGCTGGCCGACCCAGTCAGCCGACACCATCAACAGGGCACCGGAAGTAGCGGCCCCAAGCAGGAGCCAGCGTGCCCGCACCAGCCCCATCAGCTTGGCCATATGTGGCGCCAACAGACCGACGAAGGAGAGCGGCCCCACCACTAAGGTGGCACTGGCGGTGAGCACGGCCACCAGCAGCAGGATGGCGAGCTGGGCGCGGTTGAGGCGAATGCCGAGTGCGGTGGCTACCGCCGCCCCCATCGGCATCAGATCGAGCCAGCGGCTGACAAGCAGGCAGGCGGCCAGCATCAACAGCGCCAGCCCCACCAGCCCATAGGCCACCGGCAAGGTGACGTAATAGGTGGAACCAGACATCCAGGAGAGCAGTTGCTGCACCCGCATGTCGCCGTTGGCCAGCGCGATAGCCTGCAGCGGCTCAAACAACGCCGTGATGGCAATACCTGAGAGCAGGATCCGTTCCGGCTGGAAGCCGTGTTTGCGATTGACCACCACCAGCAACAACAGGCAGCCGAAGGCACCGAGCAGGCCACCGGCCAGCATCAACGGCAGGGGCAATGCAGGCAGCAACAGCGCCGTGGCTATCACCCCCATAAAGGTGCCGCCGCTCACCCCCAGCAGCTCAGGACTCGCCATAGGATTGTTGCTGACCCGCTGCAACAGAGTGCCCGCCAGCGCCAGTAGCACGCCAGCCGCCCCCGCCGCCAGAGTGCGCGGCAACCGCCACTCCAGTTGGGCCTGCCAGCGGAGCCAGCTTGGCCAACTCCAGCCCGTCATCCCCTGTCCAACCAGCAGGGAGGCGACCACAGCCAGCATCAGCCCGACCAGCAACAGGCCAATAAGGCGAGCCGGAGCCGGATGGCGAGCCACCAGCAGGCCGGCGTTAGCCTTCGGCGTACCCGACTTGATGCCAAGGCGCGGGATCAACCAGAGCAGCAGCGGCGCACCCAGCAGGGCGGTCATGGCGCCGGTGGGGATCAAGACTGGCCAGAAGCGGCTCAGACTCTGCAGCAGCAGATCGGTCGCCGCCAGCAGCAGGGCGCCGAGGATCGGTGCCCACAATAGCCGCTGGCCGAGCTGACGGATCCCGAGCAGCCGCACCATGGCGGGCGCTGCCAGCCCGATAAAGCCGATCAGCCCCACCACGCTCACCACGCAAGCGGTGACAAACACCGCCAGCCCCAGTCCGGCAAAACGCAGATGCTGCAGGGAGACCCCCAGACTGCGGGCGCTGGCATCATCCAGCTCCAGCACCGCCAGCGGGCGTACCAGCACCGCAGCCAGCGCAGCGGCTGCCAGCAGGCGGGGCAACAGGTAACTCACCCCGCTCCAGCTGTTCTGTACCAGAGAGCCACTGCCCCACACCAGCAAACCTTTCAGCTCCTCCTGAAAGAACAGCAAGAGTCCCATGCTGATGGCCGCCAGATAGAGGTTGATCACCAGCCCGGCAAAGACGATGACCACCGGATTGAGCTGACGACGCAAGGCTAGGGCGAACACCAGCGCCATCGCGAGGCCACCACCGGCCATGGCGATCCACTCCCGCCCCAGCAGCAACCAGGAGGGGGCAAACAGGGTCACCATCATCAACGCCAGTTGGGCACCGGAGGCCACCCCCAATGTGGTCGGTGACGCGAGCGGGTTGCGCAGCACCTGCTGCATCAGGGTGCCTGCCAGCCCGAGCGCCGCCCCGGCCAGCAGGGTGACCGCCAAGCGGGGTAGCCAGCTGAAATGCACCACCGCTTGGCTGACATCATCCAGATTGGGGGTGAACAGGCTCTGCCACCAGAGCGCACCGGGCAGCTGGCGAGCCAGCTCCCAATACGCGAGCAAGAGGGTCAACCCCAGCAGGATCGAGACCGGCCACAGCAGCGGCGATGTGAGCAGTCGCTTCATCGGCTCGCCTCCATACGCTCGGCATCTTGCAGCAATGCATCGCTGAGCAGACCGGCGAAACGGCGGGCGGCCAATACGCCGCCAAAACTCCAGACCGCAGGCAGATGCAGCACGGGCGCCTGCCGTACCAGCGGCAGATGCTGCCACAGCCCAGGCTCCTGCAGCCGTTCGCTCACCCCTACCGGGATGGGATCGACCACCACCAGCCGCGCGGTTGGCAAGGTCATAAACTGCTCGATGCTGACCACCGAGAAACCCCAGTCATTGGTCTGCTTCTGCCAGCCATTACGCAGCCCAAGCCGCGTCATCACCGCATCGAACAGGCTGTGGCGACCAAACACCCGCACATGGCGCTCATCGATAAACTGCACCACCAGCAGAGGCGGCAGATCCGTAGGCAATCCGGCCTGCATTCTGGCGAGATCCCGATCCAGCCCGGCCAGCAGCCGTTCGCCCTCGGCGGTTTTGCCCACTATACGGGCGAGGGTCAGGGTCACCTCGTGCAGTCTCTGCCACAGATCGGTTTGCCCATCATAGAGGGCGATGGTGCTCACCGGTGCAATGCGGGAAAGAGTTGGCGCCAGCGGGGCCGCCAGCGGCGAGATGAGGATGCGATCGGGTTTGAGCTCCGCCAGCAGCTCGCGGTTGGGCTGGGTGCGCAGGCCGATATCTACCACCCCGGCAGGTAGCCGTGGCTCGCCGACCCATGCCTGATAGGGGCCTGAATCCCCCACCGCCAGCGGCGTCACCCCGAGTGCCAGCAGGGTTTCGGCTATGGTCCAATCGACGGTGGCGATACGGGGTAGCGGCGCAGAAGCGATCGGGGATTTGTCGGCCTGCGCCGCAAGTGGCAGCAGCAGGCTAATAAGGCAGGGTGCCATCTTCTTCAATAAACGGTTCAAGAGAGCCCCCCGGTCAGACGATGGCGATGGGATGGGCATGAGCCGGGTGGCGAATGACCTCCATCGGAATGCCATAGATGGCGTGCAGGGTCTCGCTGGTCATGATCCCCTCAGGTTCACCGTGGGTGAGCAGGCGGCCGGAGTGGAGCGCCACCAGCCGATCACAGAAGCGGGAGGCCATATTGATGTCGTGAATGACGATGATGACCCCGAGGTTTAGCTGACGGCTCAACTGCTTGACCAGCGTCAGCACCTCCACCTGATGGGCCACATCCAGCGCGGCCAGCGGCTCGTCCAGGAGGATGAAGCGGCTCTCCTGGGCCAGCAGCATCGCCAGCCAGACCCGCCCCCGCTCGCCGCCGGAGAGGGTATCCACCAGTCGATCGGCAAAGCGTTCGGTATGAGTAAGGGCGATGGCCCGATCGACCTGACGGTGATCCTCCGCCCCCATCCGGCCCAGCAGGCCGCGCCAGGGGTAGCGGCCCATCTCCACCAGCTCCCGCCCGAGCAGATTCTCGGCGCTCGGCAGATGCTGGGGCAGATAGGCCACCTGACGGGCAAACTCCCGGTTGCCCCAGTCGGGCAGCGGCTTGCCATCGAACAGGATCTCGCCGTCGCTAAGGGGTTGCTGGCGAGCCAGCAGCTTGAGCAGGGTCGATTTACCCGACCCATTGTGGCCGATGAGGCCATAGACCTGTCCCTGCTTGAAACGCAGGTCGGTGGAGTGCAGCAGCGTGCGGTCATTGACCGTGAAGCTGGCTGATTTCATCTCGAACATAATCAATTCCTGTGCTAGCTTGCCGCCAGTCTCATCGGTGCCGGCATCAAGCCGGCACCTCGCAATCCAGATGGGCGATCGCATCGCGGCTCACTGCGGCACGGCGCGCGCCGGTCAGTTCGGTGAGTTTTCCCTGCCGCATCTCCAGCAGGCGATCGGCCAGCGGGAAGTAGTGATCGTCGTGGCTGATGGCAATCACCGTCTTGCCCATCTCCTTGAGGCGCGGCAACAGCACCTGATAGAAGATGCGCCGGAACTGGGGATCCTGATCCGCGGCCCACTCGTCAAACAGCATCACCTCGCGCTGCTCGGCCAGCGCCAGCAGCAGGGCGACCCGCTTGCGCTGCCCTTGGGAGAGATCGATATCGGCGATAAATCCATCCTCGATGGTGAGCTTGCTGCCCATCTGCAGCCGCTCCAGCCACTCGGCCACCAGCTCATCCTTGGGTTCCGGCCCCAGCAGGTGCTGGAACAGGTGATAGTCGGTGAAGATGGCTGAGAATAACGCCAGATAGCCGTTGCGATCGGTGATCGGCTCACCATCCAGCAGGATCCGGCCCGATACCGGCTGGTAAAGGCCGGTCAGCAGCATGGCCAGCGTCGACTTGCCGGAGCCATTGCCGCCGATGATGAAGATCTGCTCCCCCTTTTCGATGACCAGATCGATGGGGCCAACGGCAAAACCGCACTCCCCCTGATAGTGAAAGCTCACCTGCTCCAGCTCGATACGCTGCCAGGGTCGGATGGCGGGCGGCAGCGGGAAGTCCGCATCCGGCTCGGCCAGATTGAGGGCGGCGATCTTGTCGAACGCCACCTGAGCGGCAAGCAGGGTCGGCAGGGCGCCAATCCCCTGCAACAGCGGGGTGCGCAGGAACAGCAGGGTCAGGGCGAAGGTAGCAGCCACATTGGTGTTGGCCCAGCCAAGGCCGTTGGCCAGAAAGAAGACCAGACCGATAGCCCCCAGCATCATGATATTCGACCAGTTCACCGCGCTCAGGTGATAGGTGTCGGCGCGAATGATCTGCTGGCGGTAGTCACGGGCATTTTGCTCATAGAGCTGGTGGTAAACGAAGTGAGCCCGCTCGCGGTTGAGCGCCAGCTCCTTGCTGCCGGCGATGATGGCCTGATAGTTCTGATAGAGCCGATCTTCGGCCTGACGCATGTGGGAGATATGGCGATAAACACGGTTCACCAACAACCAGCCCACCACCATGGTGAAGGTGACCCAGAGCGCGGTCACCCCGAGTAATGCAGGAGAGAGCCAGCCGAGGTAAAGGGCAGAACCCAGCGTGAGCACCAGCCCCTGCACCAGCTCCGGCAGGCGCACGAAGGCGATGGTGATCTGGCCGATATCGCTGGAGAGGGATGCCAGCAGCGGCCCCTGACCAATCTGGCGGATGCGGGCGACATCGGTATCCAGCAGTTGCTTGAGCAGACGGCCGCGCAACCGGTAGACAAAATGGTGACCGAGGGTGGTCAGGGCCAGCTGAGATCCGAGCGTGATCACCAGCAGCAACACAATCAGGCCGACCAGCTGACCAAGGATCGGCAGCGGATCACCTATAGATTCGATAAGAGACTGATTAATAAAAGCAATGACGCCAATCCCGCTGACGGCACTGAGCAGACTGAGCAGGGTAATGACGATAAAGGGCCAACGATATTGGCGATAAACCAGAGACAAGAGTTCCATAACGGACCGGTATTCCAGAGAGATCAGAACAACTGCGGGTGAAAAGAAGGGCGGGAATCTGGTTCCCGCCCGACTTCGATTACCAGCGGTAGTTGATGCTGCCCACTACGCTGCGCGGCTCGCCGTAGTAGCAGTAGTAGTCACAACTGGCCACGTAGGTTTCACCCAGCAGGTTGTTGACGTTGAGCTGGGCACGCCAGTTCTTGGCAAAGTCATACCCGATCATCGCATCCCACACGGTATGGGCCGGCACCTCGGCAGAGCCGTAGATGGGGGTGTAGTCCGCATTCACGGCGCCAATACCCACGCTGGAACCGATATAACGTACACCGGTACCCAGCTCCAGACCCGAAGCCACCCCTTGCTGCACCTTGTAGTTACCCCAGAAGGAGGCCTGATGGCGCGGGATCAGGCTGGCACGGCGATCGCCACTGCCGGTGTCGTTGGTTTTGGCATCTGTGTAGGTATAAGCAGCGGTCAGACGCAGCGCATCTGTTACCTGCACGCTCCCTTCCAGCTCAACCCCCTGAGAGGTCACTTCACCCGCCTGGGTCTGCTGGCCGGAACCGGTAGAGACCAGCGAGTTGGTCTGGGCCAGATCGAACAGCGCCAGATTGATGTAACCGTCGAGGAAGGCTGGCGCATACTTCACGCCGGTCTCGTAGAGCTTGCCCTTGAGCGGCTTGTAGGAACTCTTGGTGTTGGGATCTATCCCCGGCAGCACCTCGAACGACTCGGCATAGGCAAAGTAGGGAGAGAGGCCGTTGTCAGCCAGATACATCAGGCTGCCCGAGAGGGATAGCTCGTGATCGTACTGGCGCTCGTCCTTGCTGGTATTGGTGTTGTGGGTCTCCACATAGTCGAAACGGCCACCGGCAGTCAGCAACCAGCGATCGTCCCAGCGGATCTGGTGCTGGGCATAGAGACCGCTCTGGCCCTTGCTGCTCTTCTGGTGAGTGGCGGTCGACTCGTCAAAACCGGGGAAGCCGCTGTAATCCGGGTTCATGGTATTAATGGTGCCCATACCGTAGTTGTCGGCCTCGACCCCTTCATTGACGTGACGCTGCAGATCCACCCCCAGCAGCAAGGTCTGCTCGGTGCTGTCGGTGTTCCAGTAGCCCACCATCTGGTTATCCATGGTGGCACTCTTGGTATTGCCATCGCGGTAAACTAGGCCACGACTGGCGGTTGTGCCTTCATAGGTCGGGAAGATATAGGTCTGGCGCAGCAGCAGATCGTTGTAGTTGAAGCGGACGTTCTGCTTGAACTCCCAGGTCTGGTTGAGCTGGTGGGCCAGCTCGTAACCGGTGGAGATCTGGGTATTGCGGTTGCGATCGTAATCCGGCTGACTCAGATTGGTGGAGGGATCAATCTGGCCACCTGACGTATTCAGGGTGCCATAGACCGGGAAGAAGCCGTTGGTCGGGACCCCTTCGTCGTGCAGGAAGCTGGCCAGCAGGGTCAGGCTGGTACGATCCGAAAGATCGAAGGTGACGCTCGGCGCCAGATAAACCCGATCGTTGTAAGTACCGGTAAGCACCCCATCACGCTCTTTATAAAGAGCAACCATGCGGTAGCGGCTGTTGTCGGAGAGCGCGTCAGAGACATCCACCCCGACCTGACGATGATCCCGGCTGCCAAGCTGCAGATCCACCAGCCCTTGCGACGTGGCGGTCGGCCGCTTGCTGATGGCATTGATCACCCCGCCCGGAGGCGCCTCACCGTAAAGGATCGAGGCAGGCCCCTTCAGCACTTCCACACTCTCCAGACCAAACGGTTCCGGCGTCCAGACGTAGTAGCCGGTGCCAAACAACCGGTTGCCATCCAGATAAGAGGCGGCATCGAAGCCACGTACCTTGAACCAGTCGGTGTTGTTGTCGGAACCATAGAGACCGGTCAATACGCCGGAACGGTAGCGAATCGCTTCATCCAGCTGCAACACGGCGTGCTGATCCAGTTCCTCCCGGTTAACCACGGAGACGGCGCGAGGGGTCTCGGCCATCGGCACTTCCACCTTCATGGCCGTACCTGTCACCACCATGGTTTCGCTGGCTTTGGGCAGCTCAGCGGTAGTTTGTTCGGCCATCAGCGGCAGGGAGACGAGCAAACCGGAGAGCGAAAGCACGCCGAAGGCGCCCTTCTTGCCGGGTCCTGTAGTGTATTTTTGCGCAATCATATTAAAGTCTCGTTTATCAATGAGTTATGTTGTTTTAATTGTTATTTGTGGTCGTTTGTCACGACATCACCCTGTTCCATGGGCGAATAAAGCAGCGCAATCCTACTACAGGAGCCGTGATCGAATCGATTCAATAATTGCTAATCATTTGCATCTGCATTGTTATCTAACTGCGTCGTTGGCAGGATTTTACGGGGGATGGGAGTCATCAGGAGAGCTATGAGCGGAGAAGAAAATGGAGAGGAATATAAAGAAGCAGAAAAAAGATCGGCAGGATGGATCCGGTGGCATTATCTGACTGGATCCATTATCCCCAAGCTTTATCCATATTTATCCACACCCTTTGGCGGTAGAATCCGGCTTTCCGTTTCTTTGTCTGAAATCAGGATCCATTTCATGGCCAAACTCAATCTCGTCGTCGGCTCCATGCTGGGCGCCGCCGAATATGTCGCAGACCACGTCGCCAACCTGCTGGAACAGGCTGGCCACCAGACCCGGATCCACAACCCGGCCAAGCTGGCAGAGGTGCTGGATGATGCGGGATCCATCCTGCTGGTGGTCACTTCCACCCATGGTGCCGGGGATGTGCCCGACAACCTGCAACCCTTCTCCAAGGATCTTGCCGAGCAGCATCCGGACCTTAATTCATTGAAATATGGCGTGATCGCCCTTGGTGACAGCAGTTATGACACCTTTTGCCAGGGTGGCAAGACGCTGGATCGGCTGCTGGCCGAGTGCGGTGCCAGCCGGATCGGCGAGCGGCTCGACATTGATGTGACCCAACACGAGATCCCCGAAGATGCCGCCGAAGTGTGGATCCGCGACTGGATGACGATGATCGCCTGATCAGCGTGCGGGAGATCCTGAAAAAAAGCTTGATCTCCCCACTTATCCCCAGATCGACTATCCACCATGTTATTAACAGATTGATCCGGGGGAGTTGTTCTACAAGGTTACCCACAACGCCCAGGGGTAATGTGCATAACTACGGTGTAAAGCTCTGCAAAACCTATAGTTATCCATGTATTAGATCCAGACCGACAGACCTCTGTGTATAAAAGCCCTGGTTATCCCCTCGTTCACCAGGCCAGGATCCAAGCTTTTCCACAAGCTAGGATCGTCCTTAAATTAATGATCTTTATGATCAAAAAGTGCTTATCAACAGAAAGGGCGGATCCTAATAAGAGATCCAGTAAAAGATCGATCTAAAGATCCTTAAGATCTAATTAGTGGATCCTCCCTTCATACTGAACGTTAAGTAGACGTTCCCCTCAGGACGCGAAACAGATAGAATGTTCCGCCCTTTAGCCCAGGCAAATAAAGATCTTCAGGCGTGCAGATCAAGGTGATCCCAATGCAATACCATGAACAATTTGATGTGATCGTCGTCGGTGGCGGTCATGCCGGAACCGAAGCAGCAACAGCGGCTGCCCGTATGGGCATGAACACCCTGTTGCTGACCCACAATATCGATACGCTGGGACACATGTCCTGTAATCCGGCGATCGGCGGGATCGGCAAGGGACACCTGGTCAGGGAAGTTGACGCACTCGGCGGGATCATGGCGCGTGCCATCGATCTTGGCGGGATCCAGTTCCGCACCCTCAACTCCTCCAAGGGCCCGGCAGTGCGAGCCACTCGTGCCCAGGCGGATCGCCTGCTCTACAAGGCTGTCGTTCGCCAGATGCTGGAGAACTACCCGAACCTGAAGATCTTCCAGCAGGCCTGTGACGATCTGATCATGGACGGGGATCGTGTTGCCGGTGTGGTCACCCAGAGCGGGATCCGCATCAGCGGCAAGACAGTGGTGCTGACGGTCGGTACCTTCCTGAACGGGTTGATCCACATCGGGATGGAAAACTACAAGGGCGGCCGTGCCGGGGATCCTCCCTCGATCGCCTTGGCCCAGCGCCTGCGTGAACTGCCGCTGCGCATCGATCGCCTCAAGACGGGCACCCCGCCGCGCATCGATGCCCGCAGCGTCGATTTCTCCGTCATGCAGGAACAGCATGGCGACGATCCGCGTCCGGTCTTCTCGTTTATCGGCGATGCCAGCCAGCATCCCCGTCAGGTGCCCTGCTACGTCACCCATACCAACGAGCGTACCCACGAAGTGATCCGCAATAACCTGGATCGCAGCCCCATGTACGCCGGGGTGATCGAGGGGATCGGCCCGCGCTACTGCCCATCGATCGAAGACAAGATCACCCGTTTCGCCGACAAGACAGCGCACCAGATCTTCGTCGAGCCGGAAGGCCTGACCACCCACGAACTCTATCCGAACGGGATCTCCACCAGCCTGCCGTTTGACGTGCAGGTGCAGATCGTCCGTTCCGTGCGCGGCTTCGAGAACGCCCACATCACCCGCCCCGGCTATGCCATCGAATATGATTTCTTCGATCCGCGGGATCTCAAGGCCAACATGGAGAGCAAGTGCATTCCAAATCTGTTCTTTGCCGGCCAGATCAACGGCACGACCGGCTACGAAGAGGCGGCGGCACAAGGCCTGATGGCCGGCCTGAACGCGGCCCTGCGTGCGCAGGACAAGGATCCCTGGAATCCTCGTCGGGATCAGGCCTACATGGGCGTGATGATGGACGATCTCTCCACCCTGGGGACCCGCGAGCCTTACCGCATGTTCACCAGCCGCGCCGAATATCGCCTGCTGCTGAGGGAAGACAACGCCGATATCCGCCTGACTGCCATCGGTCGCGAACTGGGTCTGGTGGATGACGAGCGCTGGAGCAAATTCAACGCCAAGATGGAACAGGTCGAGCTGGAGCGTCAGCGCATGCGTTCAACCTGGATCCACCCGCAACATCCGTCACTGGAGGCAGTCAACGCCCTGGTCAACACGCCGCTGACCCGCGAACAGAGTCTGGAAGAGCTGCTGCGTCGCCCCGAGGTGACCTATGATGCGCTGATGGCCATCGAAGGTGTCGGCCCTTCCGTGACTGATCCTGCCGCGGCCGAACAGGTTGAGATCCAGATCAAGTACGCCGGTTACATCGAGCGTCAGCATGATGAAGTGGAAAAGCAGCTGCGCAACGAGAACACCCTGCTGCCGCTGGATCTGGACTATCGCGAGGTGAACGGCCTCTCCAACGAGGTGAAAGCCAAGTTGAACGATGCCAAGCCGCAGACCATTGGTCAGGCTTCCCGCATCTCCGGCATCACCCCGGCGGCCATCTCCATCCTGCTGGTTCACCTGAAAAAACACGGCCTGTTGCGTAAAACCGCCTGAGGATTCTTACCGTTGGAAAATATGCTGGAAAGATTGAACGGCCTGCTCAAGCAGGCCGAAATTGTTATCACCGATACCCAAAAGAGCCAACTGGTGCAGTTGGTCGAGTTGCTGCACAAGTGGAACAAGGCTTACAATCTCACCTCGGTGCGAGAGCCGGACGCCATGCTGGTCAAGCATATCCTCGATAGCCTGGTGGTAAGCCCCCACTTGCACGGTGAGCGCTTCATCGACGTGGGGACAGGTCCCGGCCTGCCGGGATTGCCGCTGGCGATCATCAATCCGGACAAGCAGTTCGTCCTGCTCGACAGTCTGGGCAAGCGGATCAACTTCATCCGTCAGGTGATCCAGGAGCTGGGTCTGACCAATGTGACGCCGGTCAAATCCCGGGTTGAAGAGTATCAACCCGAGGTGGGATTTGATGGTGTACTGAGTCGGGCATTTGCCTCGCTGGAGGACATGCTGAGCTGGTGTCACCACCTGCCGTCAGAACAGGGCTGCTTCCTGGCACTCAAGGGACAATATCCCGAACAGGAGCTGGCCCAGTTGCCTGCCAATATCCGTCTGGTAGCCTGTCATGAGTTGCGGGTGCCGGAGCTGGAAGGCGAACGTCATCTGCTGGAATTCAAACATATCCAGCCCGAATAGGGTCGCAGTTTCATTTAGGGGATCGTGTGGGAAAAGTCATCGCCATAGCCAACCAGAAGGGTGGAGTGGGTAAAACCACCACCTGTGTGAATCTGGCCGCCTCCATGGCTGCCACCCGGCGCAAGGTGCTGGTGATCGATCTGGATCCGCAGGGCAATGCCACCATGGGCAGCGGTGTCGACAAGTATGACGTCGAGCGCACCGCCTATGAGTTGCTGATCGAGGATGCCCCCATCAGCGAAGTGATCATCCCCGAAACCACCGGGGGCTATCACCTGATTGCCGCCAACGCCGACGTGACCGCGGCCGAAATCCGTCTGATGGAATTTTTCGCTCGCGAAATCCGCCTGCGCAATGCGCTGGCTTCGGTGCGGGACAAATACGACTACGTCTTCATCGACTGCCCGCCCTCTCTCAACATGCTGACCGTGAACGCCATGGCCGCCGCCGACTCCGTGCTGGTGCCCATGCAGTGCGAATATTACGCGCTGGAGGGGCTCACCGCCCTGGTCGACACCATCAGCAAGCTGGCCGCCGTGGTCAATCCGGAGCTCAAGATCGAAGGGGTGCTACGCACCATGTTCGATCATCGCAACCGGCTGGCCAATGATGTGTCCGATCAGCTAAAACAGCACTTTGGCGACAAAGTCTACCGCACCATCATTCCCCGCAACGTTAGACTGGCTGAGGCCCCGAGTTTCGGTGCCCCGGCCATGCACTATGACAAATCATCGGTGGGCGCCAAGGCCTACCTGGCACTGGCTGGCGAGATCCTGCGCCGCCAGGAGCAGGAACGTCAGGCGACCATCGCAGACCGAGAGAGCATATGACTCCGAAAAAACGTGGACTGGGCAAGGGGCTGGATGCCCTGCTCAGTACCAGCACGGCTGCCCGCCAGAAACAGGTGATGAGCGATCAACGTACTGAAGAGGCCATGGCCCCCACCAATCAGGGCGAGCTGCGCAAGCTGCCGGTGGAGTGGTTGCAGTCCGGCAAGTACCAGCCCCGCAAGGACATGTCCCAGGATGCACTGGAAGAGCTTGCCAACTCCATCCGCGCCCAGGGGGTGATCCAGCCCATCGTGGTACGCCCTCTCGGCGAACAATCCTTCGAAATCATTGCCGGTGAGCGGCGCTGGCGCGCGTCCCAGCTGGCGCGGCTTGAGGTGGTGCCCTGCATCGTCAAGGATGTACCCGATGAGGCTGCCGTCGCCATCGCGCTGATTGAAAACATTCAGCGGGAAGACCTCAATGCCATCGAAGAGGCGGTCGCTTTACAAAGACTGCTGACCGAATTCGAACTCACCCACCAGCAGGTGGCCGAGGCGGTGGGCAAGTCCCGCACCACGGTGACCAACCTGTTGCGTCTCAACCAGCTCAACGATGACGTGAAGCGTTTCGTCGAGCATGGTGACCTCGACATGGGCCATGCCCGTGCCCTGCTGGCCCTGAGTGGCCAGGCCCAGTCCGAACTGGCCAAGCTGGTTGCCCAGAAAGGGCTGACCGTACGCGATACCGAGAAGCTGGTGCAAAAAGCGCTCGAACCGGCAAAAGCCAGGGTCGAACCGGCCCGTGATCCGCAGATCGGCTACCTAGAGCGCCAACTGGCAGAAAAAATTGGCAATCAGGTGCAACTTCAGCCTGGCAAGCGGGATAGCGGGAAGTTAGTAATAAGTTACGAGAATTTGTCCGATTTGGACCGTATATTGGGCTATTTTGGCGTGTCGGAATCGTGATTTTTACGCTTTTTGTAGTAATAAAACATCCATTCCTTTTGATATGACCATAACCCTGATTTGCCGCGGAAAGCCGCAAAAATTAAGGATTTTTGTCATATTGCAATAGCTGCCCTCAAGGGTATAATTTGACCGGCTTTAAGAGCTGTTAACATGGGGTCTTCGGATCCCGATTTTTTACAGTTCTGTAATGTTCAGGGGTAGGTTGGTGAAGCAGAAAATAGCCTTGGAAGGTTTGACACTGGCCTTGGTTATGCTCGTTTGTCAGCTCATCCTGATCCTGGCGATGAGTGCCGTCTGGTTTTACCTGACTGGTGCCAGCGCCGGTTATTCCGCCCTCTACGGAGGGGGGATGTACTGGGTTCCTCAAGCCTTGTTTACTGTCTGGGTGCTGCGCCGCAAGGTGACAACCGAGAGTGTGGGCCTGGTTTTGCGGGACTTTTATGGTGGGGCAGGGATTAAGCTCATTTCTACAACAGGTCTATTCGCCCTGATGTTTGGTGCGGGAGTCGAGGTCGTTACCGTCTCGTTTTTCGCCACTTATATCCTCGCCCTCGTTGTACAGTGGATGGTTTCATTCACGCTTAACAACCACTATTAGGAAAACTCATGTCTGCAACCGGAGAAGTCCTGACTCCTCAGGGATATATCTCCCACCACCTGACCCACCTTCAAGTCGGGTCCGGGTTCTGGACGGTCAATATCGACTCAATGGTATTTTCCGTCGTGCTAGGCGCCCTGTTTATCCTGCTGTTCCGCAAAGTAGCCGTTAACGCTACCAGCGGGGTGCCGGGTAAGCTGCAGTGCTTTGTGGAGATGCTGGTCGAGTTTGTGAATGGTAACGTCAAAGACATCTTTCACGGTCGCAACAAGGTCATCGCACCTTTGGGGCTGACGGTGTTTGTGTGGATCTTCCTGATGAACTTCATGGATCTGATCCCCGTTGACTTTATCCCTCACGCTGCACAATTGATGGGTATTCCCTATCTGCGTGTGGTTCCCTCTGCTGACGTTAACATCACCATGTCCATGGCTTTGGGCGTGTTCTTCTTGATCCTGTATTACAGCATCAAGGTCAAGGGTATCGGCGGGTTTGTGAAGGAGCTGACGCTTCAGCCTTTCAACCACCCGGCGGCCATCCCGGTTAACCTCATCCTGGAAACTGTTACGCTGATTTCCAAACCTGTTTCTCTGGGTCTTCGACTGTTCGGCAACATGTATGCTGGCGAACTGATCTTTATCCTGATTGCTGGTTTGTTACCCTGGTGGTCACAGTGGATCCTGTCCGTGCCTTGGGCAATTTTCCACATCCTGATCATCACTTTGCAGGCATTCATTTTCATGGTTCTGACCATCGTCTATCTGTCGATGGCGCAGGAAGACCATGGTTGATGCAACTCAAATAATCCTTTTTATACAATCAATTACATCTAAATAACTGGAGATCCTCATGGAAAACTTGAACATGGACCTGCTGTACATCGCTGCTGCAATGATGATGGGTCTGGCTGCTATCGGCGCTTCCATCGGTATCGGTATCCTGGGTGGCAAGTTCCTGGAAGGTGCTGCTCGTCAACCGGATCTGATCCCTGTTCTGCGTACCCAGTTCTTCATCGTAATGGGTCTGGTGGATGCGATCCCGATGATCGCCGTTGGTCTGGGTCTGTACGTGATGTTTGCGGTTGCTGGCTAAGTCGTACGACTCTCCAGGCATAACCCATTAACTAACTTAAGAGGACATCGGCTGTGAATATCAATGCCACCCTCCTCGGCCAAGCAATTGCTTTTTTCTTCTTCGTAGTGTTTTGCATGAAGTACGTATGGCCGCCGCTGATTGCAGCCATCGAAGCCCGTCAGAAAGCTATTGCTGACGGTCTCTCTTCTGCCGAACGTGCCAAGAAAGATCTGGATTTGGCCAAGGCCAACGCCACCGATCAGCTGAAAGAAGCCAAGCTGCAGGCTGCTGAAATCATTGAGCAGGCTAACAAACGTAAAGCCCAGATCATTGATGAAGCTGCCGCTGGTGCCCAGTCTGAGCGGGAAAAAATCCTGGCTCAGGGCCGTGCCGAGATCGAAGCTGAACGTCATCGTGCCAAAGAAGAACTGCGTAAGCAGGTTGCTGCTCTTGCCATTGCTGGTGCAGAGAAGATCCTGGCGCGTCAAATCGACCAGGCTGCCAACAGCGACATCGTCGACAAACTGGTAGCAGAACTGTAACGGGAACGGGGCTATGTCTGAACTGACTACAATCGCTCGCCCCTACGCCAAGGCTGCTTTCGAGTTTGCCGTTGAGCACAAGGCGGTTGACCAGTGGCTGGGTATGCTCGGTTTCGCTGCGCAAGTAGTGGAAAACGAGACCATGCACAACCTGGTAAACGGCTCTGTGGCCGCCGAAGAGCTGGCAACGCTGTTTGTCGGTGTCTGCGGTGAGCAACTCGACGTGCATGGCCAGAACCTGATCCGGGTGATGGCCGAGAATGGTCGCTTGGGTGTGCTGCCGGCGGTCGTTGCTGAATTTGTAGCGTTCAAAGCTGAACTGGATAAAGAGGTTCAGGCTGACGTGATTTCGGCGATCGAACTGACCGACCAGCAGAAAGCCAATATTCAGGCTTCTCTGGAACAACGTCTCGCGCGCAAAGTGAAGCTGAATTGCAGCATCGATGCGTCCTTGATGGCCGGGGTGCTCATCAAGGCCGGTGATCTGGTAATCGACGGCACAGTCCGCGGTAAGCTGGATCGCATGGCTGACGCGCTGCAATCTTGATTGGGGTATTAGAGCATGCAACTGAATTCCACTGAAATCGCCGAGCTGATCAAGCAGCGCATTGCGCAGTTTGATGTAAAGAGCGAAGCGCGTAACGAAGGTACTATCGTCTCTGTGAGCGACGGTATCATTCGTATTCACGGCCTGGCTGATGCCATGCAGGGTGAGATGATCGAGCTGCCGGGCAACCGCTACGCTCTGGCATTGAACCTGGAGCGTGACTCCGTTGGTGCGGTGATTATGGGTTCCTATGACGGTCTGTCAGAAGGAATGAAAGTAAAAGGTACTGGCCGTATTCTGGAAGTGCCGGTAGGTCGTGGTCTGTTGGGCCGGGTGTTGAACACCCTGGGTCAGCCGATCGACGGTAAAGGTCCGATCGACAACGACGGCTTCTCGCCGATCGAAGTGATCGCACCGGGCGTTATCGAGCGTAAGTCTGTTGACCAGCCGGTCCAGACCGGTCTGAAAGCCATCGATGCCATGATCCCAATCGGTCGTGGCCAGCGTGAGCTGATCATCGGTGACCGTCAGGTTGGTAAGACCGCCATCGCGATCGACACCATCATCAACCAGAAAGATTCCGGCATTAAGTGTGTCTACGTTGCGATTGGCCAGAAGGCCTCCACCATCGCCAACGTGGTGCGCAAGCTGGAAGAGCACGGCGCCCTGGCCAACACCATCGTGGTTGTTGCCTCTGCCTCCGAAGCGGCTGCTCTGCAGTACCTGGCTCCGTATGCCGGTTGCTCCATGGGTGAGTACTTCCGTGACCGCGGTGAAGACGCGCTGATCATCTATGATGACCTGTCCAAGCAGGCCGTAGCTTATCGCCAGATCTCCCTGCTGCTGCGCCGTCCGCCAGGACGTGAAGCTTACCCGGGTGACGTTTTCTATCTGCACTCCCGTCTGCTGGAGCGTGCTGCTCGCGTTAACGCCGAGTACGTAGAGAAGTTCACCAAGGGTGAAGTGAAAGGCAAAACCGGTTCTTTGACCGCCCTGCCGATCATCGAAACCCAGGCGGGTGACGTATCTGCGTTCGTTCCGACCAACGTGATCTCCATCACCGATGGTCAGATCTTCCTGACTTCACAGCTGTTCAACTCCGGTATTCGTCCGGCGGTTGACCCGGGTATCTCCGTATCCCGTGTAGGTGGTGCTGCTCAGACCAAGATCGTCAAGAAGCTGTCCGGTGGTATCCGTACCGCGCTGGCCCAGTATCGCGAACTGGCGGCATTCGCCCAGTTCTCTTCCGATCTGGACGAGGCGACTCGCAAGCAGCTGGATCACGGTGTGAAAGTGACCGAGCTGATGAAGCAGAAGCAGTACTCTCCGCTGAGCGTGGCTCACCAGTCTCTGGTGCTGTTCGCCGCCGAGAAAGGCTATCTCTCCGATGTCGAGCTGAACAAGATCGTCGACTTCGAAGCCGCTCTGCTCTCTTACGCCAATACCCAGCATGCCGAGCTGATGGCTGAAATCAATGCCAAAGCCGACTACAACGACGCGATCGTTGGCAAGCTGACTGCGTTGCTGGATAGCTTCAAAGCAACCCAGACCTGGTAAGCGTGTGTGGCAGCGTGAGCTGCCACTTGATGGAGAGTAAGAGATGGCCGGCGCAAAAGAGATACGTAACAAGATCGGGAGTGTGAAAAACACTCAGAAGATCACCGGCGCTATGGAAATGGTGGCAGCAAGCAAAATGCGCCGTGCGCAGGAACGCATGTCTGCCAGCCGTCCGTACGCTGAAACCATGCGCAAGGTGATCGGCCATATCGCTCAGGGGAACTTGGAATACAAGCACCCCTACCTCATCGAACGTGAGGTCAAGCGAGTGGGTTACATCGTCGTCTCCACCGACCGTGGCCTGTGTGGCGGTTTGAACATCAACCTGTTCAAGGCTGCCCTCAATGATATGAAGCAATGGAGCGCGAAAGGTGCCAAGGTTGACCTGGCATTGATCGGTAACAAGGCCTCCAACTTCTTTGAACGGCACGGCGCCAAGGTGAAAGCTCATGTCGCAGGACTGGGCGATAGTCCGAGCGTCAATGACCTGATTGGTTCAGTCAAGGTCATGCTGAAGGCTTACGACAACGGTGAGATTGACAAGCTGTATCTGGTGTACAACAAGTTCGTCAACACCATGGTGCAGCAACCACGGGTCGATCAACTGCTGCCTTTGCCCGTAACTGAAGACAGCAAGCTCGCCAAGAAACACCACTGGGATTACCTCTATGAGCCGGATCCCAAGAAGCTGCTGGATACCCTGCTGGTTCGCTATGTCGAATCTCAGGTTTACCAGGGTGTAGTGGAAAACTTGGCAAGTGAACAGGCAGCCCGAATGGTTGCCATGCAAGCCGCGACTGACAACGCCGGTAACCTGATTAACGATCTGCAACTGGTATACAACAAGGCCCGTCAGGCCAGTATTACCCAGGAGCTGACAGAGATCGTATCCGGTGCTGCTGCGGTGTAAGGCAAGGGTTATCAAAGGTTTAGAGGATTTGACATGAGTAACGGTTTCATCGTCCAAATCATCGGCGCTGTGGTGGACATCGAGTTCCCGCAGAATGCCGTGCCCCAGGTGTACGATGCACTGAAGGTCGTTAGCGAAGGTCAAGGCCAGGGTCTGGTGCTGGAAGTTCAGCAACAGATCGGTGGCGGCGTCGTTCGTTGCATCACCATGGGCTCCTCCGACGGTCTGCGTCGTGGGTTGGAAGTAGTGAATAGCGGTAAATCCATCCAGGTTCCGGTCGGTACTGCGACTCTGGGTCGGATCATGAACGTACTGGGCGAGCCAATCGACGAAAAAGGTCCGATCGGTGAAGAAGAGTGCTGGTCTATCCACCGCGCTGCCCCCAGCTACGAAGATCAGTCCAACAGCAACGATCTGCTGGAGACCGGCATCAAGGTTATCGACCTGGTATGCCCGTTCGCCAAGGGTGGTAAGGTTGGTCTGTTCGGTGGTGCCGGTGTAGGCAAAACCGTAAACATGATGGAGCTGATCCGTAACATCGCGATCGAGCACAGTGGTTACTCTGTGTTCGCCGGTGTAGGTGAGCGTACCCGTGAGGGTAACGACTTCTACCACGAGATGATGGAGTCCAACGTACTGGACAAAGTATCTCTGGTTTACGGTCAGATGAACGAGCCGCCCGGAAACCGTCTGCGCGTAGCGCTGACCGGCCTGACCATGGCCGAGAAGTTCCGTGACGAAGGTCGTGACGTGCTGTTCTTCGTGGACAACATCTACCGTTACACCCTGGCCGGTACTGAAGTATCCGCACTGCTGGGCCGTATGCCTTCCGCAGTAGGTTACCAGCCGACCCTGGCCGAGGAGATGGGTGTTCTGCAAGAACGTATCACCTCCACCAAGACCGGTTCCATCACCTCCGTACAGGCCGTTTACGTTCCTGCGGATGACTTGACTGACCCGTCTCCGGCAACCACCTTCGCCCACCTGGATGCGACCGTCGTACTGTCCCGTCAAATCGCGGCACTGGGTATCTACCCGGCCGTTGACCCGCTGGACTCTACCTCTCGTCAGCTGGATCCGCTGGTGGTTGGCAAAGAGCACTACGAGACTGCTCGTGGCGTTCAGACCGTACTGCAGCGCTACAAAGAGCTGAAGGACATCATCGCCATCCTGGGTATGGATGAACTGTCAGAAGAAGACAAACTGACCGTAGCCCGTGCCCGTAAGATCGAGCGTTTCCTGTCTCAGCCGTTCTTCGTAGCAGAAGTGTTTACCGGTTCTCCGGGTAAATACGTGCCGCTGAAAGAGACCATCCGTGGTTTCCAGGGCATCCTGAAAGGCGAGTATGACGATCTGCCCGAGCAGGCGTTCTACATGGTTGGCGGTATCGACGAAGTCGTCGAGAAATCCAAGAAACTGTAAGCCTCGACAGGAGGGCCCATGGCAGAGATGATCTCCTTTCACCTGGACGTGGTGAGCGCCGAAGGAAAACTGTTTTCCGGTCGCGTGCAATCCGCTCAGGTATCAGGCTCCGAAGGTGAGTTGGGTCTCCGCCACGGTCATGCTCCGTTGCTGACTGCCATCAAGCCGGGCCTGGTCCGCTTGGTGAAGCAGAATGGAACTGAAGAGGTGCTGTACATCTCCGGCGGTATGCTGGAAGTACAACCTGAATCCGTGACCGTGCTGGCGGACACCGCGATTCGTGCTGACGACTTGGATGAGGCGAAAGCCCAGGAAGCCAAGCGCGCAGCCGAAGAGCGGATCCACAGCTCCCATGGTGATATCGACTACGCCCAGGCCGCCACCGAGCTGGCCAAGGCGATGGCTCAACTGCGAGTCATCGATATCGTCAAAAAGAATTACCGCTAATAACGGTGATGTAAAAAGCGACCTTCGGGTCGCTTTTTTTTTACCCGTTGGATAGACTCCGCCGAGTATTTTCTCATGTTCCAAAGGTCAATTTATGTCCCTCAACGTCGTGATCCTGGCGGCGGGTAAAGGTACCCGCATGCGCTCTTCCCTGCCCAAGGTACTCCACCCGGTAGCCAACAAACCCATGGTTTCCCACGTGATCGATACTGCCCGTCAGGTCGGCGCCGAGCAACTGCATCTGGTTTATGGCCACGGTGCCGAGCTGCTGAAAGAGCGGATCGTGGCGGCCGATGTCAACTGGGTGCTGCAAGCCCAGCAGTTGGGGACAGGTCACGCCGTCGCCCAAGCGATCCCGTTCTGGAAGGATGAAGACGACGTGCTGGTGCTGTACGGCGATACCCCGCTGATCCAGCCCGAGACCCTGCAGCGACTGCTGGCTGCCAAGGCTGAAAACGGGATGGCATTGCTGACCGTGGTGCTCGACAACCCCACCGGCTATGGCCGTATCGTCCGTGAAAACGGTCAGGTAGTCGGCATCGTCGAGCAGAAGGATGCCAACGCCGAACAGCTGGAGATCCGTGAGGTGAATACCGGCGTGCTGGTGGCCAATGGGGGCCAGTTGCGTCAATGGTTGTCTCGTCTCGACAACAAAAACGCCCAGGGCGAGTTCTATCTGACCGATGTGATCGCGATGGCTCACGGCGATAATTGCCCGATTGCCGCCGTTCATCCGGAGCGCGCCGCTGAAGTGGAAGGGGCCAACAATCGGGTGCAATTGGCTCAGCTTGAGCGCAGCTATCAGCAGATGCAGGCCGAGAAACTGATGATCGCCGGTGCTACCCTGATCGACCCGGCCCGCTTCGATCTGCGCGGAACCCTCGAGATTGGTGAAGAGGTGGTGATCGACGTCAACGTCATCATCGAAGGCAAGGTAACCCTCGGCAACCATGTTCGTATCGGTGCCGGTGCCGTGCTGAAGGATTGCGTGATCGGCGATCACACCGAAGTGAAGCCCTACTCCATCGTTGAAGGGGCTCAGGTGGCGGATCTGTGCTCGGTCGGCCCGTTTGCCCGTCTGCGCCCGGGGGCCGTGCTGGAGCAGGATGCCCACGTCGGCAACTTCGTCGAGATGAAGAAGGCCCGTCTGGGGGTTGGCTCCAAGTGTGGTCACCTCACCTATCTGGGGGATGCCGAGATCGGAGCCGGGGTAAATATCGGTGCTGGTACCATCACCTGCAACTATGACGGGGTCAACAAATTCCAGACCATCATCGAGGATGATGTATTCGTCGGTTCTGATACCCAACTAGTAGCGCCTGTTCGCATCGGCAAGGGGGCCACCCTGGGTGCCGGCTCTACTATTACCAAGGACGTGGGTGAAAATGAACTCGTGATAACCCGGGTACCCCAGCGTCACATCAAGAACTGGGCTCGTCCGGTCAAGAAGAAGTGATGCCCGATCGATAAAATAGAACCGGCGCCTGATGGCGCCGGTTTTTTTGGCTTATGACTGATGGTTGGTGTCACTGGTCGATGACTGAGGGGCCGCCCACGTGGTCGCGGGTGCGCTGTAGTCCATCACCTGATACCAGTCGAGCTTGCGGGTCAGCAGCATGATCAGCGCCAGTGTGGCGAACAAGAGCAGGGCACCGAGCAGCAGGGCGATCTCTTCGGCCTGCAGCAGGCTGTAGAGGATGGCATAGACCAGCCCGAGCAGCGCAGCGAAGCCGATCCCCTGCTTCCGGCCGCCCAGCACATGGCTCAGATAGAAGCCGTTGAGCAGCACGCTGGCCAGCGCGGCCACGAGATAGGCCCAGCCAAAACCGAGGTGTTCGGTCAGCGCCAGCAGCACCAGATAGAAAATGGCCAGCCCCATGCCCACCAGCGCGTACTGGATCGGGTGGACCCTCAGCCCCTTGAGCAGCTCGAACATGAAGAAGCTGATAAAGGTGAGACCGATGAAGAGCAGGGCATACTTGGCCGCCCTCTCATTGAGCTGATAGTGATCCACCGGCTGCACCAGACTGACGCTGAAGGTGGAGAGATTGCTATCCCCCCCGTTCATCATCCGGTTGAAGCGGGTCTCCATGTCGCTGGCGAACCAGCTGGTTTGCCAGTTGGCCTCAAACCCTTGTGGGCTCAGGGTGCGACTGCCCGGCAGAAAGTCACCGATAAAGTTGGGGTGGGGCCAGTTGCCGGCCAGCTGCAGGGTGCTCTCCTTGCCCAGCGGCACTATGTCGAGGGCGTTCATCCCCTGCAGATTGAGCTCCAGATGGAAGGTGCCATCCTGCTGCGGCAGGCTGTCGAGCGGGGCATGGATACCCGCGAGCGCATCACCGAGGCGGGCGCCGGGGGCAAACGGGATCCGCTGTGTGCCGAGTTGCAGTTCGGGGACGCTGTTGATACCGCGGGCATCGGAGAGCACCAGGCTCAGGTAGGGTTTGCCCGCCACCAGCTCGGCCGTTTCACCGAGCGGTGAGGTCGCGTCATTCAGCAAACTCTGCCGGGTTGGCAGGTGGCCGGATAGGGTGAGGCGGGTCTGGTAGACCTGCGCCTGATAGATGCCCAGCTTGCGCGGGGTGACCTCCATGTTGGCCTTGATATCCAACTGCTCCGGCAGCAGGTAGCGGTAGATCTGCTCCTGACGGACGAAGCGCTTGCCCTCCTGCTCGACCGTCACCGAACGGGTATAGGGCTGCACGATAATGGGCCCCATCAGTCGTTGCGGGCCGCTGCTGCTGGCCATGATGCTGTGAATGGCCTGATTGCGGTAAGCCTGACGCTCCCGGTTGAGCTCCATGATGGATTGTACCGGTACCATCAGCAGCAGGCTGAGCAACAGCAGCAGAAAGATTTTGTGGGTGAATATCTGTTTGACCATGACACGTCCCCTTGTTGTATGGAGCGAGTCTGCCGGCCGGACGTGAAGAGGGAATGGGCTTGTGTGAAGTGATGGTGAAGGGGGATAAAAAAACCGGCCTTGCGCCGGTTTCTGGAGGAATTACAGGGTCTTCAGCTTCCCGGGCAATGCGGCCAGCACCTCTTCTTTCGCCTTGAGGGAGGCGAACTGCTTGCCTGGCTTTTGCACCACGGTATGGACGAAGATCAGCTGCTTGCCCGGTTTGCTGGCCCAGCCGACGAACCAGCCGATCTGCTGATCGCGGTTGAGGCTGCCATCCAGCTTCTTCGGGTAGCCCATGCCGGTTTTGCCGTGGATCTGCCAGCCGTCGATCTCGCTCACCTTGAGGATATTGGCGGTGTACTGCAGGGTCTGCGCCGAGACCGGCAGCTTGCCGCTGAGCATCTTGCCGAGGAAGCGGGCCTGCTCCTCCGGACTGATGGCGAGGCTGGAGCTGAGCCAGGCTTGAGTCAGACCGTCATGCTTGCCCGGATTGCCGGAGAGATCCCGGTTGCCGTAGTCGAAGCGGTCGACGTATTGCTGGAAGCGCTCCATCCCCAGCCACTCGGTGATCTGCTGGGAGAACCAGACCACCGAGTAGGTTTCCCAGCGGCGCGGGGTAGTGGTTTCGCGCCAGGCGGGCAGCCAGCCGTCATAGCTCGGTTTGTAAGGCAGTGCCGGATGCTCTTCATCCACCAGATAGCCGCTGTCGTAACCCATCAGCGCCAGCGGGATCTTGAAGGTGGACGCGGGCGGCAGCTGGCTGGAGCAGTCCCCTTCACTGGAGAGGGTCTGGCCGTTGCCGTCAGCATAGAGAAAGCAGCCGCTGGCGGCGGAGGCAGGCAGGGCTGCGAGCAGACCGGCAGCCAGCAGGCTGGAGAGAAGCAGGCGGGACATAGCATTTCCTTGAGCAAATGGATGAGAGAAAGCGGCAGTCTAATGCCGCTTTGTGTGGGGAATGTGAAGTTGCGGGGGTGACTAGGCGAACGGCAGCCAGAGTTCCGCCAGCACACCACCTTCCGGCCGATTGGCGAGGGTCAGGCGGCCACCATGCTGGTGGGCCACCTCATGGGCGAAGCTGAGCCCCAGACCGCTGCTCTTGCCCTTGTCCGGCCGTGGCAGGGAGTAGAAGCGCTCGAAGATCCGTGGCAGGGCGTAGTCGGGAATGCCGGGACCGCTGTCGCAAACCCGGAAGCAGTAACCCTCCTCCTGCTGGCTGCCGCTCAGGGTGACCTGCCCGTTGGCGGGAGAGAAGTCGATAGCGTTATCCAGCAGGTTGCCGATGGCCTGCTCCACCAGCAGCGGATCCCACTTCTGTTTTGGCGCGCTGGCCAGCTCGGCCACCAACTCGACCTGACGGCGCTGGGCGATGATCTGGCGAGCATCGAGGGTGCGCTTGCCCAGTTTTGCCGGTTCCACCGACTGACGATCCAACCCCTGCCCCGACTCCAGCCGTGCCAGTTGCAGCATTCGCTCGATCAGCTGCTGCATGCGGGCGGTTTCCAGATTGATGTTGCCGATAAACCGTTTGGCAACTTCGGGGGGCGGCGTTTCGGCCAAAATCTCCCCTGCCCCGCGAATGGCGGCCAGCGGGCTCTTCAGCTCGTGGGTCAGGCTGTGCACATAGGCTTCGATGTAGCTCTTGCCATCGAGCTGGTGGCGCATGGTCTCCAGTGAGCGGCCGAGCCGATCCAGCTCGACGGTGTGTAACTTCGGCAGCGGTGCCGCCTCCCCCTTGCTGACCGAGTCGGCGTAGTGCACCAGCTTGCCGATGGCGCGGTTGAGCCACCACACCAGCAGGCTGCCGATCAGCAGCGAGATGAGCAGCATCTGGCCGCCGGCCCGCAGCAGCTCCTGTTCCCCCCGCTCGATGGCTGGCATCAGGGTGCGATTGGGTTTGGCGACGGTGAGGGAGCCGATGATCTCTGCCCCCTCCCGCAGCGGCGCCGCCACATACATGGTCGAGCTGGCGGCATCGTCGGGATCGGTGCGGGTGCTGCGGGCGCCATACTGACCGCGCAGAGTGCGGTAGACATCGTTCCAGCGGGAATAATCCTTGCCCAGATCGGTGCCGTCGGAGTCGTAAATCACCATCCCCTGCCGATCCGTCACATAGATGCGGTACTCCGCCTGCTGTTTGAGGTGGCCGTCGATCATCGCATTGATGGGATTCTGGTTGAGGCGGGCGAAGGCGCTGGCCAGCCGCCCGTTCATCATATTGCCCTCTTGCAGATCATCGAGTGCCAGCGGCGCCAGCAGCTGGGTCATGTCTACCAGGGTATCCTCGGTGGCGCTGCGCACCCCGGGTTTTATCTCCTCGACGAAGATCTCCAGTACAAACCAGGCGGCCAGCGCGAAGATCAGCAGCAGGCCGCACAGCAGTTGCAACCCGAGTCTCATGCCAGCTCCAGGCTGTAGCCCAGCCCGCGATGGGTGAGGATCAAGTTTGCCTCGGGATCATGTTCGCGCAGCTTGGCGCGGATGGTCTTGATATGGGTATCGACGGTGCGATCCAGACTCTCCTCCGCATCCTGCCACACCAGATCCATCAGCTGTTGGCGGGAATAGACCCGGCCCGGCGCAAGCATCAGGGTCTTTAGCAGCAGATATTCGTAGCGGGTGAGGGCCAGCGGTTGGCCGCGAAAATGGATGCGGGCCCGCTCCTCATCCAGCACCAGCAGGGCGCTGGGCTGGGGGGCGACGGGCTGGCTGCGGCGCAGGATGACCCGCACCCGGGCGCACACTTCCCGGGGGGAGAAGGGTTTGGCCACATAGTCATCGGCACCGATCTCCAGCCCGATCAGCCGGTCTATCTCCTCGCTGCGGGCGGTGAGGAACATCAGGGGAATATCGGTCAGCGCCCTCACCTGCTTGCAGAGCTCGAAGCCGCTGATGTCGGGCAACCCCACATCGAGGATCAGGAAGTCGGGTCGCGTCTGTTCCAGTCGTGTCAGCAACTGTTGGCCCAGCATGAACCACTCCACCTCGAACCCGTCGGTCTGCAGGGCGTAAATCAGGGTGTCGGCGATGCTGGCCTCATCCTCCACCAGCCAGATGACTCTCTTTTGCATGGCATCCTCGTCGCAAATTGGCACTCCATTCTGGCATCGAACCAAATCGGATCCTATTTGCTGTTTTATTTTTTCAAAAAAGGGGCTAATATTTCGATGTTCTTTCGAATCGAAACTTAAAAATGACCAAACGTAATACTCAACAACGCCGACACACCATAGTGACCCTGGTACAAGAGCAGGGTGAAGTGAGCGTTGACGCCCTCGCCAAACACTTTTCTACCTCCGAAGTGACCATCCGTAAAGATCTGGCGGTACTGGAGACCGGCGGTCTGCTGCTGCGCCGTTATGGTGGTGCCGTTCCCTTGCCGAGCGAGATGGTGGTCGAGGTCAATCCTGAACAAGTTTCGAACCGAAAGTTAGCCATTGCCCGTGCGGCGGCCGAGCGGCTGCGTGATCACAACCGCGTCATCATCGACAGCGGCAGCACCACCAGCGCCATGATCCCCATGCTGGGCAACAAGCGCGGCCTCATCGTGATGACCAACTCCCTCAATGTGGCCGGTGCCCTGCGCGAGCTGGAAAATGAGCCTACCCTGTTAATGACCGGTGGCACTTGGGACCCTCACTCCGAATCCTTTCAGGGGCAGGTGGCGGAACAGGTGCTGCGCTCCTACGACTTCGACCAGCTTTTTATCGGTGCCGACGGTATCGACCCGGAGCGTGGCACCACCACCTTCAATGAGCTGGTGGGGTTGTCGCGGGTGATGGCCGAGGTATCGCGGGAGGTCATTGTGATGGTCGAATCGGAGAAGATCGGCCGCAAGATCCCCAATCTCGAACTTCCCTGGTCGAGCATCCATACCCTGGTGACCGACGAGGGGCTGGCCAGCGAGGCCAGAGAACAGATTCAAGCCCAGGGGGTGACGCTTATCTGCGCCCCGGTCACTTGCTGACATCGAGCTCTGAACCATCCAACTGACTTTACGATTTGCATCTCAAGGAGAAGTGTATGTGTGGCATCGTCGGGGCTGTTGCCCAACGTGATGTGGCTGAAATTCTGGTAGAGGGCCTGCGCCGTCTGGAGTACCGCGGTTATGACTCAGCCGGTGTGGCCGTGTTCAGCGCCAACCAGCCGTTGCAGCGGGTTCGCCGTCTGGGCAAGGTGGCCGAGCTGGCCAAGGCGCTTGACGAGCAGTCCGTCCATGGTGGTACCGGCATCGCCCATACCCGCTGGGCCACTCACGGCGAGCCTTCCGAGCGCAATGCCCACCCCCACATCTCCGAGCATATCGTGGTGGTGCACAACGGCATCATCGAGAACCACGAAGAGCTGCGGGAAGAGTTGAAGGCGCTGGGCTATGTGTTCAGCTCCGACACCGATACCGAGGTGATTGCCCATCTGGTCCATCACGAGCTGAAGAGCGCTGGCAGCCTGCTGGCCGCCATGCAGACTGCGGTGAAGCAGCTGCGCGGTGCCTACGGTACCGTGGTGATGGACAGCCGCGACGACAGTCGCGTGGTAGTTGCCCGCTCCGGTTCACCGCTGGTGATCGGCCGCGGTATCGGCGAGAACTTTATCGCCTCCGACCAGATGGCGCTGCTGCCGGTGACCCGCCGCTTCATCTTCCTGGAAGAGGGTGATGTGGCCGAAGTGACCCGCCGCGACGTGCACATCTTCGATACCAACGGCAACGCCGTGGTGCGCGAAGAGCAGGAGTCCGAGCTCTCCCACGATGCCGGTGACAAGGGCGAATACCGTCATTACATGCTCAAGGAGATCCACGAGCAGCCCAAAGCGATCACCAACACCCTGGAAGGGCGTCTGGGCAGCGATCACGTGGTGGTCGAATCGTTCGGCAACGGCGCGCGCGCCATCTTTGACAAGGTCGAGCACGTGCAGATCGTCGCCTGCGGCACCTCCTATCACTCCGGCATGGTGGCTCGCTACTGGTTCGAAGAGATCGCTGGCGTCTCCTGCGATGTGGAGATCGCCTCCGAGTTCCGCTATCGCAAATCGGTAGTGCGCCCCAACAGCCTGCTGGTGACCCTCTCCCAGAGTGGCGAGACCGCCGATACCTTGGCGGCGCTGCGTCTGGCCAAGGAATCCGGCTACATGAGCTCGCTGGCTATCTGCAACGTGCCGGGCTCCTCGCTGGTGCGTGAATCAGATCTGGCTTTCATGACCCGCGCCGGTGCCGAAATCGGCGTGGCCTCCACCAAGGCGTTTACCACCCAGCTGGCTGGCCTGCTGATGCTGGTGGCCTCGGTCGGTCACTGCCGTGGCCACTTGAGCGCCGCCGCCGAAGCCGAACTGGTCAAGGCGCTGCAAGCCCTGCCGCTGCGAATTAAAGAGAGCCTGGCACTGGCCAAGGATATCGAAACCCTGGCCGAAGAGTTTGCCGACAAGCAGCACAGCCTGTTCCTCGGCCGTGGCAGCCAGTACCCCATCGCCATGGAAGGGGCGCTCAAGCTCAAAGAGATCTCCTACATCCACGCCGAAGCTTACGCCGCTGGCGAACTGAAGCACGGCCCGCTGGCGCTGATCGATGCCGAAATGCCCATCATTGTGGTGGCGCCGAACAACGATCTGCTGGAGAAGCTCAAGTCCAACGTGGAAGAGGTGCGCGCCCGTGGCGGTATCCTCTACGTGTTCGCCGATGCCGATACCGGCTTCAAGAGCGACGAGACCATGCGGGTCATGAACCTCAACCATGTGGAAGAGGTGATCGCCCCCATCGTCTATACCGTACCGCTGCAGCTGCTCTCCTACCACGTCGCCCTGATCAAGGGGACTGACGTCGACCAGCCGCGCAACTTGGCAAAATCAGTGACCGTTGAGTAAGTCGCTATCTGATAAGTCACTTTCTGAAATGAAAAAGAGCCGCAATTGCGGCTCTCTTTGTTTCGGCTGAGGGTTACGACAGCCGCAGGTTGGTGATGGTGACCTCGTCGAGGGAGGGCACTATGATGCCGCTGGTGATCCCTTTGGCGATGGCCTGACTGCGATTCTTCGAGTCGGTCTTGTTGGTCACCTGGGTCAGGTGGAAGTTGACCGTCCGCTCACTGATGCCGAGGATGGTGGCGATCTCCCAGGAGGTTTTGCCCTCGCTGGCCCAGAACAGGCACTCCTTCTCCCGATCCGACAGTTCGGTCAGGTACTTCATCAGGTCAGGCCGGATTTTGATCAGTTGCAGTGCGGAGTTGAAGATGTAGCTGGCGCAGAATGACAGCAAGGGAACGTTTTCAAACATCAGATCAGAGTTGGACTTCTCCTTGGTGATGAATGAGAGGATACCGTGCTCCCCCTGCGGGGTGTGGAGCGGGAAGGATACGCCGTTGCGCACCCCGAAATCGGCAGCCAGATTCATCACATCGCGGCTGGCGCTGGGCAGCCAGGGCGAGTCGCAGTCGAGTTTGTTCCAGAAGATAGGCTGGGTCTGTTTCAGCCCCAGATAGACCACCGGATCCTGGGTCAGATACTGGTTTTCGCTGTAGGCGTCAAACCAGCTGGTCGGACAGTTGTTGAACAGTGCCACGTGGGATTTCTGCATGCTGATGGGGAAAATAATCAACAGCCGGAAGTAATCAAAGCCCATTTGATGACTGAAGCGTTCCAGTTGTTGCTGGATATCGCTGGTTTTTGTTGCCTTGGTGAACTTGTCGATATGTTCCCAGATCGCATCGTTGAGCATGACTTTCTCCTTTTTCGATCTCTATCACACTGATCGAAAAGATTTTTTCTCGTTATTTATATTTGTGCGGTGGCTATTGGCGCCACTTATTCCGTGCGTGTCTAAAAATTATCCTGTTTTTGTGCATAAAGGCCAAGAAAATCCTCTCGTTGCCAGTCCGCCCCGCATTTGAGATAATGATAATAGTTATCATTAGTAAGATGTATTTCAATGAACAAATTATGGGGTGTGGCCCTGCTGCCACTGTCAGTCCACTTTGCTGCCATCGGGGATGAGCTGGTTGCTCCCGCCCTCAAGAACAGCATAGCTGCCGGGAAAGCCTCCCAGCAGCGGGTGGAAAAAGCCGCCGATGCCGCCGTTGCCGCACGACTGGAGCTGCAAAATGCCCAGCTGCAACTGCGCGACCTCGAAGCCTACAACCGCTACATGCAATCTCTGGTGGCCGATCAGCAAAATGAGCTGGGTAAATTGAGTCAGCAGCTGGAAGCGGTGCAAGAGACCCGTCAGGGCTTGATCCCGCTGATGTTGCAGATGCAGGCAGATCTGGAACAGCTGGTGCAAAACGACATCCCGCTGCGCAAGGAAGATCGGCTGGCGCGGGTTGAACAGTTGAAAGCGACCCTGGCCCGTGCAGACGTTAGCGAGGCAGAGAAATTCCGTCAGCTGCTGCAGGCCTATCAGATTGAAGCCGAGTACGGCAGCAGGATGGACAGCTATTCCGCCGAGCTGGAGCTGGATGGTGCTCCGCGTCGGGTCGATGTGCTGGCGCTGGGTCGGGTCTCCCTGCTGGCGATGACGGCCGATCGCAGTCAGGCATGGCGCTGGTCTGCCGAGGCGAAGCAGTGGCAAGCCCTCGACAGCCAGTGGCTCTCCCCTATCGCTGAGGCGATGGATGTGGCCGCCGACAAGAAAGTTCCCCAGTTGCTCAATGTCCCCCTCTCTGTCAGCCGCAGTCAGGAGGCCCAATCATGAGAGTCACCATGAAGTGGTTCCCCCTCCTTATTGCCCTCTCCTGCGGGACCAACGCCGCTGTCGCCGATGAGTGGCAACAGCAGGAACAGGCTCGTGAACAGCAGGCTCAGCAAGATCTGGCGACCGTTGCCAAGGAGCTCGGCACTGCCCGCGCCAGACTGGCCGAGGCCCAGCGCCTGAGCAAGGAGCTGGCTGGCAAGTTCGCCAGCAACGAGAAGCAGCTGGTCGAGCTTAACGCCCAGTGGGAGCAAGCCTCCGGCGACATGAACGAGATCTTCGCGGTCACCCGTCAGGGCGCCAGCGATGCGGTCAAGCTGCTGAGCGAATCCGCCGTCGAGGGCCAGTACCCGGAGCGTCTCGCCCCGCTGAAAGCCATGGCACAGGATAAACAGGTACCGGATCGTGCCGCTCTCGCCCTGCTGCCCGCCACGCTGCTGCAGGAGATCCGCGAATCTGGCCGGATTGCCCAGTTCAACGGCAAGGTGCTCGATGCCCAGGGGGCTGCCAGCGAGCAGTCGCTGACCCGGGTTGGCAGTTTTGCCCTGCTGGGGAGCGAAGGCTTCCTGCAACCGACCGCCGAAGGCTTGAGCCCGGTACTGGGTCTGCCCGGTAGCGTGCTCTCTGCCGTTGCGGCTTATCAGGGTCAGGAAGGGGAAGCGCTGCCGCTGGATCCTTCTCATGGCACTCTGCTGGCGATGCTGGCACAGGCGCCCACCTTCTGGCAGCAGGTACAACAAGGTGGTCAGGTCGGCGCCATTATCGTGCTGTTGGCCGCCATCGGCTTGGGGATTGCGGCGGTACGGCTGTGGAGCCTCTCCCGCGAACTGGGTCGGGTGCGCCGCCAGCTCAAGAGCGGCGAGTATCACGCCGACAACGCCCTCGGCCGGGTGCTGACGGTGGCAGACAAACACCCCGAGCTGAGCATGGAGACCCTCGAGCTGCGTCTTGATGAGGCGATCCTGCAGGAGACTCCTCGCATGGAGCGCGGCATCGGCATGGTCAAGGTGATCGCGGCCATCGCCCCCATGCTGGGTCTGCTCGGTACCGTAACCGGGATGATCGGCACCTTCCAGGCCATCACCCAGTTTGGTACCGGCGATCCCAAGATCATGGCTGGCGGCATCTCCATGGCGCTGGTTACCACGGTACAGGGTCTGGTTGCGGCCATTCCGCTGATCCTGGCCCACAGCCTGCTGCAATCGCGCTTCACCGAGCTCTCCAATGTACTGGAGCAGCAGGTAGCCGGTATTTTGGCCGAGCGCGCCGAGAGCAATAACGGCGGGATGGAGCGAGCAGCATGATGCTCGACATCTGGCAACAGCTGCAGAGTTTCATGGGCCGTGGCGGCCCTGTGCTCTGGGTCATTCTGGCCCTGCTGGTGCTGATGTGGATTTTGATGATCGAGCGGCTGCTCTACCTCAATCTGGGTTTCGGTCCCTTGCAGCAACAGCTGCTTGGCCGCTGGCAGGCCCGCAGCGAGCGCCACAGCTGGCACGCCCGGGCGATCCGCAGCCGCTGGCTGGCGCAGGCAGAGTTGGAACTGAACCGTCATCTGATCTTCATCCGCACCCTGGTGGTGCTCTGCCCCATGCTGGGGTTGCTGGGCACAGTGACCGGCATGATCGGCGTATTCGATGCGTTGGCTGCGGCCAACCGCTTTAACCCGGAGAGCATGGCGGGCGGGATCTCCCGCGCCACCATCCCCACCATGGCAGGCATGGTGGTGGCGCTATCCGGTGTGTTGTTACTCAGTCGGCTCGAGAGTCAGGCCAAGCGTGCGCTGGCCAAGACCCGGGACGGCCTGCGAGAAGAGAAGGTAATGCAATGAGACGGCAATCCAAACGCCAGCGTGATGAAGTACAGATCGACATGACCCCCATGCTGGATATCGTGTTCATCATGCTGATCTTCTTTATTGTCACCACCTCCTTCGTGCGCGAAGCCGGGCTCGAGGTACACAGACCCCAGGCCAGTCAGGCCAAGGCGCAGAAATCTTCCAGCATCATGCTGGCGATCGGGGCTCAGGGTCAGATCTTCCTCGACCGCAAGCAGATCGATGTGGAGCGGGTACAGGCCACCATCGCCCGTCTGCTGGCGGAGCAGCCCGATGCCAGCCTGGTGATCCAGGCCGACGAGCGAGTGCCCCATGGCAAGGTGGTGCGGGTGATGGATGAGGCCAAGGCGGCGGGTATCGCCAATATCGCCGTGGCGGTGGCGCCGAAATGAAATACAAGCTGATGAGCCTGGGGCTGGGGATTGCCCTCAGTCTGGGCATCCTGCTGTTTATGGCCACGCTGGTTGAACCGCCCCGGGGCGAGAAGGTGGCGAGCGAACAGAAGCCCATCGTCATCAATATGCAGAACGAGGTGACCGAGGTGCAGGTACGCGAGCGTCCAGTGCCGCAGGAGCCCGAGCCTCTGCCAGAGCCTCCCGCTGCATTGGCCTCGACACCGCTGCCGATGCCTGCCGCGGCCCCCTTGGCGGCCGTTGAGCCGAGTCTGGATCTGGTCTCCAGCCTCAGCGCGGTGCAGGTCTATGCCCCCGGAGTGGCGACCAGTACCGCACCGGTATTGAGTGGCAACTACCACGGCCAGCAGCAGGGAGCGGGTATCGGCGCAGGTGACATGCTGATGCCGCTGCAACGGATCGAGCCGGTCTACCCCTATCGTGCCCAGCAGTCAGGGATCGAAGGATTCGTCACCCTGCGCTTTAGCGTGAATGCTGAAGGTGGCGTGCAGGATGTGGAAGTGGTCGAGGCCAAGCCCAAGCGTCAGTTCGAGCGGGCGGCCATTCAGGCGATCAACAAGTGGCGCTATCAGCCGAGACCGGGCGCTACCGACAAGCTGGTGCAAGTCATCACGCTAAAATTCAAACTGGAGTCATAACTATGTTGCGGATCTGGATCTGTCTGCTGGCCCTGGTCGGCCAAGCCTGTCTGGCGATGGAGGTCAGTCCTCACTTCTCCCGTCAGCTTGAACCCGTGATGAAGCTCTATCAGTCCGGTCAGTGGCAACAAGCCCAGAGCAAGGCGTCCGGCCTCAAGCCAAATAGCGATGCCGAGCGTGCCTGGCTGGCGCAGTTGCAAGCCTCGCTGGCGGCCAATCTGCAACAGACCGCCCAGGCGAGCCGTTATGTCGAACAGGCTCTTGCCTATAAAGAGTGGCCCGAGCAACAACAGCTCCAGCTGCTGCGACTGCGCGGCGATATTCAGGCCCAGCAATCCAACTGGTCTGGCGCCATCGCCAGCTACAAGGCGGCACTTGCACTCAAACAAGACGATGGGCTGCGCCTGCGTCTGGCCGGCCTCTATTACCACAACAAACAGTATGGTGATGCTGCCAGCCAGAGCGAACAGTTGTTGAAGAAGGGTTGGCAGAAGCAGGCCGCCATTATTCGCCTATCCGCCCTCACCGCTCAGCAACGTTATGGCGTGGCGGCCGATCAGGCGGCAGAGTTGATCAGCCACGAACCCAAAGAGAGCAAATGGTGGCAGCAGGCGGTGTCGCTCAACCTCTCCGCCAAACGTGGCGATCAGGCGTTGGCATTGCTGCAGACTGCCATCGACAGAAAACTGATGGATGACGCGTCAGCCCGCAATCAGCTGATCCGTCTCTATGCCTGGCAAGGGCTGCCTTATCGTGGTGCCCGTCTGCTGGAAGCGGCCATGGCCAAGGGACAGATGAAGCAAAGTGCTGAAAACCGCCAACTGCTTGCCCAATTGTGGGAAGGTGCCCGGGAGTGGTCACAAGCGGTCGATAGCTGGCAGCAGCTAGCCAACCAGCACGGTCAGCCCAAAGCCGCCATGCGCGCCGCCGAACTGCTGCTGCAACAGGGCAAGACAGATGCTGCCATGACCCAGCTCGCCGCCATCAAGTCGGTAAAAGGCGAGCAAGGCAATCGTGCCAAAGCGTTGCTGGTGCAGGCACACCTTAATAAGGAGCAGTATGCCCAGGCGCTGGAACTAGCCCGTGAGCTACAGCAACAGGATAACTGGCAGCAGAAGGCAACCACCTGGGTCAACTATATTCGGGCACAAAGCGAAGAATTGAGCAAAAAAGCGGCGTAAAAGAGATGCCAAGGGGTTGTTTTGGGGCGTTCAGTTCGCTTTTTCAGCAAACGAACGCATTTTTGCAAAAAGCCCTTGTCATCCCGGCGCCGCTCCCTATAATGCGCCCCTACCAGCACGGCGGAACACGCCAAACTGATGAGCCAGCTTCCTAGCGAAGTGGGCGCCGAAAGAAAAGCGAAAACAATCGCTTGACTTTCGAAGTGAGAAGCGTAATATGCGCCTCCTCAACGCGACAAGCGTGACGCTCTTTAACAATTTGAATCAAGCAATCTGTGTGGGCACTC